>NZ_DGXL01000037.1:0-50255 GCF_002395615.1 Megasphaera sp. UBA4233 | reverse complement strand
GTCCAACTCCGTCTGCTACGTCAAAGACGGCATGACCATCGGCGTCGGTGCCGGACAGCAGTCCCGTGTACACTGCACCCGCCTGGCCGGCAACAAAGCGGACATCTGGTGGCTCCGCCAGAACCCGAAAGTCCTGGCCCTGCCCTTCCGCGACGACGTGCGCCGTCCGAACCGGGACAATGCCATCGACGTCTACATTTCCGATGACTACGAAGACGTCCTGGCCGACGGCATCTGGCAGGATCTGTTCACGGAAAAACCGGAACCGCTCACACGGGAAGAAAAGAAAGCCTGGATTGCCCAGCTTCACGGTGTAGCCCTGGGCAGCGACGCCTTCTTCCCCTTTGGCGACAACATCGAACGGGCCCATCGTAGCGGTGTAGACTACATCGCCCAGGCCGGCGGCTCCATCCGTGACGACAACGTCATCGAAACCTGCGACAAATACGGCATAGCCATGGCCATGACCCACCTGCGCCTGTTCCATCACTAATATATATCATCTATGTAACATCGACACAGAACTCACGACTGGAAACGCTTCCAGCCGTGAGTTTTTTTGCATGCGGGAAAGGGATAGTTTCAAGTTTAAAGAAAAAGCCGCAGGGCCGGGATGGGTAGTAAAAAATGGAGCATTTCACTGATAAAAAGCTGACACTAACGCAGTGTTCTTAGTGTTGAGTAGAGAAATCCGTAATGATATAATAAATATAACTATTATATAGAAATGACTATATCGCATTTATGATGCAATGAGATACGGATATATACCGTTTTATACAAACATATTTCAGGTGATGTATATGACAGATACAATGGATATACAGAAAACAGGACTCAGTGAAGAATTAATAAAAGAAATAGGTACCATTGCCAGCAAATGGGGAGTGCAAAAAGTTATTCTTTTTGGGTCCCGGTCACGGGGAGATTATGGACGTGCCAGTGACATAGACCTTGCTGTCTCTGGGGGGGATTTCACACAATTCTGCCTGGATGTGGAGGAAAACACATGGACATTATTGAAATTTGATATCATTAATCTGGATAATCCATTGGAACCAGAATTTCGGACTATGATTCAGAAAGAAGGTGTCACGCTTTATGAAAAAATATGAAAATTTTTGTTCCAATCTGGCCGTACTGGCCAGTGCCGGAAAGGAAGATTTAGATAACGAATTTATACTCAGCGGCATTATCAACAAATTCTCCCTGCAATTTGAATTGACGTGGAAATTATTAAAGGAATTATTGAAATATGAAGGCCGTAATGCAGCTCATAGTGGTTCACCGCGGGAAATCATTAAGGAAGCGTACGCCGTCTATGATTTTGTCGATCCGGACATTTTCCTGGTGATGCTCAGAGATCGAAATGACATGACACATCTTTATGATGGTAAAGCAGCTAAGCGCCTGGTAACGAAGATTATCCAAGTATATATTCCTGCTTTCCAGAATCTAAAAAAACACATTGATGAACAATACGGAGACATACTTCCAGGCCTTTAATATCAGCTCTGGTACTGCTGACATGCCCACGAAGCTCATTATGGAGAGCTTTGTGGGTATTTTTTATGAAGCTGGAAAAATCAGCCTTGTACAAGAGTTTGCATGCAACTTAGTTGAACTATCAACCAAGTTACATGCAGCAAGGGAGTGGTGCTTGCAGGGATACTGTATGAAGGAAAAGCGGCGTACCCTTTTGAAGCTGGATGTGGTATAATAAAAACGAATTTTCAGGAAAAATGGAAAATCCGCCCCGCTGTGACAACCATGCGGGATAGCGGAAATTCTGAAGATGAGTATCACTGAAAATGCTATAAAATCAAGAAAATCAGAATCCGCCCCGCAAACCGCCTCGTAAACCTGCATAAATACAGGCTTCGTAAGGGGTGCTGTACATTACCTTAATCCCCGCAAGGGGACGGAAACGGAAATTGCGATTTGACTCTTGCCAATCATTGACCCTAATGTACATTACCTTCATCCCCGTAAGGGGACGAATATGTTATAATGAATAGAAACGGGGTCCATCTGGTATCATAGCGATTGTCAGAGCTTCGGATTACTTTAGTGACAGAGACTATAACTGGGAAACAGGGGAATTTGAAGATTTCCCTACGGTATGTGAATTAGGAAAAGAGGATTGGTAGAAGTGGGAAAGAAACTTTCTTTAGCCGTTGAAGTAGCTGAAAAATATCATGCTGATATGACTGATAAGGCGGGGAAAACTTATATGTGCCATTTAACGTCTGTTTCTAACGCGGTATTGCCTCTGGGAGAAGACTATGCTGTAGTCGGCATGTTGCATGACACGTTAGAGGATACGGAGATGACGAAGGAAACTCTTTTTTCCTTATTCGGAAAAGAGATAGCTGATGCCGTTTCTCTTTTGACCCATGATGATGCGGTCCCGTATCTGGACTATGTGCGGGGAGTAAAAAAATCCGGGAACGCACTGGCCATTGCTGTAAAAAAAGCAGATTTAAGAAATAATATGGATTTATCGCGTCTGCCGAAAGTGACAGACAAGGATTTGAAACGGGTAGAAAAATATAAGAAAGCCTATGCAATTCTGACAGGGGATGCGGTCTGATGATGACTGTAGAAGATATAAAAAACGCTGATATAGAGTCATTGGAAACGTGGTATGAAGACGATACCTGGAAACGTTTTCCTGAAGATGCTCAAAGAGAATTACTAGCTAGAATATGTGATTACAGGGTACGTAATTCGGGTGAATGGGATACCCCTATTGAAGAAGTGTTTAAAACTCCCAGGGTTCAGAAGATGATCAGGGAAGGCTTTTTTGATGGTATGGACGAGTACCTGATCGATAAGTAGAGGTATACCGGTTAACGGTTCAGAAATTCTACCGGTCAGAAAATAAACAGCCTAAAGAATATTAATAAATGTAGTAAAGTTTTACTAAAACAAGCATCTGTGAGAAATTGCAGGTGCTTGTTTACGTCCGTACCACTGAACGCCAGCTGCCAGCCGCTATCTGAGGCTCTTCCCCCTTCGATGAACGACCTACGAACTACGATCAACGGTCCTTCCCGGCCTACGGCCCTTTCCGCCTGCCAATTCCACTTCTTTCTCTGGCCTTACTATGGTACAATTATTTACATAATATGTTATGGGCATGGAGGAAATGATATGAAAGACATGTGGAGGAAACTGCCACTCAGGAAGAAAGTTGTTGTGCTGCTGACGTTGCTTTGCATTGGCCTGACCATCGGGTATCTGCCGGAGCCGTATCCCCATGTCCTGACGAAGGAGGAAATCAAGGAGGCCGAAGCGGTATCCCGCTCGCAGACGGAGGTGCTGGCCCACAATGTGTCCCTGACCGACCAGGCCGGTCATTCCGTGTCGATCCAGTCGCTATATAATAAGAAGCCCGTATTCCTGTATTTCTGGATGAGCTGGAGCGATATGGCCGCAAAAGAGCTGCCGGTTCTGGATGAGATGTACCGGGAGCAGGGCCGGGAGGTGTATTTTGTCGTCGTCTGCCTGGACCGGGGAGAGGCGGCGCGGCAGCAGATTGAGTCTGCCTGGCCGTACGATATGCCCTTGTATTTTGCCAGTATGGAAACGGCCGGTATATATAATGTATATGAAGTACCCCAGTGGTTCATGATTGGCCGCGGCGGGACGATCTTAGACAAGCATGCAGGCAGTCTGGACCGGAAGCAGCTGGCGTATTTGCTGGCCCGGAGCCTGAAATGAGGAGGATGTACTGTGACGAATATAGTGATAGCTTCAAATATTCATGGTTCGGCTTACTATTGCCGGCTGCTGATGGAAGCGGTGGAACGGGAACGGGCCGGACGGCTGCTGCTCCTGGGCGATATTTTGTATCATGGGCCGCGCAACGACCTTCCCCGGGAGTACGATCCCAGGGCGGTCATAGCCATGTTGTCCGGTCTTACGGTCCCCGTTTCTTCTGTACGGGGAAATTGTGATGCCGATGTCGATCAGATGGTACTGCCCTTTCCCATCCTGTCTGATTCGTGCCTGCTCCTCGTAGAGGATCGGACGATTTTTGCCACTCATGGCCATGTGTTCCACAAGGACCACCTGCCGCCCCTTTCCCCGGGCGATGTCCTCCTTCATGGCCACACGCACGTGCCGGCCTGGGAGGAGCTGGACGGAGGCGTATTGTACCTGAATCCCGGTTCGGCCGCTCTTCCCAAGGAAGACAGCCCTCATTCGTACCTGGTCCTTTCCGGCCGGGACGTGACCTGGAAAGAGATGGATGGTACGGTGTTCCACCGGCTGACGTTGTGAAGCGGGGAAAAATGGCACATTGCTCTGCCGTAAAGGATAGAAATGCGGTGTAAAACATGGTACAATATCATTTGTGCTTTGTAATTTGTCTGATTACATGATTTGCGATATTCAGTGAGAGGGGCTGCCGCCATGGCAGAACCGGAGGGGGATATACGATGGCAGATAAAAAAATGTATGAATTGGGGGCCGTGCGCTCCAAGTTTAGTGAATTATTCGAATATGGACAGGCCCAGGCGGCGAAAATCGGTTGGGAACATATTTATGATTTCAGTCTGGGAAATCCGTCGATTCCCGCACCGGATTGCGTCAAGGAAGCCATCATCGACATGCTCGATCATAAGACGAGCCGGGAAATCCACAGTTATACCAATGCCCGGGGCCTGCTGGAAGTACGCCAGTATCTGGCCGATTATATGAATGAAACTTATGATGCCGGCGTCGGACCGGACAATTTCCATCTCACCGTCGGGTCTTCGGCTTCCCTGGCGGTCATCATCCGGGCCCTGCAGGAAGATACGAGCGATGAGTTCATCGTCATTGCGCCGTTCTATCCGGAATACCGCATCTTCATCGAACCCATCGGATCCAAATGCGTCGTCGTTCCGCCCGATACGGAGCATTTCCAGTTGTCCATCGAAGGGGTGGCAAAGGCTATTACGCCGCATACGCGGGCGATTATCGTCAATTCGCCTAATAATCCGTCGGGGACAGTCTATTCGGAAGATACGATCCGCAGGCTGGCGGCCCTTTTGAAGGAGAAGTCGGCAGAAATCGGTCATCCTATTTTCCTTATTTCCGATGAACCGTACCGGGAAATCGTCTACGACAATCTCCCCATTCTCTATCTGCCGCATTATTATGACAATACGATCGTGACCTATTCGTACAGCAAGTCCCTGAGCCTGCCCGGTGAACGGATCGGCTATATCCTCGTGCCGCCGACGGTGGACGATCATGCATATCTCATGACGGCCATCCTGGGGACGGCCCGCATGTATGGCTATGTCTGCGCGCCCAGTACGTACCAGCGGGTCATTGCGGCCGTACGCGGGGCGACGGCGGACATCAGCGAGTACGACAAGAACCGTCATCTTATCTATGATAATCTGACGAAGATGGGCTACGACTGTGTTTATCCGTCGGGAGCGTTTTATTTGTTCGTAAAAGCGCCTGATGGAAATTCGCTGCAGTTCATGGAAAATGCCAAGAAATTTAATATCCTCCTGGTGGCAGCTGATGAGTTTGCCTGCCCGGGATATGCCCGCATTTCCTACTGCGTCGATGCCGATATGATCCGCCGCAGCCTGCCGGCATTCAAAAAGTTGCTGGCATTGTACAAATAGGAGGTACTTATGACTGATGTCATCATTATTGGCTCCGGCCCGGCCGGCGTTTCGGCTTCGCTCTATGCCCGGCGGGCAGGGCTGTCCGTAGAGGTGCTGTCCAAAGGCACGGGGGCCCTGGAAAAGGCGGAGCTCATTGAAAATTATTACGGATTTCCCGAACCGGTCAGCGGAGCTGAGCTGGCCAGCCGGGGGATAGCCGGGGCACGGCGCCTCGGCGTCCTTTTCAAGGAAGCGGAAGTCGTCTGGATCGGCATGGATGATACGCTGACTCATTTTGTCGTGGAAACGACGACGGAGAAAATCGAAACGCGCAGCATTATCCTGGCGACTGGTGCGGCCCGTCAGAGTCTTCCCATCCCGGGGCTCCGTGAGCTGGAAGGAAAGGGTGTCAGCTACTGTGCTATCTGCGATGCCTTTTTCTACCGGAAAAAGCCCGTCGTCGTCCTCGGCGGCGGAGAATACGCCCTGCACGAAGCGCAGGTGCTGCTGCCTGTTGCCTCTTCAGTCACACTTTGCACTAATGGCAGCGATGCGCCTGCCGGTGTACCGGAAGGGCTGGCTGTATGCACCCAGCCCGTAGAGGCCGTAGAAGGCACGGACCGCGTATCGGCAGTCCGTCTGGCGGATGGCAGCCAGATTGAAGCGGCCGGTGTATTTGTCGCCAGTGGTGTGGCAGGAAGTGCGGACCTGGCCCGTAAAATCGGGGCGCCCCTTTCGGGCTCGCATATCCTCGTCGATGAACACATGGCGACGGCCGTTCCAGGCCTGTTCGCCGCCGGCGATGCCACAGGTGGTCTGCTGCAGATTGCCAAGGCCGTGTACGAAGGAGCCCAGGCCGGTATCAGCGCAGCTGCCTATGTGCGCAAACAAAAAGGCATTTCGCAATAATAAGGCCTAAAAAGGAGCTGTCCTCACTGCGGCAGCTCCTTTCCCTTTATAAATTATTTAAAACGTAGTGAAATATTTTATGCTATCAGGTGAATATAGTGAATCAGCAGAATCGCATTTGGAACGGGAATTTTATTCTTATTACAGTAGGGAACGGCTTGTTGTTTGTCAATTTTCATATGCTCGTCCCGACCATTGCCATGTACGCCGCTTCCATCGGGTCCAGCGGCGGTGAAATCGGCATCATTGCCGGTATCTTCGCCCTGTCGGCCATCGTTGTGCGGCTGTTTACGGACGCCCTCGTAGGCAGACTGGGGAAGAAACGCTGTCTCTTCCTGGGACTTTTGACGTCCCTCGTCGCCACGGCGGGATACGGGCTGTTCCCGACATTCGGCGGACTTCTGACGGCCCGTATCCTCCATGGATTTGGCTTTGGGCTGTCTACGACGTTCGCGGCGGCCCTGGCCGTCGAGGTCATACCGCCGGAGCACCGCGGGGAAGGCGTCGGGTATTTCGGTCTGGGCAACACGATTTCCATGGGATCGGCACCGGCTGTCGGGGTGGCGGTCTTCTCGGCATTTCCGCCGCAGATATTGTTTGCCCTGGCTTCGGCGGCCTGTATCGTGTCCATGACCCTGTTCCTGCTGGCACGGGTTCCGGAACGGCCGGCAGGGCAGGTGAAGAAGGAACGGATTTCCCTTCTGCATCATTTCTTTGAAGAAGGGACGGCCGTGCCGGGCGTTATTTCCTTCCTCTTTGGCTTCGTCTATGCGTCGGTCAATACGTACCTGCCGCTCATGGCGGAAGAAGCGCACATCGCCTATGCCGGCCTGTTCTTTGTGTCTGGCACGTTATTCGTGTTTCTCTCCCGGGTAGTTGGCGGCAAAGTCTATGACCGTCACGGCCCGTTCTCCGTCATGTTTCCCGGCGTACTCCTGTACAGTGTTGCTATTTTCATGATCTGTACGGCTCATTCACCAATCTATCTGCTGTGTGGTTCGGTTTTCTATGGCCTGGGTGCCGGACTTCTCATGCCGGCCATCATGACCTGGCTGTTTAATGTGGTGGCTCCGGCGCGGCGCAGCAATGCCAGTGCGACCTATTACAACACCATGGACCTGGGAACATGCCTGGGCATTGTCCTCCTGGGGACCCTGGCCGGCCATGTGGGATACGTGGCTATCTTCTATGGCGTCCTGGCCGTCATGGGGCTGTACATTGCCTTTACGCTCTGGGCATGGAAAAGCGGCCATATGACGGACCGGCGCACGCCGCCATCAGGCTCTCCGGTGCCATAACTCGGACAGGGCTACGCCGCCCAGGACGAGGACGGCCCCCAGCCACTGTACGGCTGTCAGGACTTCGCCGAGGAGCAGTCCCGACAGGGCCAGGGCCGTCAGGGGTTCGATGTAGCCGCAGATGGAGACGGTCTGGGCAGACAGGTTTTGAATACCGGAGAAATAGAGAGAGTAGCCGATACCCGTATTGACGATGCCCAGGCAGAGAATGCAGGCGATGGCCGTGCCGTCCAGTGCGGCCGGGCCGGAGGACATGGTACAGGTCACGAGGCCTACGACAAGGGAGGCGACGAGCAGCTGACAGGCAGGAGATATGATCCCGCTTATGCCGGCTGTTTTTTTCATGGCGACGATGAGCAGGGCAAAGCACAGGGCGCACAGCAGGCCACACACGAGTCCCCATGAGAGGCCGTTGGCCTGAAAATCGGCGCCATTGATGCAGATCATGCCGCCGGTGACGATGATCATGCCGGCCACTTTGGGCAGGGTGAACGGTTCGTGAAAGACGAACCGTGACAGAATCATGATGAGGACGGGGCCGAAATAGCAGATGAGTGTGGCCAGGCTGACGCCGATCTGCTGGTAGGCTTCGTACAGGAAAAGCCAGTTCCCGGCCAGGAATATGCCCGACAGTACCAGCCAGACGAGGGAACGGCGCGGTGCCGTAAAGAGTACGTGCCACTGCCGGCGGCAGAGGGCCAGGATGAGCAGGAAGGTCCCGCCCAGGACCGTACGGCACAGTACGATTTCATAGCTCGATAAGGGAATATGACTGGCAATGATGCCGTTGGTGCCAAAGATGACCGTTGCCAGAATGAATTTGATATATGAGTCTTTCATTGTATCCTCCTATTATACCCGTGTTGTATTGTATACATTGTATTGTAGCAAAAAACAGGGGAAAAGGGTTAAGGGTTCATACATTTTTTTGTATTCTGTAAATTGTATACATAAGTAAAAGGAAAAAGAAATAGTGGTTTTACGTTTCAGTTATATCGTAAGTGTGATAAAATAGACCGTAGATGTACAAAAATCCCATACTACGAGAGGAAAGAAGCTGAGTATATGATGGATGTCTACAGCACGACTGAAAATTTTACGCGCCGCGCCCTCTGGGCCCAGATCGACCTCGACGCGGCCGCTCATAATATGCAGGTCATCCGCCGTCATGTCGGGCCGGATGTACGGATTGCGGCCGTTGTCAAGGCCAATGCCTATGGCCACGGTGCCGTCGAACTGGCCCGTACCTTTGCGGAAAACGGGGCCGACTGCTTTGCCGTTTCCAGTCTGGATGAAGCGGTGGAACTGCGCCGCTATGCGGGGATTACCAAGAATATATTCATCCTCGGCCATACGGACGGACGGAGGACGGAAGAACTCCTGGCCTATCATATTGAGCCGGCCGTGTTCAATCTGAAGAATGCCGAATACTTTTCGTCGGAAGCGTCCCGCCTGGGCCAGACCCTGCAGGTTCATATTGCCATTGATTCCGGTATGAGCCGTATCGGATTCCTGCCCGATGAGGAAAGCATTTCCGTCATCAAGGAAATTGCCGCCCTGCCGCGCATCGAAATCCGGGGGATATTCACTCATTTTGCCGTAGCCGATGAGAAGGACAAGACCTTTACGCATGAACAGTTCAAGCGGTTTATGTGGGTCTGCAGCCGCCTGGAAGATGAAGGAGTCCACATCCCCATCCGACACTGCTGCAACAGTGCGGCGACGCTGGAACTGCCCCGGTATCATCTCGACATGGTCCGTCCCGGCATCATCCAGTACGGCTGCCAGCCGAGCCATGACGTATCTCTTGCCGGGTTTGATTTCCGGCCGGTCATGTCCCTGCGCTGCTGCGTGGCCCACGTCAAGCTCATCGATGCCGGGGCCACCGTCAGCTATGGCCGTCATTTTACCTGTGACCAGCGTCGTAAGATAGCGACTCTTCCCGTCGGTTATGCCGATGGCTACATGCGGGCCTTGTCGGGGAAGGCGGAAGTCCTGTTCCACGGCCATCGCGTTCCCCAGGTGGGGACTATCTGCATGGACCAGTGCATGATCGATATTACGGGAGAAGCGAACTGCCGGGCCGGTGATGAAGTCGTATTATTTGGCCGTCAGGGCGATCAGTTCATCCCCATTGAAGAACTGGCCGACAAGGCTGGGACCATCAATTATGAAATCATGTGTAATATCAACCGCCGCGTGCCGCGGGTCTATATCCGCAATGGCAAGGTGGTGGAACGGGAAGAATATCTCTTTGACAAACCTTAAAAGTTTCGCAGGATAAACGATAAACCTAAAATAGAAACCTTGCAATCGGCAAGTATAAGGTATACTATAAAGATACAAGATACGTGCATATCCAGTATGCGCAGAGAGAAACAATCTAAATAAGGTGGTGCGTATTATGAATTGGGATGACAAGATTTCGAAAAACGTGCAGGTTATCAAGCCGTCGGGGATCCGTAAGTTCTTCGATATTGCCAATCAGATACCGGGCGTGCTGTCCCTGAGTATCGGCGAACCGGACTTTGCGGCACCGGACAAGGTATGCGAAGCGATGAAAGCCAGTATTGATGCCCGGCAGACCAGCTATACGGCCAATTCGGGCCTCATCGAACTGCGGCAGGAAATTGCAAAATTATTCCATGACCGCTATGGTGTCGATTACGATCCAGTCGATGAAATCATGGTTACCGTAGGGGCTTCGGAAGGGCTGACCATGGCTCTCCTGGCACTGACCGAACCGGGGGATGAAGTCATCATTCCTGATCCGGCGTACGTAGCCTATCCGGCTGCCGTAGAAGCTGCCGGTGGCGTTCCCGTTTTCGTGCCGACTTATGCCAAAGATGACTTCAAAGTGACGGCCGAAGCGCTGGAACAGGTCGTGACGCCGAAGACGAAAGCTCTCGTCATGGGCTACCCCAATAACCCGACGGGGACGGTCATGACCCGGGAAGAACTGCTGCCCATTGCGGAATTTGTCAAGAAACACGACCTGGTCGTCATGAGCGATGAAATCTACTGCGAACTCATATACGGCGATACGAAATTTACGTCCTTTGCCAACCTGCCGGATATGCGCGAACGGACGATTGTACTCAACGGCTTTTCCAAGGCCTACGCCATGACGGGCATGCGCCTGGGCTATGTCTGTGCCCCGCGGGACGGTCTGGCCAATATCCTGAAGCTGCACCAGTACATGATCATGTGTGCCAATACGCAGGCCCAGTACGGCGGCATCACCGCTCTCCGGGACTGCGCCGCTGACGTGGAATCCATGCGTCAGGAATACGATGCACGGCGCAAAGTCATTTATAAAGGCCTGGTCGATATGGGTCTTCCCGTTTTTGAACCGAAAGGCGCCTTTTACATCTTCCCCGATATCAGCTGCACGGGTATGAACAGCGAAGAATTCTGTGAAAAACTGGTCAAGGAAGAAAAAGTGGCCGTCGTTCCCGGCACGGCATTTGGTGCCTGCGGAGAAAATCATGTCCGCATTTCCTACGCTGCTTCCATGGAAACCATCAAGGAAGCATTGAAGCGGATGGCACGGTTCGTTGAAAAGTACAGGAAATAATATAGAATGATCAGAGGCCGCCCCGGGTTGCGTAACGGGGCGGCCTCTTTTGGGCCATGCAGGGATATGATACAATATATATAACGAGTTAGAGACCGACACGGGCCATCAGGTCTGTGGAAGAATTGGAACAGGGGAGGACGGAGTATATGGAAACGAAGTATTATCTCGGATTTGATGCAGGGACGCAGAGCGTAAAGGTAGCGGTATATGATGAAAACATGGAGGAAATTGTCATGGCGACGGCCAAGACGACCTTGTCCTATCCACAGCCCGGCTGGGTACAGATGGATATCGATGAATATTACCGCCTGATCAAGCAGTGCATGCGCGTCTGCAGCGACGGCATGAAGGAAAAGGGGATTTCTCCTTCGGGCGTGCGGGCCATCATGGGCGATGGCATCATCTGCGGCATTGCCTGCATAGATGAAGATGGCCATGCCCTGACGCCGTACATCAATTACCTCGACAGCCGGACAGCGGAAGATGTATCGCAGCTGAAAGAGCAGCATCTGGATATCTGGGCCAGGGAAACGGGCAATGCCGAACCGAACGTCATGTTCCCGGCCATGTTTGCCCGCTGGTTTTTGCAGAACGTGCCGGACGTACGGGAAAAGGGCGTCAAGTTCGTCCACAACTGCCCGTATATCCTCCTGCACCTGGCCGGCCTTTCCGGGAACGATGCCTTCATCGACTGGGGGACCATGTCCGGCTGGGGGCTCGGCTACGATGTGGTGAACAAGTGCTGGTCGGAGGAGCAGCTCCGTATCCTGGGCATTCCCCGGTCGTATATGCCGCGTATCGTAAAGCCCTGGGATATCATCGGCCATCTGTGTGAAGCCGATGCGGCGGAAACGGGATTTCCCGCTGGCATCCCCATCTGCGCCGGTGCTGGCGACACCATGGAATCGATGATGGGCAGCGGCATCCTGGAAGCCGGCCGGGCCGTCGATGTGGCCGGGACCTGTGCCATGTTTTGCGCGGCTACGGATGGCATTATTCCTGAACTGTCGGCGCCGGGTACGGGACTGGTCTTTAATTCGGGGACCCTTCCCGGCACGTATTTTTACTGGGGCATGGTGCGTACGGGAGGGCTGGCCCTGCGCTGGTTCAAGGATAACATTGCCCGCAAGGCCGATGATGATGCCTATTACGGAGAAATGGACGACCTGGCCCGGCGTCATCCCGCAGGCTGCGGCGGCGCCATGTTCATCCCGTACCTGACCGGTGGCAATGGCGATTATCCTAATGTACGCGGTACCTTTACGGGCCTGACCCTGGACGACGACCAGGGGGCGTTGTGGCGCTGCGTGCTGGAGGGCATCGGCTACGACTATATGGAAGTCACCGACCGCTATCGCAGCGCCGGTATTGATCTCACGCAGCTGACCATCACCGAAGGCGGCAGCCGCGACCGGCTGTGGAATCAGATCAAGGCCGATATGCTCGATACCCGTGTCGTGACCTTGAAGGTCGCCGGCGGGGCCGTGCCGACCAACTGCCTGGTGGCAGCCTTTGCCGCCGGGGATGTGACCGACCTGAAAACAGCGTTGCAGCAGCAGCTGGCCGTCAGGGAAGAGTTTGTGCCCTGCCGTGATCATACGGCCCTGTACCGGAACCAGTATGAACGCCGCAAGGGACTGTTGGAAGCCTTAAACAATATCAAAAATTTATAAAATAGTTCGTGAATGTGTACAAATTCACAAATAAGAACCGGATATTTTTCCGGTTCTTATTTTATTGTTATGTATGTTGTACATTACTGGTACAAAGTTATCTGGCCATGCCTAAAGTTCATTGATTTATGGAAATCGATGATTAAACAACATAAATGCATGGAAAAAGGCCGTTTTAATGCCGTATATAAAAGGTAAAATAGGCAATGATTCTGTAAAGTTATGAAAATGTCTGTTTTTTTAGTGGACTTTTTTTCCAAACGTGTTATACTATGAATGTAAGCAGTGCATCTTATATTTACCAAAAAGTGATTTTTTTTTGAGACAAAAAGTGAAAAAAATCACGCTAATAAAGGAGGAGTTTCAAATGTTCAAAAAAGTCATGGTTATTGGTGCAGGTACGATGGGTTCCGGTATTGCTCAGGTATTTGCTGAACACGGTGTAGATGTTATCCTGAACGATATCAAACAGGAATTCATCGATGGCGGCATGAAAAAAATCGACAAACAGCTGACCAGAAAAGTTACGAAAGGTAAAATGACGGAAGACCAGAAAGCTGAAATCATGGGCCGTCTGACCGGTATCGTAGAAATCACGGAAGACAACATGAAAGATGTTGAACTCGTTGTCGAAGCTGCTATCGAAGACGAAAAGATCAAATGCGGCATCTTCAAGAACCTCGATGAAAAATGCCCGGCTAATACAATCCTCGCTTCCAATACGTCTTCCCTGCCTATCACCAAGATTGCTACGGCTACGAAACGTCCGGAAAAAGTTATCGGCATGCACTTCTTCAATCCGGCTCCGGTCATGAAACTGGTCGAAATCATCAAAGGTATTGCAACTGACGATGCTACGACGAAAGCCGTTGTAGAATGCGCTGAAGGCCTTGGCAAATCCCCTGTTGAAGTTGAAGACTTCCCGGGCTTCGCTGCCAACCGTGTCGTCGTTCCGATGCTGAATGAAGCATGCTATGCCCTCATGGAAGGCGTTGCTTCCAAAGAAGGCATCGACGCTGTCTGCAAACTCGGCTACAACCATCCGATGGGACCGCTCGAACTGTGCGACCTGATTGGTAACGATGTCGTTCTCCACGTTATGGAAGTTCTCTATGAAGGCTTTGGCGATCCGAAATATCGTCCGTGCCCGCTCCTCCGTAAATACGTTGCTGCCGGCTGGCTCGGCCGCAAGACGGGCAAAGGCTTCTACGATTACAGCAAATAATGCCCGCTGGATAGCTTGATACTGACCTTAAGGAGGATTCTACCTATGGAATTTGAAAACATTCTCTTCACCGTAGAAGAAGGTATTGCTACAATTACGATCAACCGTCCGAAACAGGCTAACGCCCTGAACGCCGCTACGGTCCGTGATATTGAAAAAGCCGTTGACTACATTGCCGGCTCGAAAGACGTACAGGTAGTCATCATTACCGGTGCTGGCGACAAATTCTTCGTTGCTGGTGCAGATATCAAAGAAATGGCTGATTACAACCCGAAACAGGCTGGTGACTGGGGCACATATGGTGCTGGCGTCATCACCAAGATCGAAAGACTGCCACAGCCGGTTATCTGCGCTGTAAACGGCTATGCTCTGGGTGGCGGCTGCGAAATCTCCATGGCCTGCGATTTCCGTTATGCTTCGGATAACGCCGTATTCGGCCAGCCGGAAGTCGGCTTGGGCATCATCCCCGGCTTCGGTGGCACACAGCGTCTTGCCCGCCTCGTAGGTCCTGGCATGGCAAAAGAAATCATCCTGAGCAACCAGAATATTGATTCGGCTGAAGCTCTCCGCATCGGCCTGGTCAACAAAGTCGTTCCTCAGGCTGAATTAATGCCGGCTGCCATCAAGACCGCTAAGAAAATCATGAAACAGGGTCCTGTAGCAGTACAGATCGCTAAGAAAGCTATCAACAACGGCTTACAGTGCGACATCATTACAGGTATCCAGTTCGAAAGCAATGTCTTCGGCCTCTGCTTTGCTACAAAAGATCAGAAGGAAGGCATGAAAGCGTTCATGGAAAAACGTAAAGCCGATTTCAAAGGCGAATAACCGGTTTTTCTACAAGGTAATAAAAATACAGTGTCAGCGATGGCACTGTATTTTTTTTGACCATAAAAGTCAAAAGAATAGTATGAGAGAAAAATATTTTTGACTTTTTGACTTTTTTAGCCTAAAATCATTGACAAATCGGCTCAATCATGCTATCTTTTATATAGTTGTTAGCACACCAATAAAAAGAGTGCTAAAACAACGCGGCATCGAGGTGACAGGAAATGAATTTGGATGAAAGAAAACAAAAAATATTGCAAGCTATCATTCAGGATTACATCACGTCTGCCGAACCTGTCGGGTCCCGGACCATTGCCCGGAAGTATAATCTGGGCGTCAGTGCCGCAACGATCCGTAACGAAATGTTTGACCTGGAAATGATGGGCTATCTGGAACAGCCCCATACGTCGGCTGGCCGGATTCCATCCATTAAAGGGTATCGGTTCTACGTCGATTGCCTGGTGAAACCGGAAAAGGTGACAAATGATGAAAAGAAATTTGTCGAAACATGGTTTCAGGACAAGGTAAGCGATGTCGATCAGATATTTCAGAATACGGCGAAGGGACTGGCCAGGATTACGCACAATGTGACCCTCGTCATGACATCGCAGCAGCCCGGTTCCCGGCTGAAATACATACGGTTCCTGCCGCTGGATCACCGGCGCGCTATCATGATTGTCGTTACCGATTCCGGGCAGATTGAAAACTGTATTTATTCCAAACCGGATGGCGTCGATGTGGACGAACTCAACATCGTCGCTGAGAAATTGACGAATTTCCTGTCCGGCGTGCCCATGGCCAAAATCAACATGGACATGCTGCAGCAGTTCCACGACGATGTGGTAGATGACCTTGATTTGTACCGGACTGCTTTCCGCTCACTTCACAGGGCGTTCCGCCGTCAGCAGCAGTTGTATAAAGGCGGGACGATGGAACTCCTGAATAAGCCGGAGTTCAAGGATGTCGATAAGGCGAAAAGCCTGTTTACCATGCTGGAGGAACAGGATATTGTAGCCAATATCCTGCATGATGAGGGAGAACAAACGGACAAACCGGTAACGGTGCGTATCGGTGAAGAAACTAAATTATCTCCGATTAATGACTGCAGCATTATTGAAGCGACCTTTATGGCCAATGATGTAGTCCTCGGTAAGATTGCTGTTTTGGGACCGGCCCGCATGGAATATGCCCGGATCATTGGCTTACTCGATTTTATGAAACAGCATGTGACCCATATTCTGGAACATTACCAGGACGATAAATAGGAGGGATGCAGGTCATGAGTAAAGACAAGAAAAAAGAAGAAAAAGAAAAACAGACGACGACAGAGGCTGTGGAAGAAACGAAACAGCCGGCTGATGAAATAGCAGAAGAAACAGCGGCAGATGATGGTGCCGGTGCCGGACAGGCGGACAGCCAGAAGGCACAGCAGCCGGATGCCAGCGCACAGGCAGAGGCGGCAGCAGCGGAAATGAAATCGCGCTACTTGCGCCTCCAGGCCGATTTTGCCAATTTCAAGAAGCGGACTGCAACAGAAAAGCAGCAGATTTCTGAAGTCGTCAAAATGGATGTCCTCCAGAACATCCTGCCGGTCATCGATAATTTCGAACGGGCCCTGCAAGTGCCGCAGGATTCCCTTTCCGATGAGCTCAAATCGTTTGTAGATGGCTATACCATGATTTACAAACAGCTCATGACGGTTCTCGAAAAAGAAGGTGTTACGAAAATTGATGCCGTAGGCAAACCGTTTGATCCGAATTATCATCAGGCAGTCATGCGGGTCCCCAGCGATGAATACGACAATGACGTCGTTGTGGAAGTCCTGCAGGAAGGATATCTGCTGGGCGACAAGACATTGCGCCCGGCAATGGTTAAAGTTGCATTTAACGGTTAAGTATCGTAGAAAGTATAAGATTGGAGGAATTACTTATGTCTAAAGTAATTGGTATTGATTTAGGTACGACAAACTCGGTTGTAGCTGTTATGGAAGGCGGCGAACCGACGGTTATCACGAATACAGAAGGGTCCAGACTGACGCCGTCTGTCGTTGGTTTTTCCAAGACCGGTGAACGCCTGGTCGGCCAGTTGGCAAAACGTCAGGCTGTTTCCAACCCGGAAAACACGATTTCTTCCATTAAACGTCATATGGGTGAAAATTACACCGTCGATATCCAGGGCAAGAAATATACGCCTCAGGAAATTTCGGCCATGATCCTGCAGAAACTGAAGGAAGATGCCGAAAGCTATCTCGGTGAAAAAGTTACCCAGGCTGTCATCACCGTTCCGGCATACTTCAACGATGCCCAGCGTCAGGCCACGAAAGATGCTGGTAAAATCGCTGGCCTCGATGTACTCCGTATCGTCAACGAACCGACGGCTGCAGCCCTCGCTTATGGCCTGGATAAAGGCGGCGACGGCAAGATCCTCGTATTCGACCTCGGCGGTGGTACTTTCGATGTTTCCATCCTCGAATTGGGCGACGGCGTATTCGAAGTAAAGGCCACCAACGGGAATACCCACCTCGGCGGCGACGATTTCGATAATAAAGTCATGAACTGGATGATCAGTGAATTCAAGAGCCAGACCGGCATTGACCTGTCGCAGGATAAGATGGCTGAACAGCGTCTGAAAGAAGCTGCTGAAAAAGCCAAGATTGAATTGTCCACGGTCCTTTCGACCAACATCAACCTGCCGTTCATCACGGCCGATGCCACGGGCCCGAAACACCTCGACCTGACGCTGACCCGTGCTAAATTCAACGAACTGACGGAAGACCTCGTACAGGCTACGATGGAACCGACCCGTAAAGCTATCGCCGATTCAGGTTTCTCTATCAATGAAATCGACAAGATTATCCTCGTCGGTGGTTCCAGCCGTATCCCGGCTGTTCAGGAAGCCATCAAACAGGTACTGGGCAAAGAACCGAGCAAAGGTGTCAACCCCGATGAATGCGTTGCTGTCGGTGCTGCTATCCAGGCCGGTGTCCTCGTCGGCGATGTCAAAGACGTACTGCTCCTCGATGTAACGCCGTTGTCTCTGGGGATTGAAACGCTGGGCGGTGTCTTCACCAAGATCATCGACCGCAACACGACCATCCCGACTTCGGGAAGCCAGATTTTCTCGACAGCCGTTGATAACCAGCCGTCTGTCGATGTCCACGTCCTGCAGGGCGAACGGGAAATGGCCGCCGATAACAAGACACTGGGTCGTTTCGAACTGACCGGTATCCCCGCTGCTCCCCGTGGAGTACCCCGTATCGAAGTTACGTTCAATATCGATGCCAACGGTATCGTAAACGTAGCAGCCAAGGATTTGGGCACGGGCAAGGAACAGAAGATTACCATCAAATCGTCTTCCGGCCTTGACAAGAGCGAAATCGACCGCATGGTCAAGGAAGCCGCTGCCCACGAAGCAGAAGATAAGAAGCGCAAGGAAGCTATCGAAGCCAAGAACAATGCTGATTCCCTGATTTATCAGGCTGAAAAGACCATCAAGGATCTGGGCGACAAAGCCGATGCTTCCAAAGTTTCGGAAATCAAATCGAAGATTGCCGACCTCAAAGAAGCCGTCAAGACGAACGATGTCGATAAGATCAAAGCCGCTTCGGAAGCTCTGACCAAACCGCTCTACGATCTGACCAGCGATATGTACAAACAGGCCGATGCTCAGCAGCAGGCTGCCCAGCAGCAGGCCGGTGCACAGCAGAGTGCCGGTGCACAGCAGCAGGAAAACCAGAACGGTGAAAAAGTTGTCGATGCCGACTACAAAGTTGTCGATGACGACCAGAAGTAAGTTGTAAGTAAAGAGGGGCTGCCCATATGAGCAAAAAAGATTATTATGAAGTACTTGGCGTTCCCAGAGACGCCAGCGAAGCGGACATCAAAAAAGCGTTTCGCAAACTGGCAATAAAATATCATCCAGATAAAAACCGGGACAACCCTAAGGCTGCAGAAGAAAAGTTCAAGGAAGTCAACGAAGCCTACAGCGTCTTGTCCGATAAGAACAAGCGTGCCCAGTACGACCAGTTCGGCCCCGATGCGTTCCAGAATGGCGCAGGCGGAGCCGGCGGCTTCGGCCAGGGAGGCTTTGGCGGATTCGGCGGATTCGGTCAGGGCGGATTCAGCTCTGGCGGTTTCGGTGGATTTGGTGATATCTTTGATTCCTTCTTTGGCGGCCAGGGCAGCCGACAGTCTAATGGTCCGGAACGGGGAGCTGATCTCCGCTTCGATGTGGACATTACATTCAAACAGGCTGCCTTCGGGACGGAAATGGAAATCCAGGTGCCGAAGAATGAAACGTGTGAACATTGCCACGGCAACGGTGCCGAACCGGGCAGCAAGGTAGATACCTGTCCGGTCTGCCACGGCACAGGCCAGCAGCGGGTCGTACAGAATACGCCTTTTGGCCAGATGGTCAACGTCAGGACCTGTTCCCATTGTGGCGGGACTGGCAAGATTATCCATGAAAAATGCAAGAAATGTCACGGCGAAGGCACAGTGAAGGTACGCAAGAAACTGAAAATCAAGATTCCTGCTGGTGTCGATGATGGCGCACGCCTGCGCGTAGCCGGCGAAGGCGAACCGGGCGTACGCGGTGGTGGCCATGGCGATCTGTATGTGTACATATTCGTGCGCCGCGATCCGCAGTTTACCCGTCAGGGCAACGATGTCGTGTCCCAGCAGACTATTACCTTTGCACAGGCGGCGCTGGGCTGCACCATCCGCGTGGAAACCATCGACGGGCAGGTCGATCTGAAGGTGCCGGCCGGTACCCAGAGCGGCACTATTTTCCGGATCAAAGGGCACGGCGTACCCTATCTGGGCTCCAATGGCCGCCGGGGTGACCATCATGTGCAGGTCAACATTACGACGCCGAAGCGCATGAACGCCAAACAAAAAGAACTCCTGAAAGAATTTGCCCGGGCTGGTGGAGAAACCTGGGTGGGGGAGTCTAAAGAAGAAGGTTTCTTTGAAAAAGTAAAAAAGAAAGTGACCGACTTCATCCGCTCCATGAATAACTCCGGTACGATTGCCGGAAATGCATAATTTGCCACAGGACACTGCCGGTGCAGGTATCATCTGTACGGGCAGTGTTTTTGTTTTGTCCGGAAAATTTTTTTCCGGTCCGGCAGGATTTTTTCCCATGACGGAGAATATTATAATAAGGATAGTCTGTCTCTCACAGAGAGCCTTATTTCCATTACACGTTAGGAGGATCATACCATGTTTGCAGATAAAGACGATAAGAAGTTTACCCTGGCAGAAAAGAACGAAATCGGATTCAGAAAAGAATTGTATCAGAACCTTCTGGCCGAAGGCGAACAGGTACTGCTCGAATTCAACGCCCAGCGCAATGTAGTCGTGCTGACGGACCGGAAAATCATCGGCGTCCGCGTCGAAGCCTATACGGCACGGCACAAAGCGGCCCTGGTCATCCCGTACAGCAAGATTACGGCCTATTCGGCAGAAGTGAGCGATAATTCGGAAATGGATACGGAATTCAAAATCTGGGCTCCGTCCATTGACTGCTGCACCTTCCGCGTACTGGAAGACACCATCGACATGAAAGAAATCCTGCACATACTGGTCACGTATATCGGATAACAAAAACACTAAACGTCAAACACTAAACTTCAAACATCAAACTTCAAACATCAAACTCACCGGAAGGCTGTTGCATGACAGGTTTTGCTCCATGCAGCAGCCTTCTACGTTATCTTTCTATTTCCATGTGAAATATGCACTTGACAAGTATACTTATAAAGTGTACTATAATAGTTATATTTATATTTATGCGATAAGAAGGGTTGAACATGGGCGAACTGATTTCAAAAAACATACAAGGCGTTGTCGACAGCATCCTGGCGGACTACAATCACGACGGGCAGCGGGAAATCGATAAACTGGATATTTTCAATAAACCGAATAAAAAGGTCATTGTCGATATCATTACCAAACTGCTGCGGATCATTTATCCGGGATATATCAAAGACAAGACCTACCGCTTCTATGACATCGGCAACAATCTGACCGTCGTCATCGAAGATGTGGCCTATAATCTCTGCAAGCAGATTACCATCGCCCTGAAATATAAGGGGATGACCCAGAACGTCAAGATTGATAACGTGGAACAGCGGGCCGAACAGGCGACACTGACCCTGCTCAAGACAATTCCCAAAATCCGGGAATATATCGAAACGGATATCGAGGCGATTTACGAAGGCGATCCGGCAGCGGAAAGCAAGGCGGAAGTCATCTTTTCTTATCCCGGCCTGTTTGCCATTTCCGTCCACCGCGTGGCCCATATCCTGTATAAAATGCAGATTCCCATCATCCCCCGGGTCATGTCGGAATACGCTCATGGCATGACGGGCATTGAAATCAATCCCGGTGCAGAAATAGGGAAGTATTTCATGATCGACCACGGCACGGGCATCGTCATCGGGGAAACGACGGTAATCGGCGAACACGTCAAACTCTATCAGGGCGTTACCCTGGGGGCGCTTTCCCTGAAAGATGGCCGCAAGCTGGTCCACAAGAAGCGTCACCCGACCATTGAAGACCATGTGACCATTTATTCTGGTGCTTCCATCATGGGCGGCGATACGGTCATCGGCCACGATTCGGTCATCGGCGGCAACGTATTTATCACCAAATCGGTAGCGCCGGGGACCAAGGTCAGTGTCAAGAATCAGGAACTGCGCTTCGATGAAGATAAACAGGCCGTCAAGAACGTCGATGAAAACGACGAAACGTGGTTTTATATTATATAAGCGGTGTTCCTTTAGCGGTACAGAAACGGGGGAGGACCGGAAGAGCTGTCTCAGGACGGCTCTTTTTTCGTCGCCAGAAGGCGGGGAAAATATGGTATAATAGTAAATAAATCAGCGGACGGCAGGCGATGCATCCGGGCCGCCTGCTGGATGAATTGCCGAAGCAGACAGGAGAAAGATATGGAATATAAAGAAATAGATGTGTTTGTATCTCCGGAATTTACCGATGTAGTCTCTCTTATTTTGTGCGACTGTGGCAGCCAGGGATCGGTTATCCACGATGAGGAAACGTACGATGATCTGATTCGCATCACGGCCTATTTTCCGGCAGACGACGACAAGGCCGAACCGGCCGTCCGGCAGGGCATGAAGGCGCTGCAGGAACGGAATCCCCGCATGGGACGCTGGCATATCATGACCCGTAAGACGAGCGATTCCGACTGGCTGTACCGCTGGCAGGATTACTTTCACGCCACGAAGATTTCCCCCCGTCTCTGGGTATCGCCATCGTGGGAAACGGCTGAACCGGGGCCGGTCGAAGCGGTCATCCGCATCGACCCGGGTGTCGCCTTTGGCAGCGGCCTTCATGCGACGACGGCCATGTGCGTGTCTTATCTGGAACAGGTCATACAGCCGGGACAGCTCGTCTATGATATCGGGACCGGCACGGGAATCCTGGCGATTGCGGCGGCCCGGCTGGGTGCCGGTCATGTGACGGCCGTCGATCTCGACCAGAAGGCCGTGGATCAGGCTGTAGTCAACGTGGAACTCAATGAACTGAGCGACTGCGTGGAAGTCATGCACAGCGACCTCCTCGGCGCCATATCGGACAAGGGGGAGAAAGCCGATGTCGTCACGGCCAATCTGGTCACCAACGCCGTCCTATCCCTGCTGCCCGACCTGGGCAGCTATACCCATGCCGGTTCCTATGTCATCGTCAGCGGCATCATTGATGACCGCATAGGGGAAATACGGGACATGGCAGGACAGACGGGATATGAATGGGTGTCAGATACGCTGCAGGATGGCTGGTATGCCGTTTTGCTCAGGAGGAACTAATGCGCAAGGTATTCGTCAATTTTCCCATTACATCCGCTTTTTACTTGTCGGCGGACGATTCCCGCCACATCATTACGGTGCTGCGCAAACGCCAGGGGGACTCTATCGCTGTGACGGACGCAGCCGGCGTGACTTATGACTGCCGCATCCGTGAGGCCGACAGTCAGCGGGCGCTCCTCGAGCCCCTGGAGAAGACCGGGCAGAAAGACGGGTCTTCCGGCCGGGTGATCCTGGCGGCGGGACTACTCAAAAATGACAAGTTCGAATGGGTCGTCCAGAAGGCCGCCGAGCTGGGGGCCAGCATGATCGTTCCTGTACAAATGGAGCATTGTGTAGTAAAATTAAACGACACGCGCCGCAGGGACCGGCGCCTCCGCTGGCAGCGCATTGCCCAGGAAGCGGCCAAACAGTGCGGCCGCGATGATATACCGGAAGTAGCAGATGTCCTGTCTTTTCCAGAATTACTGAAAGCGTACGGAACGATGCCCTTTATCATTCCCTTTGAGAAAGAAACGCGGCCACTGCGCGATTGTTGTGCCGCCGTGCAGACCGGGGACGTGGTCATCTGCATCGGACCGGAAGGCGGATTTGCCAGGGAAGAAATAGAAAGGGCCGTTACGGAACTTGCCAGCTGCCAGACCGTTTCCCTCGGTCCCCGCATACTGCGGGCAGAGACGGCGGCCGTAGCGGCCCTTGCCATCATTATGTATGAAAGAGGATTCAGATAATGCCAACTATTGCCTTTGTGACCCTGGGATGCCGGGTCAACCAGTACGATACAGACAGTATGCGCGGCCTGTTTTTAAAGGAAGGCTATGAGGAACGGGATTTCCGCGATGCTGCCGATGTCTACGTCATCAATACCTGTTCGGTCACCCAGGTAGGTGAAAAAAAATCGCGGCAGCTCATCCGCCGTGCTAAGAAAGTCAATCCGTCAGCCGTCGTCGTTGTGACGGGATGTTATGCCCAGCTCAAGCCGGAGCTGTTGTCATCCATGCCCGACGTCGATGCCGTCATAGGCACCAACGAACGGCACCGCATCGTTCCCATGGTGCAGATGCTCCTGGGACGGGGCGGCGGGGCGGCTGTGACGGCCGTCCACGATGCCCGCAGCGCCGATGCCTTCGAGGAAATCCCTCTGTATCCCTCGGCAGTCGAACATACGCGGGCGGATCTCAAAATCCAGGAAGGGTGCAATAATTTCTGTTCGTACTGCATCATTCCCTACACCCGCGGCGCCCTGAAGTCACGCCAGCCCGATGCCATCATCGAAGAAGCCCGGCGGCTGACACAAGCGGGGTTCAAAGAACTGGTCCTGACCGGTATCCACCTCGGCGCCTACGGCAGGGAGCTGCCAGACCATCCGGGCCTGGCCCTGGTACTGCGGCGCCTCCTGGCAGAAACGGACGTACAGCGCATCCGCCTCGGGTCATTGGAATCTCTGGAAGTAGACGATGAGCTCATCCATGTCATGAATCAGTCGGACCGCATCTGCCCCCATCTGCACCTGCCCCTGCAATCGGGTTCTGACGCCATATTGAAAGCCATGAACCGCAAATATACAAAAGAGGAATTTATCCATCTTATAGAGACACTGCGCAGCCGTATCCACCACCTGACGGTCTCGACCGACCTCATCCTGGGATTTCCCGGTGAAACGGATGAGTTGTTTGAGGAAACACTGGAAACGCTACAGAAGCTCCGCTTTTCCCACATCCACGCCTTTCCCTATTCGCCCCGGCCGGGAACGCCCGCCGCGGCTATGGAAGACCAGGTAGATCCGGCCGTCAAGAAACGGCGGGTAGAAATCGTACAGGATCTGTCGGCCCGGCAGAAAGACCAGTGGCTGCAGGAGATGATTGGCCAGACCGTCCGGGTGCTGATTGAAAAACAGGAAGGCCCGGAAGGAGAAGGCTTTTCGGAAAACTATGAACGGGTCTGCGTCAGCGGCCTTGCACCCCATCAGGAAGGTTCCATCGTTCCCGTCGTGCTGACGGGAGCCTGCGACCATAGATTAACAGGCATCATTAAGGAGGAGATTTAAATGGAAGACTGCTTATTTTGCAAGATTGCTGCTGGTGAAATCCCCAGCACGAAAGTGTATGAAGACGACGATTTCTATGCCTTCAAAGATATTGCTCCCGTAGCACCGGTACACGTCCTGGTCATCCCCAAGAAACACATTGCCAGTATCGCCGCCCTGACGCCGGACGACGCCGACGTAGCCGGCAAGATGCTCTATGCCATCCAGAAAGTAGCCCAGGTACTGGGCCTCGACAAGGAAGGCTACCGCGTCGTCTACAACACGGGTGAAAAAGCAGGCCAGACGGTCCATCACATGCACGCCCACATTCTCGGCGGCAAGGAAATGGCATGGCCGGGAGTATAAGACCTGCCGGGGAAAATCCCGGGCCGGTCCGGCGGAGACACCGGAAGAGTTCCGCCCGCCGCAGACAGGTCGCTGGCGGAGGCAGGATGATACGCATCGTTTCCCTGCTGTTACTGGCGGCTATCATGGCTTTCCTTATATTCCATATGAGATGATCCATACGGCTGCAGTACGGCTGCGGCCGTATTTTACTGCCCCGGGGAAAGAACCGGCCCGGTGACGGCAGGTGTTTGTGTTTTTGTGTCGAATACTATACATAGCGGTTCTGTGTTGGCATACACAGGATAATCTGAAGTACGGGCAGGTGACGCATGTGTACATACGATATATACGCATTGAAAATTACCGGAATTTCCGGGATGTAGAAATGACGTTCCACGAAAAGGCGAACTATCTCGTCGGGGAAAATGCCATCGGCAAGAGCAGTTTCCTGAGGCTGCTGAAGCTCATGAGCGAAGGCTGCGGCATTACAGAAGATGACTATGATTCAGTACTGCAGCCTATCGTCATCACCCTGGAACTGCAGCTCCTCGACAGCGATAAAGAGGCCTTTGCCGACCTTCCGGAAGAGCATATGACCTCTATCCGGGTGCGCATGGAAAAAAACGTAGAGGAAATCTATCCCCGGCTCTATGATGAACAGACGGGGGAACAACTGCCGCTGGATGTCATCCGGCGCATCCGCTACGTGTCCTATTCTTCGTCCCTTCCCCAGGAATACGCGGCCCCGGCACGGGTATACCGGGCCATTGAAGACATGCTTACCTCGTGGGGACAGACGCAGATTGCGGAGTTTACGCCGGAACTGCAGAATTTCATCCGCCATGAAGCCCGGTACGGTCATTTCGATTCGTCTTATTACGTTGATATCTTCCTCTTGTCCTGTCTGTTGCGCCGGCAGGACCGGTCCCTGGCGGATAACATGAAATTCATTTCCCTCGTCGCCCTGGAACTGATTACCCAGATTTATATCATGTGCCAGAGCAAGGCCGTTCCCATCGAGCACAATCTGATCGTCGATGAAAAAGGACGGCGATGGCTTCCGCTCATCACGTCCATCGACGAACCGGAAATCCATCTTCATCCGTATATGCAGCGGTCTATCCTCCATTATTACAAGCAGCTCCTCAGCAACGAGGATCCCCGCTTTGCCGAACTGCTGAAGGGGTTGTTCCACATAGACGGCCTTCGGGGCCAGTTGTTCGTCGTCACCCATTCTACGGATGCCCTGGTCGATGACTACCGCAACATCGTCCGCTTTTACCGCCATGACGGCGGTCAGGTCCGGGCGGCCTGCGGGGCGACGATTCATTTCAGTGAAGAAATCGAAAAGCACCTGATCATGCACTTCCCCGAAGTGAAGGAAGCACTTTATTCGCGGAGTGTCATCATCGTGGAAGGGGAAACGGAGTATGGCTGTTTTTCTCTCTTCGGCACGACCCTGGGACTTCCCTTTGATTACTACGGCATCTGCCTGATTAATGCCCGCGGGGAAAGTTCCATTGCCAAGATCCGGAAATTGCTGCAATTCTTCCATATTCCCACGGTAGTGTTGTATGACGCCGATGTGAAAGGCAGCAAGGGGCATGAGAAGAATACGTTTTTCACCGACGGCATCTGCTTCGAAATGGATCTGGTGAAGACGATGATTTCCCACGGGAAACGGCGCGAGCTGGACCGCATCATCGATACGGCCAATGGCGAACATGCCCGTGCGACGACGGACATGCTCAAGAAGGCATGCCGCAAGCTCGACCTCAATTATCACGACTACCCGCCCCGCATGCTCTGGCATGTGAATCCCCGCAACCAGGATGCGCTCTGCGTCTACTATTTTTCCTGGCTGTACAGCAATAAGGGGGTCATCCTGGGACGGCTCATCGGCCAGTCCCTGAAAGCCGGACTCATTCCCCCGGCCTTTGTCCGTACCATCCGGGCGGCCGGCGACCTGGCACGGGTTACCCTCCGGCGGGAAGAAGAGGGTCGCCGCTATGAAGAGGAGAAAGAAGAACGGTAATATATATTTGACAGAGGATGTTAGGTAATGACGACACTGTTTATCGCTGAAAAACCGAGTATGGCCCGGGAACTGGCCCGCTGTCTGCCTCCACCGCAGCAGCGGGGCAATGGCTTCATCCGCACGGGCGGGGGTATCGTGACCTGGGCATACGGCCACGTCCTTCAGCAGGCGGAACCGCAGGACTACGATGGCCGTTATAAGACGTGGCGCGCAGAGGACCTGCCCATCATACCGCAGACGTGGAAACTTCTGGTCAGCCCGGCGAGTAAGGACCAGTTCCGGATCATCTGCCAGCTCATCGAACAGGCGGATACGCTGGTCAACGCCGGCGACCCGGACCGGGAAGGGCAGCTGCTCATCGATGAAATACTGGACTATATCGGCAATACAAAGCCCGTCCGGCGCATCCTCCTCAATGCCCTCGATGAAAAAAGCATTCATGAGTCCCTGGCGGATTTGCGGGATAACGGCGATTTCCGCCACCTGAAAGAATCGGCCCTGGCCCGCAGCCGGGCCGACTGGCTCATCGGTATGAACCTGTCCCGGGCGTACACCCTGGCGGCCCGCCGGCAGGGGCATAAGGTGGTCCTGCCCATTGGCCGGGTAAAGACGCCGACCCTGGCCCTGGTCGTGCGCCGCCAGCGGGAACTGGATGATTTCAAGCCCGTCACCTATTACGTCGTCAAGGCTGATTTCCGTCATCCAAACGGCCTGATTACGGCGCAGTGGCAGCCGAAGGATACGCAGGCCGGCCTCGACCCGGAAGGGCGGGTCATCGACAAGGCCCAGGCAGAGGAACTGCTCTCCAGGCTGGAGGCTGATCCCGGCGGGACGATTGCCGAACGGAAGAAGACGAAGAAAAAAGAAGCACAGCGACTGCCCTTATCCCTCTCGGCCCTTCAGGTACTGGCAGGCAGGCGCTACGGGTACAGCCCGCAGCAGGTCCTGGATACGGCCCAGCAGTTGTACGAACGGAAACTGACGACCTATCCCCGGTCTGATTGCGAATACCTGCCGCTTAACCAGCGTAAGGACGTGCCGCGCATACTGGACAACCTGCGGCAGATACAGGCAGGACAGCTGCCGGGCTGGGTTTCCGGCGCCGACCCGTCCATCAAGAGCCGGGCCTGGAACGACAGCAGGATTACAGCCCACCACGCCATCATTCCGACGACGGTGCGCTGCGATTTTGCCCATCTGAACGCAATGCAGCAGCATGTGTATTATCTCATTGCCCAGGCTTATATCGCCCAGTTCTATCCCCTGTACGAATACGATCAGACGAAGATTACCATCGAAGCGGCAGGAGAACAGTTCGCCGCCCATGGCAAAATCGTAACCCAGTGGGGATGGAAAGAGCTGTACCGCAACGATAAGAAGCAGGAAGACGACGAAGCCAAAGGAGACCTGCCGGCCGTCCGCAAGGGGGACAAGGTCCGCTATGAAAAGGGGAACGTCGATCAGAAGCAGACGAAGCCGCCGCCGCGGTTTACGGCGTCTACGCTTTTGGCTGCCATGAAGGAAATATATAAGTATGTTAAAGACGATTCCCTGAAGAAGAAACTGAAGGAAGTGCAGGGTATCGGCACGGAAGCGACGCGGGCCACCATCATCAGTGAGCTCATCCAGCGTAAATTTCTCGTCGAAGAGGGAAAGAAGAAATATCTGAAACCGACGGATATGGCCTATCTCCTCGTTGATGCCCTGCCCGATGCCATGGTCTATCCTGACGAAACGGCCATCTGGGAAGACCGGCTGTACAAGATGAGTGAGGGAAAGGACAGCCTCGATGCTTTCCTGGCCGATCAGATTGCCTTCCTGAAAACACTCATCGCCGCCGCAGGAAAAGCCGATATGGGCCGGCAGAAAGGCGAAGGCAGGCGCTGCCCGAAGTGCGGCAGCATGATGATCCTGCGCCATGGCAAGTACGGCGATTTTTACGGGTGCAGCCAGTATCCGTCCTGCCGGGCCACGGAGCCGGTGGAGGCGGCATCCCCGGCGGACATCGATAAGACCTACAAGTGCCCGCGCTGCCGGGATGGCTATTTCCAGAAGCGGGAAGGGCCGTATGGTGTCTACTGGACTTGCAGTACGCCATCGTGCCATACGCGGTGTGCCGATGTAGACGGCGTGCCCAGTCTCTATCATAACAAATAGCTTGCACAGGCTCTTTGTGCTGGGCTATAATAGACAAAACGGAACTACTACATTTCCTGAAGAAAGGTGAAATTATGATATTATCGGGCAAGGAAATCGTCAAACATCTGGGCAGGGAGATCATCATCACGCCCTTTCATCCGGAACGGGTCAACCCAAATAGCTACAATCTGTCCTTATACCACGAACTGATGGTGTACGATCATCACGAACTGGATATGGCCAAACCCAATCCGGCTTCCACTATTTACATCCCCAAATCGGGATATGTCCTCCAGCCCAATAAGCTCTATCTGGGCCGGACCAACGAATACACGAAGACCGATGGCTACATCCCCATGCTGGAAGGCCGTTCTTCCGTAGGACGTCTGGGCGTGTTCATCCACGTCACGGCGGGATTCGGCGATGTGGGATTTGCCGGCTACTGGACACTAGAAATCTTCTGCGTCCAGCCGATCCGCATTTATCCTGATGTGGAAATCTGCCAGATTTACTATCACGATATCGATGGAGAATACGATACTTATCACGGCGGCAAGTACCAGAACAATACGGGCATCCAGCCCAGCATGCTCTGGAAAGACTTTGAAAAGAAATAGCAGGTGAGAACATGTTGCGTGAAATTTCCTTACAGGATATACAGGGTTTTTGTATCGGCAGCAGTGAAGATGCGGCCGGAGGAACGGGATGCACCGTCCTCATTTGTCCCGATGGGGCGCCATGCGGACTGGACGTGCGCGGTGGCGGCCCGGCCAGCCGGGAGACGGAACTGCTCAATCCCCGGGCGGCAGCGGAACGCATCCATGCTGTACTCTTAAGCGGTGGCAGTGCCTTTGGCCTCAACGCGGCAGCCGGCGTCATGCAGTATCTGGAAGAACACGATATCGGCTTCGACACGCGGATCTGCAAGGTCCCTCTCGTACTGGCATCGTGTATTTACGATCTGGGCTGTGGCAGCAATGTGCGGCCTGATGCGGCCATGGGATATGAAGCCTGTGTACAGGCCGAACAGAATCATACCCTCATGGGCAATCACGGCGCCGGTACGGGAGCGACGGTCGGGAAATGCTGCGGCCCTTCCTATATGATGAAATCCGGCCTGGGAGCTTATGCCGTACAGACCGGGGACCTGCAGGTCGGCGCTGTCGTGGCCGTCAATGCCCTGGGCGACGTGCTCGGGGAAGACGGCCAGATCCTGGCAGGCATGCGCAGCCGTGAAGGCAGGGGATTTGCCGATACGCGCCGGGTGCTCCTGGAAGAATACGGCACGACGGACACGCTGTTCTCCCAGCGCCAGGCCGCCGGCGGGACGACCAACACGACTATCGGGGCCGTCGTGACCAACGGGGCCTTTGACAAGGCCCATATGGGAAAAATCGCAGCACTTGCCAGCAACGGTCTGGTGCGGACCATCCGGCCGGTCAATACGACGGCCGACGGCGATGCCCTGTACGCCCTCAGCGTAGGAAATGTGCCGGCAGAGCTCAACACCGTCGGCACCCTTGCTGCCTATGTGGTAGAACAGGCCATACGCCGGGCTGTCAGCCATGCCCAATCGGCATACGGCATTCCGTCCCTTCACGACTGGCCGCGATAAGACGGGGCGGCAGACGACGAACGACACTTCTCCCTTGACGGCACGGGCGATTTATGATACGATTACGCAGATGAGTATGAATGACAATCGCTGGCCTCCGGGTCAGAGGAAAGTCCGAGCTCCGCAGGGCAGGATGCCGGATAACGTCCGGCGAAGGTGACTTTAGGGATAGTGCCACAGAAATGTGTACCGCCGCGCAAGCGGTAAGGGTGGAACGGTGCGGTAAGAGCGCACCAGCAGTGCAGCAATGTACTGGCTAGGTAAACCCCATCTGGAGCAAGACCGAATAGGGAAGGGATGAAGCGGCCCGCTGATCTTCCGGGTTGTGTCGCTTGAACATGCTGGCAACAGTATGTCTAGATAGATGATTGTCGCTGCCGCAAGGCAGAACAAAACTCGGCTTACTGATTACTCATCATACTACGACAGGAAAAGGCTGTTGCACCATCTGCGGTGTGGCAGTCTTTTTTGGTGCGTTCTGCCGGTCTGGATGACCGGAGACAGCGTATTATCAGTATAAATTTCGTCAGGCATGACAAAATTTTTGTATACATTTTTTTGATACTTTACAATAGGCGTAGTGCATGATATCATGGCAGGAGGTAGTCGTTTAGCGACGTATACTACAGGCTTTAATTCAATAAAAGCGAGGGATATAAGTTGGCATTAATTGTGAAGAAATTTGGCGGCAGCTCAGTAGCCACGCCGGATAAGATGCGCGCTATCGTACAGCGCGTGCTCAAAGGATCCCAGCCCGATGACAAAATCGTCATCGTCGTATCAGCTATGGGTAAGTCAACGGATAAACTGATTGAACTGGCCAGCCAGATCACATCGAAAACATATGGCCGTGAAATGGATATGCTTCTTTCTACGGGGGAACAAGTCTCCATTGCGCTGATGGCCATGGCTTTCCAGGAAGCCGGCCACAAGTCGATTTCCTTTACGGGTGCCCAGGCGGGCATCACTACCAGTGACACCTTTAACAAGGGCCGTATCCTGGACATCCAGCCGGACCGCATCTTAAAAGCGCTGGATGAAGGAAATATCGTCATCGTCGCCGGGTTCCAGGGCATTACGGATTCGGGCGATATCACCACACTGGGCCGGGGCGGCTCGGATACGACGGCTGTCGCTATCGCCGGTGCCATCCATGCCGATGTGTGCGAAATCTACACAGACGTAGAAGGCATCTATACATCGGATCCCCGCGTCGTGCCCAATGCGCAGAAAATGAAAGAAATTACCTACGGAGAAATGCTGGAAATGGCCAAACTCGGCGCTGGCGTCATGCAGCCCCGGGCCGTTGAAATGGGCAGCCGTTTCAATATTCCCATCCATGTCCGTTCCACATTTTCCGAAAACGAAGGTACTATCATACAGGAGGCTTATTCCATGGAAATCAAACAGTATCTGATCCGCGGCGTCGCAGAAGATAAAAATGTTGCTAAAATCACCGTTCTGGGAATCCCCAACAAACCGGGCTACGCGTATAAATTGTTTGAAACACTGGCCAATGCCAACGTAGTTGTCGATATGATCGTCCAGAGTGTCCGCGTTGCCAACGAAGGCGTAACGGATATTACCTTTACGATTTCCCGGGATGAACTGGCGTCTGCCAAAGACGTACTGGAACAGATTAAAGGGATGATGCCTGTCGAAGATATCCTCATCGATGACAAGATGGCGAAAGTCTCCGTCGTCGGTGCCGGCATGGCCGGCCATCCGGGCATTGCTTCCGGCATGTTCGGCGTCCTGGGCAAAAACAATATCAACATTGAAATCATTTCCACTTCGGAAATCAGCATCACCTGCCTCATTTCTGAAGACCAGGTAGATACAGCTGTCCGTGCCATCCACTCCTATTTCTTTGACGAAAACTGAGGCATCCATGTCTGTGCTGGATAATTTTGTGGAAGAAATGCTTCAGGTAGAAGTCCCTAAACGCGTTCTTCTGGAACGCATGCTGCATGGCCTTCAGGTCGAAAAGCCGCCACAGTTCAAGATACCGGCGCCGCAGTATACGTTTGAATCCAATCTGCATGGCCTGCGGTATGATTATCAGAAAAAGGAAGTCACTATTTCGTATAAAGTGGCACCTAACGTATATGATGATGTGACCGTCGCCTTTGCCACGTTCAAGGTGCTGTTGGAAGGCATTGCCGTCTGTATCCGCATGCAGAAATGGTAAAGAGCATGGGTCAGAAGAGAGGCTGCCGCATTAAGGAAATACTTAATGCGACAGCCTCTTGTCGTTTTAAGCATCAAATCTCAAACTTCAAACAAGATTTAAAACGGGAACATGCCCGTCTGGGAGGACTCTGTATGACTTGTGGAGTAGATATTGTAGAAATCGGGCGCATAGAAAAACTGGTCTGTACCCGCGGCCAGTCCCTGCAGCGCTTATTTACGGAACAGGAAATTGCCTACTGCCGCAGCCGGGGAAAGGGACAGTATGCTTCCTTTGCCGCCATGTTTGCTGCCAAAGAGGCATTCTGGAAAGCCTGCCGCACGGGCTTCCGCAAAGGGGCCTGGACCGATGTGGAAGTGCGGCACGATGAGCTGGGCGCACCCTCCTTTGTCCTGCACGGAGCCTGTGCGGTACTGCTGGAGAAACGGGGGGAGTTGTCCTTGTCCCTGGCACATGACGGCCAGTATGCCATCGCCCAGGTTGTCTGGCTGTGACGATAATTCCTTAGAGTGGAGATTAAGTTTCTATTCCCGATGTGCTATAATAGAGGCGTTGAATTCATAGCACATAAAGGAGAAGATAGTGTGTACAAGAAATTTCTGATCTGGCCTCTTATTATCGTGGCCAGCCTGCTGCCCGTGGGAATTTCCCAAGGGGCATCTAAAACGAATATTACCAATGTCCGCGTCGTGACCCGCAACGATGCCGATACACCCTTTGTCCGTACCGTTCTGGATGTCACCGGGCCGGTCCAGCCGCGGTTTGCCATCGATAAAAGCGGCTACAATATCGTCGTCACGATTCCCAATACCAACCTGAGCCGGAGCATCAATCCCCGCCCCCAGGTAAATCAGAACGTCATTTCACGGCTGGAACTTGGAAATAAGGGCCCTCATGCGGAGGTCCGCATCCGCGTGCCCAAAGCGGTGAATACGAAAGATCTGAAAGTCTTTACGCTGGATGGCAATGCCAGACAGAAAATCAGCAACCGCGTCGTCATCGATGTGAACGACAAGTCAGGCAAGGTACAGCAATGGAGCCACTGGCACGATTCCAAAGACAGCATTTCCAAGCCGTTCAGTGAATCTATCAAAAAAGATTTTAAAGGGCGCAAACCCTTTGCCGGGCCGGGCAGGGGTGATATGATCTGGCCTGTGAAGGGCGTCATTACATCTCCCTTCGGATACCGCATCCATCCCATTTATGGCCGGCAGATCCTTCATTCCGGTATGGATATCGGCGTGGATTACGGTACACCAGTCAAGGCAGCCATGGGTGGCGTCGTCGTCGAAGCCGACTGGATCAGCGGCTATGGCAATGCCGTCGTCATTGATCACGGCAATGGCATGACGACCTTGTACGGCCATAATGAACGCCTCAATGTCATAACCGGGCAGAACGTAAAGCAGGGAGACATCATTGCTTATGCCGGTTCTACGGGAAATTCGACAGGGCCCCACGTCCATTTTGAAATCCGCGTCAATGGGGAAGCCGTTGATCCGGCGTTATACTTGTAATCACCTTAAGGAGGTTCTCATGCAAAAACTCAATACGGCGGCCCAGATGCGGCTCATGGACCAGACGGCCATGCACGGCCAGTATGCCATCGCGCCGGCGGTCCTCATGGAAAATGCCGGCCATGCCGTCGTTACCCATGCAGAAACAGCCGTTCATGGCTGGCAGGGTAAGGACGTTGTCATCTTGTGCGGCAAGGGAAATAACGGCGGAGACGGCTTTGTCATCGCCCGTCATCTGCTGAACCGTGGCGCCCGGGTATACGTCTATGTACTGGGAACGGTGGAATCGTATAGTCCGGAAGCCCGGGCTCATCTCCATACGCTGCAGGAACTGGCCGAGGAAGAAACGTGCCTCATCGATTACTTTGCGCCATCGGACAAGGCATGGGACAGGCTGTACCGGCGCCTGTCTTCCAGCCAGGTCGTCATCGACGCCATTCTGGGAACGGGATTCCACGGCACGCTGCGCATGCCCGTGAGCCGGATAGTCAATATGGTCAACGAAGTGGCCGCGTCGGGTACGCTCCGGGTCATTGCCGTCGATATCCCGACGGGCGTCAATGCCGATACGGGCGATGTCAGCGGCAGTGGCGATGAAGAGGCGGCCGGGCCGGTTTTTGCCGATATGACCGTCACCTTCGGTGTCTGGAAACGGGGACTGCTCCTGTATCCGGGACGCACTTGTTCCGGTGTTGTCGTCTGCGACGATATCGGCATGCCCCGGCCGCTTTTGACCGGACGGGAAGACGATGGGGCGTATATGCTGGAAGAAAGCGACATATCGGAAGTCCTGGTGCCGCGCAGTCCCGATTCCCATAAGGGAACGCATGGCACGGTCGCTATCGTGACCGGCAGCAGTGATATGGCCGGAGCGGCCCTGATGGCTGCCCGCGGCGCTCTTCGCAGCGGGGCAGGCAAGCTCTTTTTGCGGGTGCCGGCGCGTACGGCGCCTTACTGCATTGGCCGGCAGGCTGAAGCTATGGTGCGCGGCGTCGGAACGGGCAATCATTTTACGGCAGCCGATGCGGCAGAAATCATCGAAGAAAGCCGGAACTGGTCGGTACTGGCCATGGGACCGGGCATGGGAAAACAGGAAGATACCAGGATGTTCCTGAAAGAAGTCATTGCCCACACGTCGTGCCCGCTGGTACTTGATGCCGATGCCCTGAACCTTCTGGCAGGAGAACGGGATTTCATTGCACCTTACGGCGGACGCATCATCATGACGCCTCATCTGGCAGAGTTCAGCCGTCTCAGCGGACTGCCCCTGGCGGATATCAAAAAAGACTGTATCGCTGCAGCCAAACAGTTTGTCCGGGAATGGCAGGTAACGCTGGTCCTGAAAGGGGCGCCGACCGTCATCGTCTCGCCCAGGACACTCCACGCCTACGTCAATCCCGGCGGCAATGCCGGCATGGCCTGTGGCGGCATGGGAGATATCCTGACGGGCATGGTAGCGGCCCTGGCCGTACACGACGGCATGACCAGCCTGACCACGGCAGCCTGCGCGGCGGTGTGGCTCCATAGTGCCGCCGGCGATGTCTGCCATGACACGTATGGCTCCTATGGATTTTTGCCTATGGAAGTGGCCGATGCCGTTCCCCGGGTCATTACCCGCCTGGAAGACAACCGTCCGCTGCCCGTATTGCAGCGACCCCTGGTGACGGAGGCATAATTCGTGTATCCCTGTAAGGGAAAAGGACTGTTCCGTATCGCACTGATACTGGCGACAGTCCTTGTTTTTTGTCTGGCAGGCTGTGCATCACATACGCGCGATGACAGCAATCTGCACATTCACGTCCTGTCGGCCGGACAGGCAGATGCTGTACTCATACGGCATAAGACAGGTGATTTCCTCATCGACTGCGGGGACAGCGACGGCACGGACCGGCTTTTGTCCCAGCTGCAGCAGTTCCACGTGCGCCAACTGGAAGCGCTGATCCTGACCCACCCTCACGAAGACCATATTGGCGGTGCGCCGGTGTTATTAGAAACACTGCCGGTCGCCTGCATTTATGACAACGGGCAGAAATCGGATTCTCCCGTATATGCCCACTACCGTAAGATAGCTGCCCAAAAGGGGATTGCCTGTAAAACACTGCAGCGCGGACAGGTACTGTCCTGGACGGACGGGCTGACTCTGGAAATTGTATCGCCACCCGCACGGGGAGAACGGGGATACGGGGCGCTCCAGTCTTCCCAGGGCAGGGAGAATAATTTTTCTCTCGTCTGCCGCCTGGAATACGGGACTTTCTCTATGCTGTTCATGGGCGATGCGGAAAAGGAAAGTGAACGGGTCCTGCTGCAGTACATGACATCCGGGGTGCTGAGGACGACGATCCTGAAAAACGGCCACCACGGCAGCCGTACGGCCACGACAGAAGAACTGGTAAAAGAAGCGGCCCCGTCGGCAGCGGTCATTTCCTGCGGAGCTGGCAATTCCTTCGGATTTCCTCACAGGGAAGTCGTCTCTCTCCTTGCGGCATATCGTATACCCATCTATCGTACCGACCGGGACGGGACCATTTCGATTGATAGCGACGGTACATCCTATACGATAAAAACGGCACACGGAGATAGAACTTTGTGACGGATTTGTGATAATTCAGAACTTAAAATAGAGCAGGAGGTATGGTATAATAGTAACGTTCATTTGTAAAGGAGAAGATACAATTGCTGAAAAAATTATGTATGATACCGCTATTGGCGATTGCCTGCCTGCTGCCGCTCGTTTCCGTCCAGGCTGCCGCCAATACGGAAATTACCAGTGTCCGCGTAGCGACACGCAATGATGCCAATACACCCTTTGTCCGGACCGTCCTCGATGTGTCCAGAAAGGTCACGCCCCGTCTGTATATCGACAAGAGCGGCCGATACGTGACGGTTACGCTGCCAAATACGAAAATCGATAAAAATGTGCAGAAGCAGTACGATGCCAATTCCAATGTCGTATCCCGTATCTGGCTGACCCAGCGTTCGTCCGGTACGGACCTGAATATCAAGGTTCCACGCCAGGTCACGGCTCAGGATGTGAAGGTATTTACCCTGCCGGGAGATAAGAAAGCCAACCGCTCAGACCGGGTAGTCGTCGATGTCAATGACAAATCCGGTAAAGTAAAACAGTGGAAACACTGGGGCAATGAATCTATCGGCATTCATTCCTCGCAAAATACGAAGGGAACTAAAACGGGCGGTTCATCCGTTACGGTGCCATCCTACGGCGGCAGTGCCAGCTACAGCCTGACCAAGGGGCTGAAAGGCAAGACCATCTGCATAGATCCCGGCCACGGTGGCAGTGATACGGGAGCCCTCGGCGCGTTCAGCCAGGAAAAGAATATTACCCTGGCCATTTCCAAAAAAGTACAGACTCTCCTGCAGCAGGCCGGGGCCAACGTCATCATGACCCGCACGACCGATGTCGATGTGTATGCACCGAATGACGGGGCCGTAGAAGAACTGCAGGCCCGCTGCAATATCGCCAATGCGGCCAAGGCCGATGCCTTTGTCTGCATCCACATCGATTCTTACTCCTCGGCTGATGCCGGCGGCGTAACGGCTTATTACAACAGCAAGACATCCCATGATGCCGGCCTTGCCAAGTATATTCATAATCAGAATATGAAGGCGACGAATTTCCAGGACCGGGGCGTACGGACGGCTAATTTCTACGTCCTGCTCCACACGAACATGCCGGCAACCCTGCTGGAACTGGGCTTCATTTCCAATCCGGGTGAAGAAAAAGCCCTGAACTCGGAAGCACAGCAGCAGAACTTTGCCGAAAGCATCGTAAAAGGTCTGGCCGATTATTTCGATAACAACGGCATATAACAGACGGATAGCGCAACTGAACGATGGCAGATGCCCCTGTCAGTCCATGCGGAAAGCTGGACTGACAGGGGCATTTGTTTATGCTTGTTTTTTTAATTTATATATACTCATACCTTTCAATTTTTGCTATAATAAATAAATGAAATACGTTGCAGGTGCAATATACTGCAAGGAGGGGAAGGGTATGATCAAGCGCAATATAGTTCTCGTAGGCATGATGGGCAGTGGCAAAAGCCATATAGGACGCAAACTAGCCGTTCGTCTGGGATGGCAGTTTGTCGATACGGACCGCCGCATTGAACGCCAGATGGGACAGTCTATTGCTGACTTTTTTGAACGGGCAGGAGAAAAGGTGTTCCGTGAACGGGAAATCAATGTGCTGCAACAGGTCAGCCGCTACCATGAAGCGGTTATTTCTTTTGGCGGGAATTTCCCCATGAATATCGAAACATACCGTATCCTCCATCGTCATGGGTATATCGTGGCCCTCCGTTCCCAGCCGTACCGCGTGGAAGAGCGGGTGGGACGCCATATTGGCAAGAGGCCGACGGTAGACTATGACAATCTCCATGCTTTTGTAACGCGCATGGATGCCCAGTGGAAGCATGTATATCCGTACTGTGATTATGTCGTCGATACGACGGATTACAGTGCTGAAGAAATTGTAGATATTATTGTAAAACGAATTAAAGGAGACGATATAGTCTTCGTTTCCCGTGAGCCAAAGGAGGCAGATGGTCATCATGATAAATAAAATTGGTGTACTCACAAGTGGTGGTGATGCACCGGGCATGAATGCGGCTATCCGTGGCGTTACCCGGTATGCGATCGAAAAGGGACTGGAAGTCACGGGTATCATCCGGGGGTATGAAGGACTTTTAAGTCATGAAATCATGCCACTTAACCGCCGCAGTGTCGGTGCTATCATTCATCGCGGCGGTACGATGCTGCGCACGGCCCGCTGCCTGGAATTTTTGGAAGAAGAAACGCAGAAAAAAGCGGCAGACTATATCCGCGAACAGGAAATGGATGCGCTGGTCGTCATCGGTGGCGACGGATCGATGCGCGGTGCCCAGGCCCTGAGCCGTCTGGGAATCCCTACGATCGTCATCCCCGGTACGATTGATAACGATATGGGGGGGACGGAGTATACGGTCGGTTTCGACACGGCGGTCAATACGGTCCTGGAGTCGGTCAATAAGATCCGCGATACGGCCTTTTCCCATGACCGCGTCGCCGTCATTGAAGTCATGGGCCGGCATGCCGGATTTATCGCCCTGTATGCCGGGATGGCTGCCGGTGCGGAAGCGGTGCTGGTACCGGAACATGAAGTATCACTGGAAGACTTGTGCACGCACCTCAACGAATCTCACCGCATGAAGAAGATGAGCAGTATTGTCATCGTGGCCGAAGGGGCAGCCAAGGGAGCCGATGTGGTCGATTATATTAAGGGTCACACCTATCTGGAACCGACGCTGACAGTGCTGGGATATGTACAGCGCGGCGGTTCTCCGTCGGCAAAGGATGCCATCATGGCCAGTTTGTTTGCCGAAAAGGCCATAGACAGTCTGCTGGCCGGCACGTATAACTGCGTCATCGGGCAGATAGGCGAACGCATCGTCGCGACACCGTATACAGAAGCAGAACGGCTTCATTTCCCACTCGATGAAAATATGTACCGCCTGGTCCTGGCACTGGGAAGATAAGGCAGACGGATGTAACAGGCCGGCAGGCAGCGCCGCGTCCCGGAGACATCCCACATTTTATCCCGGGCAATTACTGGACGGCAGTATCCCCTGTACAGGGAAAGCCGCGGACCCGGAACGAGGCGTAGCCTGTACCTTAGCCTGGTACAGGCATCCGATGCAGAAGCTCCCGTGATTCTGCATCTTTCTTCAGCTATCATAGTTGAAAGCTCAACTATGATAGCCCTGGCACAGTGGGGCGAGTGCTTTTATGATTTTTTTGGAATGGCTGGAAATTTCTTTATGCTAACCGCCAAGTAAAAGTGATGTCAAGCATTTTTGAAAATGTTTCGAAAAAAGCTATTTATTAGCCCCAAATTATAGGGCTTAGAAGAGAGAGTTTTATAATTTTATAGTATTAATATTACAACATGAGTCGTGGTATTTCCGTTGATGTATAATGTTTTTGAGCGGCAATATACTGTTCAAAGGAGGCTCGTTTCCACGGATGGCTCATGGTCTAAGGCAAAGATGGATTCTCCTTAGGAATCCTCATCAATCGATGGGGATTTTTTGCATTGATAGGTGAACACAGTACGCCTATCGGTAAAGATTTCATGTTGCATTCGTTTCTTTTTTGCTTTGGTTGCTTTGGGAGACAGGATATACCGGTTCTCTAAGATAGAGGTCAGGGCTGAAACAGAAATACAGATATGTTCCTGCTGTTCCAGAATCTCCTGAAAATGGGTAAAATTGGCATCAGAATAGTCGTTTTCGTACAGTTGAACGGATAGATTCTTTGACGGAGTCCGGGATGGTATGGGCTGGTTTACGGCCCTTATTGCCATGACGGAAGGCCGCTTTTCCTTCTTGGTGATAACGGATGATCAGCCGGTTAATCGTCCTGCGTGTACACCCAAGGACCAGAGCGGCTCGACTTGGAATTAGCAAAGGAATACAAAAAGTAAGAATATGTCGTAGAGTACTGGAATGGGCGGATGGTGCAATGCCTGTACAGTACGGTGTCGTTTGTTCGCTGGCGGATGAAAAAAGTCAGGGAAAAAGGCCTCTATCCACTTGATAAGCAACTACGACTGAAATCCTATCACGGTTTTTCACTTTGCTTCCACGGAAGATGAACAGTCATGGGAACTAGCCGGATGGGTAAATGAACGGTCATTACGGATTAAACAAGACGATGGTGATCAGCAACGATGATAGTAAAAAATATGGCTATGAGGCTTTCTAGGAACTGGTAGCAGGGGCAGTGGCATGAATACTAACGGGATGTATATTATGTACACTGTTGTAGAACCATCCAACCAATGACAGATACCGGGTGAAGTCAAACTGATAAAGCCCGGAACGTGTGAGGCAGGACATCGTATATACAGCTATCGCATGAAACATCAGAGACGGAGCTAAAGTCATGAAGAGGCGGAAGCCATGGACACTTGCCCCGTAAATACTATCGGTTTACATCATTGTATATGATAACGTGCAGATATGATATAATAGACCTGATTATAGACTAAGAGATAGCAAGGTGATCAGGTGTTTGTTTACAGTAAGCATTCTTCTGGAACGCATAAAATTTATCATATGGAACAATGCCCTGTGGTCCGTCGGATCGGGGAATCCCACCTTGGCTATTTTTATACCGCCCAGGAAGCGGAAGATAAGGGATACCGCCTGTGTAAAGTGTGTCAGCGTCAGCAGATGAAAAAACTGCACATGGCTTATTAAATATTCGCAGACTAAAAAGAGAATCCTGATTTATCATGGTCCTTTTGTCCACAAGAACTTAATACGCGGTGAAGCCGGTACGATGAAAAAATTTCATGTGCAACCCTTATATTTCCGCTCACTGGAAGATACGATTCTGGCAATCTATGACCATCTGGCATCCTATGCTGTGCGTTCAGATATACCAAGTTTTATCAAAGACAGAGTCTGGAAATTAATGAGGCACGGCCGTCCGGGATTTAGCGGAGGAAAAAGGAAGAAAAAGAAGAAGCAGCAGCCGTGGCATTATACGGTCACCAGGAAATCCATTTTAGAATGTACAGACTGGCGTGGATAACGGAGTCTTCACGCTATGAGGGATTGAGGAATGTTGTTTTATGTCGGACTGGATTTATGATGAGGAGGGGTTGATTATGAAAAAAATGGTCGGCGTGATGCCGCTCTGGGATGATGAAAAGGAAAGTATCTGGATGTTGCCGGCATATATGGAAGGCTTGAAAGCGGCAGGGATGGATTCTTTTATTTTCCCTATGACGCAGGATGAGGATGAAGTGAAACGGCTTGTCGGGCTTTGTGACCAGATCCTGCTGACCGGGGGACACGATGTCAATCCTTCGCTGTATCAGGAGGAACCGGTGAATGCATCGGTTGAATGGAATGAGACGAGAGATGTGATGGAAGAGAGGGTCATATCCCATGCACTGGCTCAGGATATGCCTGTCCTGGGAATCTGCCGGGGACTGCAGATCCTGAATGTGGCACTGGGAGGTACGTTATACCAGGACCTGCCGCTGCAGCATCCGTCAGACACGGATCATCATATGACGCCTCCCTATGACCGGCCTGTTCATACGGTCCGGGTCCTGCGGGACACGCCGCTTTATGATCTGTTGCAGACGGAGCATATGGGCGTCAACAGCATTCATCACCAGGCTATACGGAAACTGGCACCGGATTTGCGGGAAATGGCCCTATCGGAGGATGGCCTTGTAGAAGCCGTCTATATGCCGGGGAAACGCTTTGTATGGGCCGTCCAGTGGCATCCGGAATATGGGTTCCCCTCTCATGAGGACTGCCGTGCCATTTTCCGTGCATTTTCCCGGGCATGATGTCCTGCTGGATAGTGCCGGATGCATGGCAGGAATCCTGTTTGTTTTCTGCATCCGTATGGTGCACCGGCTGATGAAACGGTAACGGAATCCCCTATCGGCCGGTCAGTGGGTAAGATATTCATACAGCCTGGTTTCGACCGGGACATCCAGCTTGAACTGGAAATTGACGACTGGCAGGGTTTTCCCATCATTGCCAGTCATTTCTTTTTGTAGTGGTCTGGCGACTACCGCGAGGTCTCCCAGATAGTAGAAATCGGTGCCTTCGCTGTCACTTTTTTTGACAAAGAGCAGTTTCCGCGTCAGTGGCGACTGGATTTTGGGAACTTCTCTGGAATCCAGCCGGACACGGGACCGGGTCATCCAGCTGAAGCGGCCGGGCGCGATGAACTGGTCTTCGTATTTGGTGCTTTCGGAAATATCGTCGCTCTTTTTATAGGTGACAAAAATCGGGCAGGTGCGCCGTCCCGTCGTTTCAAAATCGCTGTCATCGACGATGGCATAGCCATTGAGCGTCCCTTCGCGGTTCGTCTTATAATTGAGCAGGCGCGATACGTCTTTACGGGAGTATTTTCCATAGCGGACGAATCCGCCGGCATAGGCCTGGCCGTCGGTCTGCTTGTGGAATTGGTATATGCCATAGGCCAGACAATCGTTCAAATAGGTCAGAAATTCGCTGTTTTTTATGAGGAACTTCATCTGGGGCGTCAGGACGAACTGATCTTCCTTGAGCGATACGAGGGCAATGTGCCGGTATTTTTTCTGGGCCGTCTGTGTAAAAAAGTGCAGGGACAGGACATTTTCGATGCCGGCAATCGTTTTTTCCGATGTTTCATAGCCACAGGTATGACGTATATACGCCCGGAGATCGCCTATAGAAAGGGAAGGATGGGATAAGAGATACTGCAGGATCCACAATTCCTCCAGCCGTTTGCCGTTGGCCAGTTCCAGACTGACCAGTTTCAGCACGGCTTCATGGTCTTCCGTGAGCGTTGCCGGTGTCTTATCGATGCTTTGGGCGTAGGCGAAATAGGACTGACTTTTTTTGACATATAAGTACGGATCTTTATCCCCAAGCCTTACGAAATCCATCATGAGCGGCCGCCGTCCCAGACGGTATTTCAAATCTTTATAAGACTGCTTTAGTTCCTGCGCATCGGCCAGCCATTTCCGGTTGTTGATGGCTTCGTATATTTTTTCTTTGACGACATCCTGGAAATGGACAGAGGTGGAACCGGGCAGGAAATTCTGTGACATCGTACGCCGCACATCGTCCTTGTTGTAGGTGCGGTCTCCGTAGAGGGCGATAGGCAGAAGAAAATTGTTTTTGTAATTGCCGATGAAATCGAGGACTTCCAGATAGCGTTTATGGGGGAATTTGCGCAGGCCGCGGCCCAATTGCTGGACGAAGATGATGGCCGACTGGGTAGGGCGCAGCATGATGATCTGGTCGATTGAGGGAATATCGACCCCTTCGTTGAATATATCGCGGGTCAGGATATACTCGAGATAGTCGGGCGTCGTATCCGGACTGCCTTCGAGGCGGCGGATGGCATCATCCCTCATTTCCGGGGTAGAATCACCGCTGAGTGCTATGGCCCGGCGGCCATGCTTTTGCAATAAGCCGGCCAGTATGCGGGCTTCTTCGACGCGGCTGCAGAATATAAGACAGCGCAGGCGGTTTCCATCACACCCGTAATAAGAAGAGTAGTACAGGATATGGCGGACCCGTTCTTCGCAGGTCAGATCCTGTATGGTGGCGGATTCATCCAGTAGTTCCCCGTTTACGGAAATATCGGCAATGCCGTGATAGTGGAACGGTACCAGCATATTTTCCGCCAATGCCTGATGGAGACGGATTTCATAGGCGATGTGGTGATGAAACAGTTCGTAGATATCGAAATCGTCGGACCGTTCCGGCGTGGCCGTCATGCCCAGCCAGAACCGGGGTTTGAAATAGTGGAATATCCGTTGGTAGGAAGCCGCTCCGGCACGGTGTACTTCATCGACGACAATATAATCAAACGAGTCCGGAGAGAATTTTGTATATACGTCAGGCTGGGAAAGGGTCTGGATCGTACAGAAGAGGTAAGGTGCATTCCAGTCTTTCTGATTGCCGGATAACAGGCCCGTATCTTCCCAATCACACCAGACGGTTTCATAACTCCGGCGGGCCGCTTTGGCGATGAGTTCCCGGTGGACGACGAATAAGAAACGCTTTGGCTGGAAGATGCGCACGTCAAAAGCAGACAGGTAGGTTTTGCCTGTCCCCGTTGCCGAAATGAGGAGCCCTCTGTCAGCGCCCTGGTCGCGCAGCTGTCGGAGTCCCTGCAGGGCTTCCTTCTGCATGGCATTGGGATTGATGGTCTGCATGCGTGCCAGATGGGTATGCCGGGGCCTGTTACAGGTGTATACACGTTCGTACGCGTTGATCCAGTTTTCATCGACGGGGACGGCTTCCTCCCAAAGCGTATCGAATTCCGAACGCATCTGCCGGATGAGGCCGCCATCTTTGGATGAGGTGAAAAAGACATTCCATTCCTGGTTTGTCGTCAGGGCGGAGGCCGTGAGGTTGCTGCTGCCCAGGATCATCGTGTAGTTTTCCTGAGTCCGGTTGGGCAGATGGAACAGATAGCCTTTGGCGTGGAAGCCGTGGTCTTCCGTGACCATGCGGAGATCGATGGATGATGGCGGACAGAGATAGGTCTGCAGGGTGAGCAGGTCGCGAAGGGCGTCGGGTTCAGTGAAGTTCAGATACTGGGAAGCCAGGATATAGCCTTTGACCGGACGGTCTTTATATTCCAGCAGCACATCTTTCAGGCAGGCAATGCCTGATTTGGTGATAAAGGCTACGGAAAAATAAAACTCATCGCAATAAGAAAGCTGCGTAACCAGTGTATCCAGCACTTTCGTCTTTTGTGCGCGGTTATTGGTCACAATACGGGGAACATACCGTGAATCCGCTTTCGTATTATAATCGATAAAACCTTCGCGTAAACAATTTTCCAGTACATTGCCTGTTGTCATCGTGGAGCACCCTTTACTATTTAATCCGGTTTCGATTCAGAAACTAATTTTTCCATGATAGGCTGATCGGCTGCCGCCCAGTCCAGGGATGGCAGTTCCTGCGGCGGAAGCCAGCATGACGCAATATGCTCTTTGCGGATAAATTCCGGTGAAGAGAGGGGACAATAGAAGGCATGCATGGTAATGGCAAAATCGGGGTACTGATGATGGACCGTCATATATAAGTCACTTTCCTTGATGGTCGTATGAATGTTCATTTCTTCCCGTAATTCCCGTTCTAGTGCGGCGTGCCGTGATTCTCCCGGTTCTATTTTTCCGCCAGGAAATTCATATTTGAACGATACATAAGGATACTTCCCTTTTCCCCGCTGCATGCAGAGAATGTTTCCATTATACGTCAGAATAGCCGCTACGACTTCCAATTGTTTCATCAGTTCGTCACCTTTCCTGTCAATTATTCTGGATCTATTATACTATTTCTTGTTTATCGATACCAGAGCAGAAAAAATGCCTGTGCCTATATGGATTTTTAGCTGCCAGGATAGGAATTGCCATAGACTTGACTAAATATATATGACAGGCTTATACAAACGGTATTCAGAAAACGGGGAACGTCATATACGAAATGTTCTTCTGTCTTTGTGAGATAGACAATATAGCAGTGTGAAAGTATTAAATATAGTAAATTAATACCCTTGTTTTCTTAAAATATTTCACAATAAGCCAAATAAAATAGAAGTTCTGAATATGCGTTTTGGTAATTAATTGAGATAAAACAAAACATTTTTCACAATAATTAATTGATATTTGTAATTTCGCAATAGACATATCAAATAAGGCATTGTTTTATGCATATTCTATAAAATTTAAAAATAATTGGAATAATATTAGTATTAGCATTTATAATTTAAAATAAATGCTTTACAAAATAATGAAAATGACGTAAAATCAAGCTATAAAGAATATAAACGCATTTAATTAATGCGTTTATATTCTAGCTGGCCGGACAAAAAATAAAAACTGTATGATTTTCATGTACGCGTACAAAGAATAAAAAAGCGCTAAGATGATATATTGAAAAAGAATTATCTTTCGATTATCAAATCTTATTTTCTTTACTATGTCGTATTCGTATTATTTAATGAATATTTATGTGATTGGAGTGAAAACATATGGAACATGATAAGCTGATGGAACGATATAATGATGACATCATCCGCCTGCGCAGGGAGTTTCACCGGCATCCGGAACTCAGTTTCGAGGAGACAGAAACTACGCGGAGGATAGCATCTGTTCTGGATGAATGGGGAATTCCGTATCAGATTAATGAAGAAAAACATACAGGACTGGTTGCCAGGATTTCCGGTGCCCATCCTGGAAAAGCGGTGGCTCTCCGGGCCGATATAGATGCTCTTCCTGTAACGGAAAAAACAGGACTTCCTTTTGCTTCGGAAGTTCCCGGACGGATGCATGCCTGCGGTCATGATAATCATATTGCCATGCTCCTGGGAGCGGCACGGATGCTGCTTGATATAAGAGATCAAATATATGGCGATGTCTATCTGGTATTTCAGCCGGCAGAGGAAGCTGGCAAAGGCGCGGTCTATATGAAGAAATTTGGTGACTGGTTTGCGAAAATAGGGGCCATTTTCGGTGCCCATATCTGGAGCAGCGTACCGGCTGGTACCGTTGCCATCCGCACTGGCCCATTCATGGCGGCGGCAGATAAATTTACTATCCGCATTCACGGAGTCCAGTCTCACGGTTCCCAGCCCTGGTCCGGCGTCGATGCCATCGTGGTCGGTTCGGCTATTGTTACGAATCTCCAGTCCATTGTATCCCGTCAGCTCTATGCCATTGATCCGGTCGTCGTGACGGTCGGTAAATTCCAGGGTGGCGATCGCTGGAATATTGTGAGCGGCGAAGCCGTACTGGAAGGGACAACGCGGTATTTCCGCCGCGAAATCGGCCCGGAACTGAAGGAACGGATGGAACGCATTGTAGAAGAAACAGCCAAAGCCTATGGCGCCACGGCAGAATTAGACTATCAGTTCCTCATTCTGCCCACCATTAATGACGATGCCTGTACGGCCATTGCCCGCCAGGCTGTGACGGAAGTGCTGGGACCCGATGCCATTCAGGAAAGTGATCTGGTCATGGGCGGAGAAGACTTTGCATTTTATCAGGAAGACAAACCGGGATGTTTCATATTTGTAGGTACCCATAATCCCGATTGTAACGCAACCTATCCGAATCACAGCAATTATTTTACCTCTGATGAATCAGTTCTTGCCGGCGGTGCACGGGTATATGCCCAGATGGCCATTGACTGGCTGAAACAAAATAGCTGATACAGAATCATGGAGATACAAGGCTGCTGCGGTGGGGATCGTCTGGCAGCCGGAACATACAAGAAAGGGTGATTGTATGTATAACTTTGCTTTAGCTTTTACCATCTGTGCTATATTTTATATTGCCGGGGAATGGGTAGACAAACTTACTCATGCCTGGGTGCCATCTGTCTTTGTTACGGCTATTCTGATGCTGCTGGGTTACTGGTTTATCCTGCCGTATAATCTGATTACAGATAGTGTACTGCTGCCGTTTGGTGCTACACTGGGCCTGTTCCTGTTACTGGTCCATATGGGAACGGTACTCAGCCTGAAACAGCTTATGATGCAATGGCGGACCATTGTCATCTGTCTTGCCGGTCTGATCGGGATGTGTACGGCCTGCTGGTTCCTGTGCCCCCTGTTTATGGACCGGACCCTCATGATTACGGGACTTCCGGCTCTGACCGGCGGGATTGTCGCGGCTACGATCATGCAGCAGGCTGCTGCCAAGGCAGGACTCGTGACGGCGGCTGTCTTTGCCATTACGATATATTGTGTACAAGGTTTTGCCGGCTATCCTCTGACGGCGGTTTGCCTTAAAACGTACGGAAAACAACAATTGAAATTATTCCGGGCCGGAAAAATCACCATGAGTGAAGCCGATAAACATGCCGTAGAAAATGCCAACGCCGCCGTAGGTGTCAGTCATGCCAAAACGATTCTGCCACAGCTGCCGGCTCAGTTCGATACGACTGTTGTAAAATTAGGAAAGCTGGGATTTGTCGCATGGCTGGCGACCCTGGCTGGTTCGGCGACGGGAATTTCCGGTGCTATCTGGGCTCTTGTGTTTGGTGTCGTCTTCTGTACCATTGGTTTCCTCGACCGCGATGCCCTGAACAAAGCGAATTCGTACGGCATTTGCATGTTTGCACTGATGATGTTCATATTTGATGGCCTGAAAGACTGCACACAGGAAATGTTGTTATCCATTATCGGGCCCATGTTCGTCCTGATTATCATCGGCGTTATCGGCATGGCTATCATTGCCTTTATTGCCGCTCGTGTTCTTCATATTTCGTTTTACCTGGCATTTGCCAATGGACTTACTGCCCTGTATGGTTTCCCGCCCAATATCATCATTACGGAATCGACCTGTGATTCTCTGGCAACGTCTCCTGAAGAAAAGGAATTCCTTATGAGTCGTATGTTCCCGTCCATGCTGGTAGGTGGTTTCGTAACGGTTACCATTACCTCGGTCGTACTGGCCGGAACATTTGCTTCCTTCTTATAACAGAATCATTTGCTCATACAGAGCCGTTCATAAAGAAAAAGGAGCTGGCCTGTGATATGCTTTCCGTCAGTACGGCGGTATACATATCGGCAGGTACAGCTCCCTTTTTAGCTGTATCGGTTGTAAGATAGTTTTCCGGATTGGGTCAGCAGACGTGCATAGTCCAGATGGCCCCGGGCGGGATTGGCATCGTGGGACAGGTAGTCCTGGTAATAAGCAAGACCCCGGTCTTTCTGATTCAGCGCAATATACTTCCGGCTGATGATGTAACTGAGCATCCTGTCCTTTTTCCATTCCGGATGTGCCTCAACCAGTATCTGCATATGATGAACGGCTTTGTCTTTCTGTCCCGTCATATATTCGTATATCTTCTTTTAACCTGATCCGCCAGAAGTCCTCCACCTCT
>NZ_DGXL01000009.1:27943-28351 GCF_002395615.1 Megasphaera sp. UBA4233 | reverse complement strand
ATACTTCTTCACTCACGCGGCGTCGCTGCATCAGGGTTTCCCCCATTGTGCAATATTCCCCACTGCTGCCTCCCGTAGGAATTTGGGCCGTGTCTCAGTCCCAATGTGGCCGTTCATCCTCTCAGACCGGCTACTGATCGTCGCCTTGGTGGGCCGTTACCCCTCCAACTAGCTAATCAGACGCAAGCCCCTCCTGCAGCGATAGCATATTCAGAGGCCATCCTTTCAAGCTGCCCCCATGCGGGAGCTGCTTCGTATTCGGTATTAGCAGCCGTTTCCAGCTGTTGTCCCCATCTGCAGGGCAGGTTGCTTACGCGTTACTCACCCGTTTGCCACTCGATTCCATAAAAAGCAAGCTTTTCATGTCCTCTCGTTCGACTTGCATGTGTTAAGCACGCCGCCAGCGTT
>NZ_DGXL01000009.1:323-27808 GCF_002395615.1 Megasphaera sp. UBA4233 | reverse complement strand
CTTACTATTGTTGGTTTGTTACTCATTGTTTGACGTTCTATCTCTAGAACCTCGCACTACCGAGTTAATCTCGGTATAAGTGATTCGCTCATGTTTGCGCGTCGCCTTACGGCTCCTTCAAACATGGCTCTCTACTTATCTGGCGTTCATTCGTATGTTGCATTGTTCAGTTTTCAAAGGTCATCTGCCAGCCGCATGATTGAGATGAAGGAAGCTCATCGCTCATCGCGGCGACTTGTATATCTTAACAAACTCACAGGAGTTTGTCAAGCACTTTTTTTGAAATACTTTTGATAGGAGGAAGGGAACCTTCACGTCCGCTCAACAGCTTATTTAGTATATCCCACTCTTCCCTTCTTGTCAAGGGATTTTTTTACACCGCTAAAAAAAAATGACGTTCATCACAGTTCGTTAACCGTTTATCGAATCACTTCGACCAACGGCCTGCGGTCTGCGACAAACGTCTCTATTCTAAGGCTTGTTAACCCTCTTTTGATACGTATACTATCGTGACAGTCCTGCCTTTCATATACGCCGATGAATGATTCTGCTTTACTCTAATATAAAGGGATTTGCCGCAATATCTGACGGCTGGGCCGTATACAATTCATCAATAAATGCCGTCTGGAATGAACCCGTCCCCTTTACATAGGTTTCTGCCCGGCTTCCCGCCAGATTATATACGGCAGCGCCGGTAATTGCGGCTACAAACGGATCGGCTGCAGCTGCATAAACGGCCATGACTCCACCGAGGGAGCATCCCGTCCCGGTAATACAGGGCATCATAGGCGATCCTCCTTTTGAGATGACTACCTGTTTCCCATCGGTAATCAAATCTTCCGCTCCGGACACGGCAACGGCTCCACCCGTCCATGAAGCCAGTGCCATAGCTGCATCTTTCGCAGCACGCACCGTATCCGTCGAATCGACACCACGTACTTCCGAAACGGCCGAGCCACCAGATAAATTCCATAATCCTGCCAGCGCAATAATTTCCGAGGCATTTCCCCTGATAATAGATGGCTTGTATTCTTTAAACTGAGTCAGCAAATCAGTTCGCATCTTCCCAAGACCGATAGCTACAGGGTCGAGGACCCAGGGTTTCCGTTCTTCGTGAAGTACCTTTGCCGTAAGAGGCAGTGTTTCTGCATAAACAGGGAATAGAGTACCCACGTTGATATACATAGCCTGGCAAATATGCGCCAGCCCTTCCCCTTCGTCGGGAAGATATACCATGGCAGCCGATCCTCCCACTGCCAGCTGGGCATTCGCTACGAAATTAATGGTTACCGTATTGGTAATGGATGGAACCAGCGGGTTCATCTGCCTGACTGCCACTGCTGTCTGTTCTATTGCTTTTTTTAATGTTTCATTTGTCATATTGGTCACCACTTTCTTTTTTATCATATATTATACAACGTATGCACGAATATGTAATCAAATGGCTTGTATTATTTTTTCTGAATATGTATAATTATGAATGTAATCTTTTGGTAACGTTTTGGGATGCGTTATACCACACTATCTATATAAGGAGATATAAGAATGAAAAAAAAATGGGCTACACTGACGGCTGTTTCATTGGCAGCCATGACTGTATTGACCGGCTGCGGCGGTTCTCAGAGTGACAGCAGCAAGAAATCCAGTGATACGCTGGTCATCGGTATGGAACCGACATTTCCCCCGTTTGAATTCACAGAAAACGATCAGTATGTCGGCTTTGATATCGATTTTGCCAAAGCCGTTGCTGACAAACTGGGAATGAAAGCCGAAGTCAAAAGTCTGGGCTTCGACGCTCTGATTCCGGCTCTCAAAAGTGGCCAGATCGATCTCATCGCCTCAGGCATGGATGCTACACCGGAACGGGCAAAACAGGTATCGTTTACAAAACCGTATTTCCATGACGGATATTCCGTCGTCGTCCGCAAAGATAATACGACAATCAATGGATTCCAGGATTTATCCGGTAAGAATGTCTGCACCCAGGTCGGTACAAAAGGCGTTGAACTGGGGCAGCAGGCCGGCGCGGTTATCAAACAGGTAGACGCCAATAACCAATGCTGGATGGAGCTGAACAGCAATAACAGTGACGCCGTCATCATCAATACGTCCGTAGCTATGTATTACCTCAGCCACGGCGGTGAAAATGACCTGAAGCTGGCTGGTGAACCTCAGATGGCCCCCGATGGCATTGCCATGGCCGTCAGCAAAGACAAGCCGGAAATGCTGGAAAAAGTCAACAAAGCCATTGATGAATTAAAGGCAGACGGTACCTACGCCCAGCTCTACAAAAAATGGTTTGGTACGGAACCGAAAGAATAATAAGGAATAAGAATGTATAAAGCATACGTATTTGATTTTGATTATACTCTGGTAAATTCCGAACAAGGCATCGTCATGTGTTTTGAAATGCTTCTCCATGATGAAGGATATGCTCCCGTTTCCCGGGATGTCATCTGCAGTACCATCGGCAAGACAATGTACGATGCCATGTCGATTATTACAGGAGAAACAGAAAAAGGGAAACTGGCCCGGCTCATCCGGCTCTATAAAGTCCGGTATTCCGATTTCTACATGACGCCCAATACCCATCTGTATCCGGAAACGAAACCGGCCCTCACTTATCTGAAAGAAGCCGGTGCCATTTGCTGCATCGTTTCTACCAAAACGAGGAGCCGCATCATGGAAACCATCCGTCGTGAACAGATGGAGCCCCTTATCGACCGCGTTATCGGCATTGAAGATGTAGAGCATGCCAAGCCTGCCCCCGATGGACTCCGGCTCATACAAGATTATTTTCATCTTGTCCCGGCAGATATCCTGTACGTTGGCGATAGTCTTATCGATGCTGATACTGCTCAAAATGGCGGCGTCGATTTTGCTGCCGTTACCACCGGTGCCACACCGGCATCAGCGTTTGCAACACGCCCTCACACCCGGATCATGTCTGATCTGAGTGAATTATATATGGGGAAAAAGTAATTCCGTTTGAAGGAGTGACTCATGATGAACAAAAAATATGTAACTATGCTTGCTGCTTCCCTGGCAGCCGTTACGCTGATTACCGGCTGCGGTGGTTCCCAGAGCGGTGACAAGAAAGATGCCGCCAAGGAACAGAAAACTCTCGTCGTCGGCACAGAAGCCACATTCCCGCCTTTTGAATCCGTAGAAAATGATAAAGTTGTCGGGTTTGATATGGACCTCACCCAGGCTATCTGTGATAAACTGGGCTACAAGATGGAAATCAAAAACATTGGCTTCGATGCCCTCATCCCTGCCCTCAAGAGCGGTCAGATTGACGTCATCGCTGCCGGCATGGACGCTACACCGGAACGCAAGAAACAGGTAGCCTTTACCGATGTCTATTACAAAGGCGGCTATACAATCGTCGTCCGCAAGGATAATACCGACATTACCGGCTATGACACCATTACCGGCAAGACAGTCGGCGCACAGGTAGCTTCCAAAGCCGGCGACCATGCAAAGGAACATGGGGCAACCGTCAAGGAATTTGATACCAACAGTCAGGGCTGGATGGAACTGGAAGCCGGTACAGTCGATGCAATTTCTATCGATAAAGCCGTCGCCCAGGATTACATGACCCACGGTGGCAATGAAAAAGCAAAAATCGTCGGCGATCCGATTCTGTCCCGCGGTACAGCCATGGCTATCAGCAAGGATAAACCGGAATTGTTGAAACAATTTAATGACGCACTGAGTCAGATTAAAAAAGACGGTACGTATGCCAAGATTTACAAGAAGTGGTTTGGCGAAGAACCGAAAGATCAAGACTTATAATCCATCATCTATATGGAAAAAGGGAGCACGATGCAGATTTTTGCATCGTGCTCCCTTTTCTCTTATATTATGCTCCCTGTCCCAAATCTTCCTGAACAGGTCTCTTATTTGTTTTTGCTTTCGTTTTCTTATCTTTTTTGGCATTACTTTTTGTCTTTTTCCCCGAAAGCTCCGTCTGTTCTTCAGTACGGCCCGCATGTAATTTCTTTTCAATCCGGGCCCAATCGTCTCCGATACTCTCCTGCTGCTGTTTCTTCTGTTCTTCCAGGCGGCGCTGTGCTTCTTCACGCACGGCATCAGCCGCCTGCTGCACCGATGCATCGGGAACGATGATAATCCGCACAGGGAGGTTGGCTGCTCCCGGTGGCATAAGATGTATCGTGACAGTCGTACCCGCTGCCACAGAATCGAGGTATTCCATCGCATAGGCATTATCAAATCCCATGCTCAGTCCTTTACGGGGCAGCTCTACAATTTTACTGGCTGTTCCGCCTTTTCCGTCATCATAACTGATTTCAGCCACGCCGGCATATTCCCCTCCCTGGGTGTTGAAATAGTAGTGGAGAAGTCCTGTTCCTCTGGTTTTTATCTGTATAAGGTAATCGAGGCCATAATTGCCCACGTCCTCCGAAAGGCGGTCGTCAATCACGTCATAACCCCGTAAAAACCGGTCTTGTATGCCGTCGGCGATAAGAATATAGCCAATACCTTCATCTGCCGTAAAGGGAATCAGATTTTTGAGAGAGCGGTCCATCCCCGGGAAGGTTCCCCGCAGTTTAACGGCATCACTGGCCAGATACTGCTGTTTTTTCATAAAAGCTACCGGATCTGCCGCAGCTGGCATAATAACGGCTGAAACATACATATCATCCGGCAGATTCATGTTGACAATACCAGAAAACAGCTGATCTGGAGCTACGATGACGCGGTTCAGCCGGTCGCTGAGTACGGCATAGCCGAGCGGTGGAACGCTGACCCGGTTATAGGTCGCATTTCCTTCATAATATAAGGTAGACAAATCCTTGCCCACATCGTAATAAGACGTACTTGGCTTGGCATAATAGACACCGCTGACCCCTGCCATAACTTCATGGTCTGAAGGGTTGTATGCCATGGCGACAATCTTGCGCGGATAATTTGCCTGATTGACATGATAAAAATATAGCCGCGTATCACCCTTTACTTTATCGACATATAAAATTCCGTCTTTATCGGCATATTCCGGACTATCCGAGAACAGCAGCGTTCCCGTATCATGAGGTGCTGTCATCGCCACGGGAAGCATCCGGCTGCGTACGATTTTATCCATGACTTCGGGATTATCTGCCCCGTATTCTGTATCCGCTGCCTCCAGCGACACCAGTGGCAGCACACATAAAAGACCTGCAATCAGACATTTACTGAGTATTCGTAATTTCATGATGTTCCATACCTTCTATTTCCTTCGCTATCGTCGCGATTTTTTTAAACCGGTGGGATAATCCCGATTTCGTAATACCTGACAAAGCTGCGATTTCTCCCATTGTCGCCTCCGGATGGGCCAGACGTAATTCGGCCGCTTCCTGCAGTCTGGGACTCAGGAGGTGATACCGGCCCGAATCACGTATGCGTTCAATATCCGCAGTCTGACGTACTGCCGCATTAACGGTTTTTTGAAGGTTGGCCGTTTCGCAATTAACCACGCGGTTCACATTGTTACGCATGTCTTTGACGACCCGCACACTTTCAAATTTCAGATACGCTTGTACGGCCCCAATCTGCTGCAAAAAAGAAGATACGCCATTTCCTTCCTTCACATAGACCAGATAGTCTCCTTTACGGTCTGTCATCTTGGCAGACAAGTGAAAATGGTGCATTAATTTCAAAAGCAGGCGGGCAAATTCTTTATTCCCTGTCATCAGTTCCAGATGGTAATCTCCCTGGGGCTGATTGACCGATCCCCCGCCCATAAAGGCGCCACGCAGAAAAGACCGGCGGCAGTCATCACGGCGTAGTTCCAGCCCCTGAAAGGCTTCCTCTGCAGGAAACAACGTCAGGGAACGCAAGGCGGCCGTACTTTCCACTGCCGGCGGAATCCGGAGGATATAATAGTTTTTTTTGCGCAGCCTGCGCCCCCGCCGCACGAGTACTTCCGGCCGTATGGAGAAAGAATGGCGCCACATGGACAGAGCTTTTCTTGCCACGGCGTTATTGGACGTACTGAATTCCAATCCGGCGCATCCATCGGAACCGGGAAGGAGCGAACCTCCCATACACAGCAACGCCGCCAGTTCCGCAGTGCGACAGGCGGCGTCTTCAACTGGAATATGAGCGGCCTCGTTTTTTACTTCTTCTGCAAACGACAAACAGCTCACCTCCTGGGATGTTTCAAATTATATCTCTTTAAATAATAATGCAGCAATTCAGGGGATAAATCCGTCCGCAGCGCATTAATCAAATCAAAAAGGACATCTGCCAGTTTATTCGTATCATGGGTAGCTCCCGTTTCTCTGTTGACCAGATCAGCCTGAATCAGTGTTGCGCCGGTCTTATGTATTTCTTTTTTGTCAATCTGCACAGGATACTGGCCGGCAGCAGCATATTTCTGTAAAATCGCCGGATCTACATTGCCATTATTAGCCATGACAAAATCAATGACCGGTGCTCCGGCCTGTCGTTCGATTGCCTTGACATGATCGGCTACGCTGTATCCGTCCGTTTCCCCCGGCTGTGTCATGACGTTACAGATGTAGATCTTTTTCGCCTTGCTGTCGCGCACGGCAGCCGCAATATCAGGAATGCACAAATTAGGCATAATACTCGTATAGAGACTGCCCGGCCCCAGTACGATGGCATCGGCATCGCGGATTGCATCTACAGCAGATTGCACGGCACGGGGATGTTCCGGTGTCGTAAAGACCCGCTTAATTTTACCATGGGCCTTGGGAATCTGCGATTCCCCCTGTACGATAGTCCCGTCCACCATTTCCGCATTGAGGAGGATTTTATCTGCCGAAGAGGGAATGACTTTCCCACGGACTTTCAGGACTTTGCTTGTCGCATCCATAGCCCCTTCTACGTCTCCCAGGACTTCAATCAGCGCGGCAATAAACAGGTTGCCAAAACTGTGCCCGGACAAATTACCCGATCCGCCAAAGCGGTGGGCAAATAGTTTTTCCATCAGCCCTTCTTTATCAGCCAGGGCAACCAGACAGTTACGCAAATCCCCCGGCGCTATAATGTCCAGATCCTGACGGATCCGCCCGGACGACCCGCCATCATCGGCAACGGTGACGACGGCCGTCAGATTATACGTTTTTGTCTTCAATCCCCGGAGCATAACCGAAAGTCCTGTCCCCCCGCCGATAACGACGACTTTGGGACCCTTGGACAATTTCATATTAGATAAGATGAGTTCACTGAGATTTTCCGACTCATTCGGCATGATAACGCCCAGCATGGTACGGATCAGACGCCGGGTAGACCATCCCATGATCAGGATGCCTGCCAGGAGAATGACAATGCCAAGAGAAGCCAGGACCGTATAGTTATAATGGCCTGTCGCTTCATAGAGCAGGCGGAAGGTCCATTCTTCTACCTGGCCGATCCATTGGTAATTAAACGTCAGGACAATACCAAAACTAGTACACATCATGCCCAGGCCAAACAGGAAGAGCCATCGCTTGATGTGCAATCCCGGATGAAGCCATTTAAAAAAGCGCATGTTCTGCACCCTCCTTATGCATCTTCTCCTTCATAACCGGGAGCATCTTCTTCGACATCATTTTTGGCAAGATCCCGGTGTTCAATAGATACATCGACACCTGTTTCTTTGAGATGACGGTACATTTCTTCTGCCATGCAGACACTGCGGTGCATCCCGCCGGTACACCCTACGGCAATGACCAGCTGGCTTTTTCCTTCCCGCTCATAATTGGGAAGGAGAAAATCTATCATATCGAACCATTTTTCTTTAAACGTCTGAGTGACCTGAAAACTTTGGACATAATCCCGTACTACGGGAACCCGGCCCGACTTATGGCGGTATTCCTCAACATAATACGGGTTGGGCAGAAAACGCACATCATCGACAATATCCGCATCAATGGGCATGCCATGTTTGAAGCCAAAGGATACGACCGTAACGGTCAGTCCCTTGCGGCCTGTATTCAGCGCATAGCGCTTGCGCAGGATATCCCGCAGCTGGCTCGTCTTGAGTGAGCTCGTATCAATAATAAAATCAGCCTGTTCCCGGAGCGTGGCCAGCCGCTTCCGCTCTTCCGCGATTCCCTGACTGATGCGCCCATGAAGTGCCAGAGGATGGACACGCCTCGTTTCTTTATAGCGGTTTATAAGTACCTTGTCTGATGCTTCCATGAAGACAATTTCATAGGAAACGCCCTGCTTGCGCAATTCCTGCAAAGCCTGGCTCATAGCATCAAAGAACTGCCCGCCGCGGATATCGGCAATGAGGGCCACATGACGCACCCGTTCACCGCCTTTGACGCAAAGCTCGGCAAATTTGGGAATCAGCACTGGCGGCAGATTGTCTATACAAAAATAACCAATGTCCTCCAACACTTTGACAGCCTGGCTCTTACCTGCACCCGACATGCCGGTGACAATGATCAAGTGGAATTGATCCATCGTGGTCCCTCCTTACAAGATAAATTTTTCAATAGCTCTGGCTACTCCGTCTTCATTATTGGATGCCGTAACATACGGAACCTGTTTTCTTACTTCGGGTACGGCGTTGGCCACAGCTACGCCGAATCCGGCAGCTTTCAGCATGGATAAATCATTCATTCCGTTTCCAAAGCTCATGACGTTCTGCAGCGAAATGCCATAAATATCACAAAGACGTTTCAGGCAGACACCTTTTGAAATTCCTTTGGGCGTAATTTCCAGAAATGTCGGCTTGGAACACATGATATCGAATCTGCCCGGCATCGCTTCTTCTATTTCCTTTGCCCGTTGCAGCAGGACTTCATGTTCATCACAGGATAATAATTTATCTGGCGCACCACAGGGAGTATAAAAATCATCACCGCATACGACAGCGTGGGAATGAGTAATCCGTTCGTAATCGGCAACCCAGTGATTATACTCGGCAACACGCAGCACGTCATCAATATATGATTGCATCATCCATCCTTTTTCTTTGGCCAGCGAGAGCAGTTGTGCCGCATCTTCCTGTGGAATAGGATGACTGTACAGTATCTTCTTCGATTCCAGCGTCTGAATCAGTCCGCCGCCAAACAACATCATGGGGATATCCCCCAGCCCGAGCATGCGGCCATAGGGACTGGCCGTCGCATACATACGGCCAGTTGCAATCATGATGTGGATCCCTTTCTGTTGTGCCCGGCGTATCGTATCTTTCGTATAATCAGAGACGGTCGTATCGTCCCGGATGAGCGTATCATCGAGGTCTATCGCTATCATTTTTATCGGGTATTCTGGTTGCTGTATCATTTTGTCTTATCCCCCTGTTTCCAATCAAACGGGTCGCCAGCCGGCGTTTCCGTCTCTGTCTTTAATGTCTCTCCATCCCTGGCGTAGGTCAGGTCCTCAGCATACTCCGAAGCCAGGCGGTCCATTTCTTTCTGTTGGGATACCGTTGCCCGGCTGCGGTTTTTGAGTGCCGTAACCAGCATATCACGCATTTCCACACGGGTCAGGACATAAGAAGGTGAAAATCTTGTCATATCTGTACCGGTGAGGCCCGCCTTTGTCAAATCCAGAAGATACTTGTATTCCCAGCTGTCCTGTTCAATCGCATCGAATGGATTCGGGGCGTACGGATTATATGCAGAGGCCGTACCACAGGCCAATAAGGCCAGTGTCAGCAGCATAAGTCCCAGTCGTTTCATAGCAGCAGCTCCCTTTCTGTATTACCGCATTATAAACAAATACGCTCTCTATCCGGCAGCCATGAGTCATACCGGGAAGAGAGCATATCTCTGTACGTTCTGTTATTTCGCTGTGTTATCGCCAGCTTCCGGCTGTTCTGCCGGGGTATTGCCATCACTGACTGCCGTTTCTTCATCGATGACCATATCATCGAGCAGACGCATCTGGCTGGTAAGCAGCGCCCGGCATTTAGCCCGGAAAGCACTAACCTGGGTTTTCATTTTTTCCATATTCTGCTGTGTCGTCTGCATGTTCAGTGTCGTTTCATCGAGCATTTTTTTCTTTTTATTTTCTGCTTCCTGCAGGATGAGATCGGCTTCTTTGCGGGCAGACACCTTGACATTTTCTGCCGTCTGCTGGGCCAGCATAAGCGTACTATTCATGGTAGATTCCATTTTTTCATACTGTGACAGCTTATCCTGTAACTTTTCGCATTTTTCCTTTATTTCACAATATTCCCGGTATACTTTTTCATAGTCATCGGCAATATTGTCCATAAAGGCATCGACATCTTCTTCACTATAACCGCGGAAGCCCCGTTTAAACTCTTTGTTATGTATATCCATTGGTGTAAGCATGGGTACATTCCTCCAAAAATTCTCACATGTATCGTCTCAATAAAACACCTGTACGCCCTTTGCGTGAAGTACCAGTAATCTGGGCCAGTTCCATCCGGCCCTTTCCCCGGAGAGAAATGACATCGCCCTCCTGTACTTCCTGGCTCGGCCCTTTAGCCGTCTGCCAATTAACTTGTACCCGGTCACCCTTGATTGCTTCCGCCGCTTTGGTACGGGAAATACCAAACCCGGAAGAAGCGACGGCATCCAGGCGAAGGGACGCTACGGTCGTCTTGATTTCTTTCACCTTTTCCTGTTTAGGCTCAATATCCGACAAGGCCATGTCTTCTACCGTAACATGAACCATGGCAATCTTTAAAAAATTCTGCTTCAGATAGGCAAGAAGGGGTGCATCGGTCAGGATGACTGCTCCCGTTTCCTCCATGATGATATCGCCAAAGCGGCTGCGGTCGATTCCCAGTCCCATGAGCGATCCCAGCACATCACGATGACTGAGAAGGCGATAACGGGCATCCCAGCTCACATGGCAGGCGGTAATGGCAAAATCAACAGGTCCATCATAACTTTCCTTGACAAAGGCAAGACGCACCCGTTCTGCTCCCTCATACCCGCCAAAGGTCTTCAGGATCAGGCCAGGGGCGGACGCCTGTATCGTTTCGCCTATCTGTACGGCACCGGGTGATACAAATTCACTGACGGCATAGGGACGGCCTTTGGCCGTACTGTCTGCCAGATCAATCAGCCGGGCAGCCAGCTCGCCGTTATCCGTACCCTTATAATAACGTATAATTCTATCTCTGTTTTTCACAAAAATGCCTCATCTGTCTTACTGCTGTTTATTACCTTCGCCGTTTTTCCAAGCCAGCTGTGCCGTGAAATCACCGTAATCGTGTTTACTCCGGTCCACTGTTACATTGCTGGGTACGCAAAGGAAAATATCCTTGCCCACTTTCTGAATATTGCCATCCAGTGCATACGTTGCCCCACTGACAAAATCGACAACCCGTTTGGAAATATCCGGTTCCGTGTTTTCAAAATTGATGACAACCGGTTTGCGGTCCCGGAGAAAATCAGCAATGCTCTGAGAATCGTCGAAGCTTTCTGGTTCTACGATCATCATTTTGAGCGGGCGGTCTACCTGGGCCGCTCCGAGTGCAGGCCGGCGGGCAGCTGCCACTGGACGCTGGTTCTGACGCGGTGCGTCTTCTATTTCATCGTCATCATCTTCAAAGTCTTCGTCTGTTTCATAGATATCATCTTCATCTACACCGCTGACCTTGCCTACTACATTGTTCCAAAATTTTTTCAATCCCATGGTTTTATTATCCTCCTTAGTATTGGCGCGGTCCAAATATGGCAGTACCGACGCGTACCATATTTGCCCCTTCTTCAATGGCTATTTCAAAATCATGAGTCATGCCCATAGACAGGTAACGGACTTGACCTTCTGGAAACTGAGGTTTCATATCTTCATATAAAGCGTGGGCAATCCGGAAGATTGGGCGCGTGTCTTCCACGTTATCAAAATTCGGAGCCATACACATAAGACCGCAGACGCGGACATGAGTCAGTTCTTTTGCCAGCGCGCTGATGCGCGGAAAATCTTCTACTTCCATGCCGAATTTGCTTTCTTCCCGCGCTACGTTGACCTGCAGAAGAATATCCTGTACTTTTCCTATCTTGCCAGCTTCTTTATCGACGGCTTTCAGGAGATGTTCCGAATCAATGGAATGAATCAGGTCAAAATGAGCCACTGCCTGTTTAGCCTTATTCGTCTGGAGATGACCGATTAAATGCCAGACAAGGTGGTTTTCTGGAAATTCCTTTATCTTTTCCATCGCTTCCTGTACGCGGTTTTCACCAACGTTCACAATGCCGTCTGCTGCGGCTTCTTTCATGCATTCTACAGGATGATTTTTCGTGACGGCAATCAGGGTAACCGTATCACTCCGGCCGGCACGGGCTGCCGCATCAGCCATGCGTTTTTCTATGGCCTCTATGTTTTCCTTTATCAAATAAAATCCCTCCGTGGTACCTACAAAAAACTTGGCACTTACTCTATTATATATATTACGCCTTATAAATGCTAGTATTTTTGGAAAAAATCTGCCCCAATCGTCATATTGCCGGAATCATGGCGAAGGCTGCCATCCGTCCGGTATGACCGCCATCGCGACGATATGAATAAAAGGCTTGTTCATCCTGATACGCGCAATGGGTTGTCGTATCGATGTGCTGTGGCAGCAGCCCCGCATGCAGCAACAGCTGCTGGTTTGCCTGCCATAAATCAACGCAGACCGTATCCGCTGTTTTATAGACACATTGGTCATAGGCCGGTCCCATATGGCGGAAAATATCTGACGTCGCTTCACTGACCTCGAAATGCTCCCGGGAAATAGACGGCCCGATAAAGGCGAGAATATCCCGTGGCTGTGATCCATATACGGTCTGCATGGCAAAAACCGTCTTGGAAGCCAGCCGGGATGCCGTACCACGCCAGCCATCATGAATGACTGCGCAGGCTTTTTTTACCGGATCATACAGGATAACCGGCACACAGTCGGCAATACAGATCAGGAGCAGCACTCCAGGCCGGCTGGTCATAAGCGCATCCGTATGGGGAAAGGCATCGTGATAACTGCCGGCCCCCCGTCCTATCTCGCTGTCTCCGACGGCGATTACGTGATCTTCATGAGTCTGCTGCGGTGTAGTCAGTACATCGAGGCGGCAGCCCAGATGGGCACAGAGACGGCGCCGGTTTTCCAGGACGCATGATACGGAATCTCCTACGTGCAATGCCAGGTTTAGAGAATGATACGGAGCCGGACTTACCCCGCCCGTGCGGCCAGTAACGCCATGGCACAGGCCGGCACGATGCAGCTGCCCGCTTTCTTCCCAGGCAATCCCGTCCTTATGTTTAATCCACTGTGTCCCCATTTGTACCTCCACATACATGACATCGCCGGCATCCTTCAAAGCATGGTATGGTGAACTCACCTTTTTCAGCCTTCTCCCGTTCCCGGATCAGGTAATCCTCTGCCAGACCATTATCGAGTACACTCCAGGGAAGGAGTTCGTCGGTCTGCCGTGGCGTATATAAAAATGATTCTACATCAAATCCTGTTTCCCGGACAGCCCGTTTCCAGCCCCTGACACCTCCGTAAGAATGGGCTTTCAGAAGCAGTTCCCCCACGCGGCGGTCCCCCCGGGAAAGGACCCCCTGGATATAGCACTGCCGCAGTGGTTCAGCCAAAACTTCCGTCTGCCGTATGCGCCCTGCCTCTTTTTTTATATATGCCAGTCTCCGTTCCACGACTTTTTGTTCCGTCATGGCCATCCACTGAAAGGGCGTCATCGGTTTTGGAATAAAAGGATTGATGCTCAGGGTAATACTGCTTTTGTTGCCAATGCGGTCCATGTGTTCCCGTACCCGGCGTGTCATATCCACAATTCCCTGTATATCTTCATCCGTTTCCATGGGGAGACCTATCATGATATACATCCGCACCTTACGGATTCCCGCAGCCGTACATAAATCGATGGATTGGAGGAGATGTTCTTCTGTAATTCCTTTATTGATAATGTTCCGCATATGCTCACTGCCAGCTTCCGGTGCCAGGGTAATCGTCTTCTGCCCGCTTTCCGCAATGCCTTTGACAATAACAGGCGTAATGGAATCTGCACGCAGAGACGCACAGGAAAAAGCCAGTCCCTGCTGACGGATGAATGTGACTAATTCGTCAATGTACGGATAATCGGAAATGGCAGCACCCATGAGGCCTATCTTTTTACCCAGCTTCTTCCCCCGGAGAACGGCAGCTTTGACATATTCCAGCGGACGCACACGGGGACGGCGGTAACAATACCCAGCCATGCAGAACCGGCAGTGACGGCCACATCCACGGGCAATTTCAATGAGATACATGGATCCAAATTCCGTATCTGGCGTAGCGACGACCGTTTCCCCTGGCCGGGTCAGTTCATGCCATTGCCGGCGTACGCGATGGGGTATACCTGGTTCGGCATCGATGCGCATCAAATTTCCCCTATCATCATACACGTGATGATACAGGGAAGGAACGTATACGCCTTCAACCCTTGCCAGACGGCGCAGCAACTCCTGCCTTCCGGCTCCGTCGGCCTTTGCCTGAAGCCAGGCGTCGAGAAATGCATGAATCAGTTCTTCTCCTTCTCCAATCAGGCAGACATCCATAAACAACGCCAGCGGCTCGGGATTAAAGAAAGCGACAGGACCACCCATGACTACCAGCGGATCGGTTTCTGTCCTGTCTGCAGCCCGGACAGGAATATGACCAGCTTCGAGAATATCCGGGATGTTAAAATAGTCCATCTCGAAATTGACAGAAAAGCCAAGAATTTCAAAATCACACAGTGGCCGCTTATTTTCCAGTGTCAGAAGTGGGGAATGTTCTTTTTCATAGATTTTCTTCAATTTCTTATCTGGCAGAAATGCCCGTTCGCATTGAAAATCATTACGACTGTTTACCTCCCGGTAAATAATCTGCATTCCCAGATTGCTCATACCCGTCTCATAGGTATTAGGGTAACAGACAGCCATCGTATGACGGCTGCCAAATGGATGCACGACATACCCCGTTTCCCTCGCCAGTCGTTCATTTAATGCTTTTTCCAGTTGCCAGCCCATATGCTTCTCCTTCCTGCACATCATAACGTATCTTTTATTTTACTAGCCGCATCCCTTCTTGTCAAAGATAGGTCTTTATAGTAGAATATATATATTAATTGACTGTTCCGGGTCAGCGTATGTAAATTTACACTTAAAGGGATGATTACCAGATGAAAATAAAATGCGTCGAATTAAGCCAGTTTGAATCCGATCTGATTCTCGCATTCTCACGACAACCGAAAGCGGCACCTGTCTCGACGGGGTTGTGCCGTGCAATTTATCGTCGTCTGGAAGGCCAGCCGGCTTTTGCCAGAAACAATGTCACAGTTTACAGCAAACAAAGCGGCCCGGTAATCCGCCCGGCTATTGCTGAAAAATAAATACGGATACACAAAGAAAGGACTTATGGCATAAAGGTAAAAAATCTTTATGCCATAAGTCCTTTTTCTATGTCGTGTCCCAGCATCAGCCTTCGTTCATTTCCTGTTCCAGCCTCCGGGCAACGGCCTTTCCCGTTTCCGTTCTGGCAAGGCCGCCATCGGATGTTTCTTTAAGGGCAACGGGCATCATACGGCCGATTTCAGCCATAGCACTGATGACTTCATCAGGCGGAATGACACTGCGGATACCGGCCAGGGCCATTTCAGCTGCACCGACAGCCATTACAGCCAGGCAGGCATTCCGCTTGACACAGGGCACTTCTACCAGACCGGCTACGGGATCACAGGCCAGCCCCAGTGTGTTTTTCATGCACAGTGCCATAGCCTGCAGGATTGCATCATCAGAACCACCCGCCAGTTGGGCAGCCGCCGCGGCAGCCATGGCAGCAGCTGTCCCGCATTCGGCCTGACAACCGCCGACAGCTCCGGCAACTGACGCATTGCGGGATACGACAGCCCCAATTCCTGCGGCCGTAAAAAGAGCTTCTACATTTTCATCCGGACTCGTTCCCAGTTCTTCACTGACTGCCATAAGAACAGCTGGAACGATACCACAAGAACCTGCCGTCGGGCAAGCGACGATTTTGAACATCTTGGCATTGGCTTCACTGACAGCCAGCGCATACATCTCTGCCTTGCGTGGCAGGCTCCCCAGCAGCCGGCCACTGCTATGGGACAGTTTATTTGCATCTCCCCCGACGAGTCCGCTTACAGAAGTTCCCGTATCGGTAAGACCGGCCTCTATGGATTCACGAAATACCTCCAGCCGGGAAACCATGCGCTGCCGCACCACCTTTTCCGTCTGTTCAGAGGTTTCCATTTCGTGGCGGATAACGACGTCCGCTATCCGTATATCATGCTGGGCTGCCCTGTGAGAAAGTTCTTCCAGCGTTTTATATTCGTATTCGTACATCTCTCCTGTACCTCCTATAACGGTGCCAGCGTAATGACGCTCTCGATAGCTGAAATATTGCCAATCAGGCTGACCATTTCTGCCGGTACCGGACTGTCTGTGCAGACAATCATGACCGCATTGGCGTGTTTGCCGCTGCGGAACACCTTCATCGTCGAAACATTGATATGCCCGATTGCCATAATCGTCGTCGCTTGGGCGATGATTCCCGGCTGATCACGATGCAGCGTAATCAGGGTATGTTCTTCCCCATTGAGAGAGACCTCAAATCCATTGATTTCGCGGATTTCAATCTTACCACCACCCAAGGAAACGCCCAATATTTCTGCCTGATTGCCATTTTTGCCTGTCATGGCAATGCGGACTGTATTCGGATGATCTACTTCTTCATCAGATCGCCGCAGGGTAATTTCCAGCCCTTTTTCGGCCGCTATGGAAAAGGAGTCCCGGAGCCGGGTATCATCCGCTGAAAAACCCAGGAGGCCGGCGACCAGCGCCTTATCTGTCCCATGGCCTTTATAAGTCTTGGCAAACGACCCATATACGGTAATCATGGCCTTTACCGGTTCGTCCTTTAATATATTCCTCGCCATGAGACCGATACGCGCAGCACCGGCCGTATGCGAGCTGGAAGGGCCAATCATGACAGGCCCTACAATATCAAATACACTCATGATATACTCCTATTCTACACGAATCGCCGTTTCCAGGCGGAAACTATACATATAGGCCTCCCGTACGGGACGGCCACTGATCTTTTCTACAGCCTGCCTGTAGAGAGAAATCTGTACGCCATACCGTTTGATAAAGGCGTCCGCATCATCGAGACGGTCTGTCTTATAATCAATCAATACCCATCCATCACCCTCCCGGAATAAACAGTCGATAACGCCCTGCACCAGTATTTCCTCTCCCGGTTCTGCGTCCGGCAGGAGACCGCCGGCAGGAAGGAGGATGCTGAACGGATATTCCCGGAGTATGCGGTCTGACGACGCCATGCGCCGGCTGAGCGGCGAATGACAAAACGCAAGGATTGGCGGCAGATAGGCCATTGATACTTCTTCTGCTGTAAATAATTCCTGAGCCTGCCAGGACCGGAGCTGTGCATCTATATCGTTCCGGTTCATGTCAGCCCTGATATCCAGATACTGCATGATTTTATGAACAATCGTACCACGGCGGGCGCCCGTTTCTTCCTCTTCCCTTCCATCCATCCATGCCGGCAGCCGGCCAAACACGTCTTCCTCACGGTCTGCCCCGGCCCCCGTCGCTGCCAGTTCCCGTTCTTCTTCCCATTCATCCTGGTGTTGGAGCTGATACTGTCTTTTGATTTCAGAGACAGAATACTTGGCTGCTGTCCCCGTCGCTTTAGGCCACGGATAGTGCCAGGCTAAGGTTTGCTCCATCCAGCCGGGAATCAGGGCTCCTACCGGTTCACCGCGGCGCACCTGCTGCAACGGTGAATCAAGGGATATATCCGGTGCCACTTCTTCCAAAGTCGGAATTTGGTGATATAAAGCCAGGCGCCAAAGGCCGTGCATTTCATCACTTTCCAGTCCCGCCATAACCTTTTCATTGGTCTGTTTCCACTGATCCGCCCCTGCAAAAAGAGGCATGAGCCAATCGAGATATGACTTTCCTTCCGATGGACTGCCTTCTTTTTGCCAGTGTTTCCAGGCTTTTCCCATATCTTTGACAGTACCTGTCAGGATCAGTTTATCCCGTGCCCGGGTCATCGCAACGTAGAGTACGCGCTGTTCTTCTGCCCGTCCTTCCCAGGCTAGTTGTTCCCTCAGACCGCTCCAAATGAAGTCAGGATAAGAAATCCGCCATTCCGTATCAAATTGCCGCAGGCCGATCCCTAAAGATTTATGGAGCAGTATGTCCTTGGAAAGGTCTGTTTCATTGAACTGTTTCCCCATATCGGCTACGACGACAACAGGAAATTCCAATCCTTTACTTTTGTGGATGGAAATGATGCGTACAACATCTTCCCCTTCTCCCAGTACTTTGGCCGGAGCCAGATCGAGCTCGTCTTCCTGCATCTTGTCGATGAGCTGCAGATAGCGGAATAATCCGCGATATCCCGCTTCTTCATATTGCCGGGCCCGTTCATACAGAGCCCGGAGATTAGCCTGCCGGACGGCACCGCCGGGCATACCTCCGACAAAATGGATATACCCCGTGTCCTCATACAGCCGCTGCAATAATTCGGCAACACTGGCGCGCCGGCTGAACGTCCGCCACTGTTCCAGATGCCGCATAAAATCCCGTAATGGAGCGGCATCCTCATCGGATAACGTTTGTACATATGCAGGCAGTTTCTGCCACAATGTTCCGTCTCCTGTCAGATGAAGGCAGGCCAGGGCCGACTCATCCATTTTGACCAGCGGTGACCGGAGGACTGCCGCCATGGGAAGATCCTGTTCCGGGTTATCGATGCATCGCAGCAAAGCCAGCATGACCTGTACTTCTATAGCGGCAAAATACCCGCCGCTTTCATCGGCATATACGGGGATTCCCGCTTCCTGAAAAATCCGGGCCATGACTTGTGCTTTATTTTTCAGTGAACGGAGCAGCACAACCATATGGCGCCAGGAAACGGGCTCCATGGAACTATCTTTACGTTGGATACACTGACCGGAATGTTTCATGTCTATCAGGCATCGGGCCACCATCTGGCACTCTTTTTCAAATGCCGTACGTTCGTCCTCCCCGTCCCCGGCCAGCTCATCAGAAACCAATTCTGATGGCTGGTCATCCTCTGCACCGGTATCATCACTTCCTCCTGTATCGAGTAACCGGACTTCTACCGTACCGCCCAGCCAGGAATCGTCGGTGCATTCCTTACGGCCGGCGTACAGCCGTTCCCGTTCACCATAAGGCATACCGGCTGTCTCTGTCGTCATAATGCGGCTGAATACGTCGTTGATGGCTTCCAGGATATGCCTATCGCTACGGAAATTACGGGCCAGGTCAATGCAGCGCTGCTCCGCCCGGTCATCCCGGCTGTACGCCCGGTATTTTTCCAGAAATAATGTAGGATCTGCCAGGCGGAACCGGTATATACTCTGTTTGATATCCCCAACCATAAAACGGTTATCCGGGCAGGCTATCAGCCGTGCTATCATTTCCTGGACGCCGTTTGTATCCTGGTATTCATCCATGAGGATTTCTTTAAACGTGTGGCGCAATTCCTCTGCCGCATCAGACCGGATAATATGTTCCGGCGTTGAAACCGGGTCCAGGAGTATCTGCAGGCAAAAATGTTCCAGGTCATTGAAATCGACCCAGCTTTTTTCCTTCTTTGCCTGTCCGTAAGCTTCGGCAAAATCTTTTGTCAGCTGCACCAGCCCTGTAATATACGGCTCCATGCTGCGCAATCCATCCAGCCAGTCTCTGCCCGATGGCACAAACCACATATCCCGCATGGCCGTAAACTGCTTCTTGCATGACGTGCGTACCTTTTTGCATTGTTCCCAAAATTCTTTATCGTCTTCGTCCAGCTTACGCAGACTGGCAAGGCGGTCATAATTGACAGCCCGTACAGCCTGCCGCAGTTCTTCCCACGAAGTCTTATCCTGAATCGACTGCAACATAACATATTCATTTTGTATTTGCTGATATCCTTTTTCCAGTGCCGGCCGGGCCTCCAGTCCGGGTAAAATCTGCCGTAACCGTTCCAGGATGCTGCTGATCTGACTATGGGCCCTTTTTTTGATGGGCTGGCACCAGGGAAGATCATCCAGTCTGGCATCATCGGCTACGGCATAATCGGCCACAGCCTTGTCCAGCCAGACATCCGGCCAGGGCAGGCTGCGGGAAAAGTGATATATACGGATGATTTCTTCCATCAGGATGTCATCGCCGTGTTCATCGCCAAACATTTCCGCCAGTGGATAGAGGATTTGAGCCTTATCCGGATCTTCATAATAAGACAAAAAGACATCCTCCAATACCTGATGCTGCAGCAGGATTAATTCTTCCGTTCCGGCAATGGTAAACCGGGGATCGATATCGATTTTATAAAAATATCTCCGGATAACGGCCTGACAAAAAGAATGAAGAGTAGAAATATGGGCAGAAGGCATGAGTGCCAGCTGCCGTTCCGCCCTTTCTGAATCTTCTTCAGTCAGCTTACTGGCCAGTGCCGCTGCAATCCGTTCCCTCATTTCGGCAGCAGCTGCTTTGGTAAACGTGACGACCAGCATTTCCGTTATGTCCACCGGGGCTATCTGATCCAGAAGACGGCGTATGATACGTTCTACAAGGACAGCCGTCTTGCCGCTCCCGGCAGCTGCCGACAATAGAAGTGTCTGTCCCCGGCTGTCGATTGCTTCCTGCTGTTCATGAGTCCATGCCATGTGTATCGTCTCCTTCCTGATTAATGCGGACAATAATATCGCTTTTTTTCAATTTCCCGGCCGCATCATAGGCGTTGTCCTGCGTATGAGGATCAAAGGCGCAGAACGGATGATACGGACAATACTGGCAATGGCTCTGCGTTCCAAAGAGGACCGGATGGATGGAAATATCGCCGCTGCCCATCTGTTCAGCAATGGCATGAATCCTGTTTTCAGCCACCTTCAGCACTTTCTGCCACCAGGAATAGGGAAATACATTATATCCGGCTGTACTCAGATTGCCGTTCTTATTGAGCCGCACATTAAGAAATGACGAAGACGCCTCCATAGCCGTATCCATATACCGGATAACGTCAGGACTGTCCAGATAAAAACCCTTCAATTTGTTCTCTTTATTGTATAGCTGGATTTTTTCCTCCTGGCTGAGCAAATGGTTTTCTGAAAGTTTCCGGCTTCGCACATAGCAATATAACACGGCTGCCGGGGCGGCCTGAGACCCTATGTTTTTCAAGGCAACATCCATATACGTCAGGAGCTGTAATTCCAGTCCCATGTAAATTTTCTGCAAATCCAGTACGGTGCTGCCCGATTTATAATCGATGACAACGACAAAATCCGTATCGTCTGCATGGAGTGTGTCAATGCGGTCAATCTGCCCGGTCACGATGACCTCCAGCCCATTGTCCAGCGTAAATTGCAAAGCCTTCCAGGCATTTTTCCCCTGTCCAAATCCCTTTTCCACGGCAGTCGTATGAAAATCAGAAGACTTATTGAATTCACACAAACGCCGCACTGTCCGGATGAGAACCTGGATCAGTCTTCCCTGGATTTGAATAAAATACGCATTGGACATGAGAATATCGTTTTGTATCTTCGGCGATAACTCTTCTACAATGGACGTACACAGCGGCCCTATTTCCTCATCCTGCAAATGCTGCCACTGCCGTCCTTCGGTGAGCAGTTTTTCTCCAATACGGCGCAGTGCTTCATGGACGAGCATTCCCAGATCTGGTGCCGAAAAATGCTGCACCGGCCGTTCGGCAAGGCCCAGCCCATATTGCGAAAAATACGCAAACGGGCACTGACGGTAACTTTCAAACCGGGTAACGGAACCGACAATCCTCCCTTCCGGAGCATAGAGGCGGCGTACGGTTTCATAGGGAAGCCTATCCGGCCGGTTATGATAAAACAAGCCCTGCACAGCCCGTACGGTTACCTGTTTCCATCCATGGAGCAACGCCCAGTCATACAAGGACCACCATACGGAATCTATTTTTTTATTTTCTACAGCCGGACGCAGCATAACTGGCAGATATTTCAACGCTGCTGGCATAGAGACGATATACTCCGCAGCCGATGCCGGAGAAGCTTCTCCGCTTTCCTTTCGAATGCCAGCAATATATCCTTTATCTATCAACTGCTGGATCCACAAAGACGGCGTCAGCTCCTCGCCCTGCTCATCAGCCAGTGCGTAACTGATATATAGCCGTTCTCTGGCCCGGGTGGCCGCCAGATAAAACAGGAATTTTTCCTGCAGGGAACGGAACCGGCTCCCCGGCCCCAACGTCACGCCGGCCTCTGTCAGGCTTTGCCGTTCTACATCACTTAGAAGTCCCTCATCGCCGCTGTGCTGAGGAAAAATCCCATCATTGATGCCACATAAAAACACAATGCGTCCACTGCCGGTATACCCCCGTTCGATTGACGTAATCGTCACATGATCCAGTGTCGGCGGAATAATGCTGAACGTCATCGTCTTCAGGCCGTCTTCCACCATCTGGGAAAATTCTTCCAGACTGACCACATCATCTCCGCACAAGGCCGTCATTTCTTCCATGAATGCCAGCATTTTTTTCCATACCTGCTCATGTTCTTTACTTTCTGTCATACGCTGGACTGCTTCATCTTCTTCCTTCCAACGCCGCAGCGTATCGGGAACATGGATAGACTGGAGAAAAGTAAATAAAAGGGTACACCAGTCACGCAAATTTTTTTCTCCCTGTGCCTTCTGCCAGAAAGGAAGTATATACTGCTGAACACGCTGCCGCACTTCATTGACCTGATGCAGTCGTTCCTGTATTTCCGGATGCTGACTTACATCATCGCTCATATATTTTTGTGGGTAATAGGTCCATTCCCGGCTGCTCAGCCACTGCCGGCTGCTGATACCGCTGGCCAGACAGTAATTTTCCAGGATATCCACTTCATGCCGGTCCAGAGGAAATAAATCTGTTTTGAGAAGGCGGAACACTGTCTCGTGTGACCAGTGGGACCGTAGCAGTGCCAGAAAAGCGGCAACAGCCTCTGCGGCAGGGTGAGATGCCATGGGACGCCGATAATCAGTAAAGCACGGTATACCATAAGACTTGCATATCCGTTCTCCCAGCGCATCATACATATTGCTAGTCCGGGTGAGTATCAGAAAATCCCTGTACCGGTATCCGTATTGCACGAGACGGGCAATGCGTCTGGCAATGGCGTCCATTTCAGCCGCGCGATCAGAACATTCTGAAACAATGAGTTCCTTAACCGGCACGTCCTGTGTATCCGGAACGGACTGAAAGAAATGCCTGGTAAACTGTCGTATTCCCTTGCATGGCGGATTGGGCAGGTTCTCTGTTTCCAAATGGGGGAAAATGCGGAGAAGACTCTGATACACTTCCCAGGGGCGGTGATACAAAGCCGTATGGCGGGACTGCTGTGAAATACGTTCTGCATCCATTGTCAAGGTTATGGTCAGCGAATCAGCCACTTTTTCGGCTGCCAGCAGAATCTGCAACTGCTGCGGCGTGAACCATTGAAATCCATCGACCCAGACCCGTGCTCCCTGAATAAACGTATAGTTGGGCAGTTCCCTTGCCAGCAGTGTCATCGTATCATCGGCATTTCCAAAATGTTCTCCCAGAAATTCCAAGTATTTTTCATACAATGAAGCGATGTCTTCCAATTTATGTGACAGTGTCAGCTGATTCATCAGCCCTGCCGCATTCCGCAGCATATCCGGTGTAATACGGAAGGAGCGGCATTCCATGAGGAACTGGCCCATAGTCGTCACAAAATTAGGTTGCGAGGCGGCAGTCTGAAGGACAGTCAATACATTGCCGTGCTGCCTTAGAAGACGCTGTAGTACGATATTGCGGCTCAATTCAGATAACGACGCATGTTCTTTGTTCCGTTCCTGAAAGACCTGGAATGCCAGCCGGGAAAATCCAAAAATCTGGGTTCCCATAAATCCATGACCCGGCATGGTGGATGCAAACCGTCTTTCCATACTGTACGTAGCCTGGTCAGGTACGAGCAAAACAGCCTTTCCGCCATCTTTCGACCAATTCCTGATTTCTTCCAGGCATCGGGCAGTCTTTCCGCTGCCGGCCCTGCCAAATACGACGGTTACTGCCACAGCTCTCTCTCCTCTCCTGTGTTCACTGCAAATATACATATAAAATATTCTATCATACTCTGCATGTGAATCCTAGTAGAGAAAAAGAAAAGGCCCGCTGCTACCATTCAGATAACAGCGGGATTTTTCAAATTGCGGCACAAGCAGTTTTGACAAAGGACAACCGGGAAGGACGGCTGCGCTGCAGCCATTTGAGGTCATATGGTTCAAATACGACCTTACGGTACGCGTCTACATCCATGAGCGTTCCATCCCAGTCAGAATGGATATCTCCATTCTGCTTAATCAGGATATCGTACAATATATCATAGGTAATTCCTGTCTTAGGATCTGTTTCCACAATCGTACTATACGGCAGCGTCTTATGATAGGTCAGTTCCATTCCCTTATAATCAAAATGGAATCCACAACGCATGCGGCACCCATCCAGGCCCGTATAAGTGGCAATCTGTTTCAAATCATGGAGAATGCGGTCACCTTGTTCATCATACAGATTATCGGGAGTCGTCGCCGTGTAATCGAAACGGAACTGCACAGAAGCGCCGGGAATTTTGTAGAACCGTTCCAGATACGGTACCAGTTCCTGGGCTGGATAGTTTTTGTAAAGCACGCAATTAATGCGGAAGGGAACCGCCAGCCGACTCAGCAGAGAATCATTGGATTCTACGACATAATGCTGCATATGCCGGGATACATTGATACATGTAATCTTGTCTTTATTGCGTTTCGTAAAATTGACAATGTCATCTTCCGTCTGGAATTCAAAAACGGGCAATGTCGTGTTGATATACACCTTGTGAGTTGTGGGAATCTTATCGAGCATCATCTGAAGAGAGTCCAGATTGGCAAACGGTTCCCCACCAGTAAACACATAATCACAATAGGGCGTAATCTGATTCATCATTTCAATGCTATGACATATCTTTTCTGCCGAAAAACCTTCTGGATGGGAATATTCTTCTTTATTGATGCAGAAGGGACAATGATTGCGGCAGTTGTACGGAACAAAAATAGTAATAGTCGCTCCGCCTTCACGCGTTTTGTATGGATGTCTTGTCTTAACTGTGCTTGCAGTAGTATTCACCTGCGTCTGTATCATGTTCTTATTCGCCTCAAATTCATTTTACCCAGCCGGGAGCGCCAAATAAACGGGCATTCCAATTTACACTGTTCAGTGATATCCAACAAGCATGGGCACTTATTACTATCATAACACAAATGTCAATATCGTCAAATAATTAACTAGACACATATTATGTTATTTTTGAATTATTTTAGCGACTTTCAATTCTTCTGTTTCGCTGTTTCGTGGATTTTATAGAGATTCTGGGCCAGGCTGGTGACGAGGCCGCCACATTCCAATTTGTGAGACCAGCTGCGCGGCACAGCATCAGCCCCGTACATAGCACCTGCCATATTGCCGCAGACTGATCCGCACGAATCGCTGTCTCCATCCTGATTACAAGCCATAATGACGGCATCTTTCAACGTCCCTGTTTTTAACAGGCAATAAATAGCCAGAGCATACGTTTCTTCAGCAACCCAGCCTTTGCCGATCCGTTTCATAGCCCGCCAGGCTTCCCTATCGGTCACGGCTTCATCGATGGCCCGGATAACTGCTCGCTTTACACCTTCATAATGCTCATGTTTTTGTAATATCCGCATGACTTCTGGCAGTGTATCGGCTAATTCCTTTCCCTGGCTGAGGAGAGAAACGGACGCGCTGAGCATTCCTGCTGCCAGATATCCCGTAGGATTTCCATGAGTCAGACGCCCTGACTGACAACCTACGTCAAAAGCCTTTTCCGGATCACCTGCATAAAACAATCCCACAGGAGCGGCACGCATTATGGAACCACAGCCTTTACTGTCATTATCGGCATAGAGGCTGTCTGTCCGGCCACTTCCCGCCAGAGCGGACAGGCAGGTTTTCCCCGGTGCCCGCCGGGCATATAAATCTTCTTCCCCCATCATATCGTAATCCCATTCTTTTTCATGGGCCTGCCTTGTCATCCAGGCAGACTGATCCGGTTGAATGACTTGCTTTGTCTGTGTATAATACCAACGCATGTACGACCGGTACAGACCTTCTTCTGGCGCCAATTCATCATGAGCAGCCCAAAGTAGTCCGTCGGCAGTGAAAAGAGACATTTGTGTATCATCCGAGATGATGCCTTTTCTCCCATTGGCATCCAGCCGCAGTATCGTCCGCAATCCATAAGGCCCGAATTTTTTCCGGATAGTATACCAATCGTCAAATTCGATGATATATCCTAATGCATCGCCTGCTGCACCACCAAGCATACATCCCAGGAATCGGTCACATGTATCCATTTTCACACCTCCAACACGTATATTCGATTCGCTATCAATCCCATAGTTGTAAAATAATTATAAAATGGGTTTACAATTTATTGATATTATTATATTATATAAGATTATACTTTTATTATAACAGATTAATCATCCATTGTGCAATAAAAAAAGCACCTGCAACGATTGTCGCAGATGCTTTTTTATTTTTCCCATAGGTAATACAGGGGTTATCAGCCTTCGATTTCGGAAACAACGCCGGCGCCTACTGTACGGCCGCCTTCGCGGATAGCGAAACGCAGGCCTGCTTCAATAGCGATCGGAGTGATCAGTTCAACGTCCATTTTGACGTTATCGCCAGGCATGCACATTTCCGTGCCTTCCGGCAGCTGGATTACGCCCGTTACGTCCGTTGTACGGAAGTAGAACTGCGGACGATAGCCGTTGAAGAACGGTGTATGACGGCCGCCTTCTTCTTTCGTCAGGACATATACCTGTGCTTTGAATTTCGTGTGCGGATGAATCGTGCCCGGTTTTGCAAGTACCTGGCCGCGTTCTACTTCTTTGCGGTCGATACCACGGAGCAGTGCACCGATGTTATCGCCTGCTTCTGCCAGATCCAGGATCTTACGGAACATTTCTACGCCCGTTACAACCGTATCTTTCGGCTGATCTGCCAGACCTACGATTTCTACGGGGTCGCCGACTTTAATCGTACCACGTTCAACACGGCCTGTTGCAACAGTGCCACGGCCTGTGATGGTGAATACGTCTTCGACCGGCATCAGGAACGGTTTGTCTGTCGGACGGTCCGGAGTCGGGATGTATTCATCAACGGCTTTCATGAGGTCTTTGATGGACTGTACAGCTTCGGGATCGCCTTCCAGTGCCTTCAGAGCAGAACCGACTACGATAGGTACATCGTCGCCAGGGAAGTCATAGGAAGTGAGGAGATCGCGGACTTCCATTTCAACGAGTTCGATCAGTTCCGGATCGTCAACCTGGTCAGCTTTGTTGAGGTATACAACGATAGCCGGTACACCAACCTGGCGGGCCAGGAGGATGTGTTCACGAGTCTGGGGCATCGGGCCGTCAGCAGCGGATACGACGAGGATAGCGCCGTCCATCTGGGCAGCACC
>NZ_DGXL01000009.1:0-244 GCF_002395615.1 Megasphaera sp. UBA4233 | reverse complement strand
GTGATCATGTTCTTGACATAGTCAGCATGCCCCGGGCAGTCAACGTGTGCATAGTGACGGGTCGGAGTTTCATATTCAACGTGTGCCGTGTTGATCGTAATACCACGTTCACGTTCTTCCGGAGCCTTATCAATATCAGCATATGCTTCAAACTGAGCTTTGCAGCCTTCCGTTTCGGAAAGGACCTTTGTAATAGCAGCCGTTAATGTTGTTTTGCCGTGGTCAACGTGACCGATGGTACCAA
>NZ_DGXL01000022.1:0-109336 GCF_002395615.1 Megasphaera sp. UBA4233 | reverse complement strand
GAATCCGTTCAGCCTCGACTCCAAAGAACCGGATTACAGCAAATTCCAGGAATTCTTACAGGGTGAAGTTCGTTATGCTTCCCTTAAGAAAGGCTTCCCGGAACAGGCCGAAGCTCTCTATGCTAAGACAGAATCTGATGCAAAAGCACGCCGTCAGTCCTATGTCCGCTTCCAGAAAGGTTTCGAAGCCTAAGACACAGCTTATATGTGCATAACATATTAACTATGAACAAGCCCCGCTACGGCGGGGCTTGTTTTATTATTATCATTTTCAAAATATGGCCAGATGAGAATATTTACATAATTTTATTAAATACAACCTTTATTTTGAGAATGGATTGTGATAGAATAGGTGTATGGTTTTGAAAGTGATTATTTTTTGAGAATGCGTTGTGATAGTATGGAAAAGCGATGGCATATACAAGAGACCGATGATGCCAGCATTTTGGACCTGGCTGACAGGGCCGGGATTTCTTCCGTTTTGGCGCAGATTTTATATAATCGCGGCATAAGGACGAACGAAGAGATACGGCGGTATCTTTATGATGATATGGATGATTTGGATGATCCATTTCTGATGAAAGGCATGAAAAAAGCGGTGGAACGTATCTGCCGGGCCATTGAAGAACAGGAAAAGATTGTCATTTATGGTGACTATGATGTCGATGGCATTACTTCGACAGCCTTAGTATATTCTGTCCTGCGTGACCTGGGAGGCTGCCCTTCTTTTTATATCCCCGAGCGACAGAGTGAGGGATATGGTCTGAATGCCGATGCCCTGCAGGTATTGCAGGACGATGGGACACATGTCCTGATTACGGTGGACTGCGGTATCTCATCGCACGATTTGATTGAACAATTTAACCAGTCTATGGATATTATTGTGACTGATCACCATATGCCGCCACAACTCATTCCCGATGCCTATGCTGTCATCAATCCTAAGCAGGAAGGATGTCCGTATCCTTTCAAGGACCTGGCTGGTGCCGGCGTTGCTTTTAAACTATGTCAGGCACTCTGGCAGAAACGAAACGGGAAAACACTTCCTGGTTATGTCGAGCTCTGTGCGCTTGGGACGATTGCTGATTTAGTGCCTTTACGTGGCGAAAACCGTATACTGGTCAAAGAAGGGCTGAAACGGATGAAAAAAGGTCTGAATACGGGAGTACAGGCCCTTTTGACCAGCTCCGGTCTGACGCCGGATACTATCACGGCAGGGCGCATCGCCTTTACGGCAGCTCCGCGTCTCAATGCGGCAGGACGCATCAGCCACGCGACAAGAGGCGTAGAAGTATTGCTGGAAAGTGATGCGGGAAAAGCCACTTCCCTGGCCGATGAGTTGTCCGAATTGAACAAGGAACGACAAGATATTGAACATACTATTGCTGAACAGGCCGTGAACCAGATAGAAGAAAAGGGACAAAGCCAGGATGGAGTGCTGGTCGCTTATGGCAATGATTGGCATTCCGGAGTCATTGGCATCGCTGCTTCGAGGCTGGTAGAGAAATTTTACCGGCCGGCTCTGGTCATCAGTATTCACGATGGCATTGGCAAGGGATCCTGCCGCAGCATTCCTGGTTTTAACATGTATGAGGCGCTTAAGTCTGCCGATGACCTGCTGATTCAGTATGGCGGGCATACGATGGCAGCGGGCTTTTCCATTGTGCCGGATAAGATAGAATCATTTCGCCAGCGTTTGTTGGCCTATGCAGCGGATCACATGACAGAAGAATCATACATACCGGAAGTAGTTATTGATAAAGAGCTGCAGGCAGATGATATCAGTCTGCAACTCATTCAGGAACTGAGTGCTTTGGAACCATATGGCATGGGAAACAGCCGGCCCGTGTTTGCATTACGCGATGCGGTTATTTCTGAGTGCCGGCCCATAGGCAGGAATAAACATCATTTGCGCCTTTCTATTGAAACGGAGAGACAAAGGCTGGGAGCTGTAGGATGGTCCATGGCTTCCTGTTGTGCGAATGTACTGGAGGGTGATACAGTCGATCTGGCGTTTACACTGGAACCTAACGAGTATAATGGAATAGTGTCTCCACAAATGGTGCTGCAGGATATTCATCGCCAGCCGCAGACAATCCAGCTTGACCGGAATGTCATGGTAGATATATATATGGCTCTTAAGCACTGTATCCCTGAAGGGGGACTTCCTGTATGGCAGGTGCAGCAACGGCTTATCGATGCGGTTCATTCCAGGTACGAGGCACATACGGCCTGTGCGGCTATGTCAGTATTACGGGAAATCGGCGTTCTCGATGTTAGAGAATTGCCGGACGGGCCCATATATTATTTCCCGGCTCTTACGGGAAAGATGCATCTGGAAGCATCTGCTACTTATGGGAAATATTTTCGGTCGGAAGGGGGAAGATAAATGGAATTTGCAAAACCGGAAAAAGAATTTCAACGGCTATTGGATACGATTCACAGTTATCAGCCAAATAATACCTGTGAAGATGTAAAAAAAGCTTATGCTATAGCGGATGAGGCTCATAAAGACCAGCACCGGGTCAGTGGAGAACCGTATATCATTCACCCGCTGGCAGTGGCGCAGATACTGGCAGAAATGAAAATCGATACGACGACCATCACGGCTTCACTCCTTCACGATGTAGTGGAAGATACGGCGTTGACGCTGGATGATATCAAATCCCAGTTCGGGCGGGAAGTAGCCTTTCTGGTTGATGGCGTAACGAAACTGAGCCGGCTGGATTATCGGACAAAAGAAGACCAACAGCTAAACAGCATGCGAAAAATGTTTCTGGCTATGGCCAAGGACGTCCGCGTCGTGGTCATAAAACTGGCAGACCGGCTTCACAATATGAGAACGTTGCGCTATATGAGAAGCGACAAACAGAAGCGTATTGCCCAGGAAACATTAGAAATATTTGCCCCTCTGGCTCACCGGCTGGGGATTTTCAACATTAAGTGGGAACTGGAAGATTTGTCTTTCCGTTATCTCGAACCGGATAAATACTATGACCTCGTGGATCAGATGAAGCAAAAACGCCACGTACGGGAAGAAATCGTCAACGAGGCCATTGAGGTGCTGCGCAAGGCACTGGAAGAATCTCATATAAAATTTGAAATCAATGGCCGGCCAAAGCATTTCTACAGTATTTATAAGAAGATGAAAAAGGACAACCGGGATCTCAGCCAGGTCTATGATCTATACGCTATCCGGGTCATAGTCGATACTGTTCAGGACTGTTACGGTGTCCTTGGTATTGTACATAGTCTGTGGAAACCCCTGCCTTACCGTTTCAAAGATTATATTGCCATGCCAAAACCCAACAACTATCAGTCATTGCATACGACGGTTATCGGGACCCGCGGACAGCCTGTAGAAATACAGATACGCACGTGGGAAATGCACCGCGTAGCCGAATACGGTGTTGCTGCGCACTGGCGGTACAAGGAAGGCAATGCCAACGCCGGGAAAAATGAATTCGATGAAAAAATGGGCTGGCTGCGCAATCTCTTGGAATGGCAGGATACAAGTAATCCCAAAGAGTTTGTCAATGCCCTGAAACTCGATGCGTTTTCTGATGAAGTCTTTGTCTTCTCTCCGCGGGGGGATGTCATTGATCTGCCACAGGGATCCATTCCCATTGATTTTGCTTACCGGATTCATACGGAAGTAGGCCATCATTGCGTGGGAGCTAAGATTAACGGCAAAATCGTGCCACTTGATTATGAGCTCAAAAATGGTGATATCGTTGAAATCATCACTTCCAAAACGGGTAAGCCCAGTCTGGACTGGCTGAAAATTGTAGGCAGTTCGGAAAGCCGTTCGAAAATACGCAGCTGGTTTAAAAAGGAAAACAGGGAGGAAAATATCCTGAAAGGTTCCGATGCGTTGGAACGGGAATGCAAACGCCTGGGCCATGACTGGAAAGAGCTGAATAAGACCAGCCGGCTGGCCCGCGTCGCAAAACAGATGAATGCCGGGTCAGAAGATGACCTGCTGGCAGCTGTCGGGTATGGGGGATTTGCCGTCAATACGGTCCTTATCAAACTCTTGGAACTGCATAAGAAAGATGTGCAGAAAGAAGAAAAAGATCATCTGGCTGTCCTCGATAAGCTGAAAACGCATAAACCGTCCAAGAGTGGCGGATCGGGCATCCTGGTCAAGGGCGAATCGGGGCTTATGGTGCGCCTGGCTAAATGCTGCAGTCCTGTACCGGGGGACCCGATCATCGGATTTATTACGCGGGGACGCGGTGTATCCGTACACCGGGCAGACTGTCCGAATGTCACGCATAACCAGAATGATCTGGACCGCCTTATCGATGTAGAATGGGATTATGACGGACAGGAAAAATTTGATGTCAATGTAGAAGTCACTGCCTATGACCGTACGGGTGTCATAGCTGAAATTATGGCGGCCCTGGCGGAAATGAAGGTTTCTATTACGAGTATGAATGCCCGCGTGACCGATACAAAAACTGTTACACTGCATATGGGGCTGAGTATCAAAGACCTGGCCCAGCTGGAATTTATTTCAACAAAAATACGCCGTTTGAAGGATGTATATTCCGTACAGCGGTTTACGGGAGGAAGCAGTCAGTGAGAGCTGTCGTACAACGTACAAACTATGCCTATGTCACATCGGAAGGAACAGAAAGCGGCCGTACCGGTCCGGGACTCATGGTCCTTTTGGGAGTGAGCCGTGACGACACAGAAGAAGATGCCCGATACATGGCGGATAAGATTTGTCATCTCCGGATTTTTGAAGATGAAGGGGGAAAGATGAATCGCTCGCTGCTGGATATAAGCGGTGAAATGCTCGTCGTGTCCCAGTTCACATTATACGGTGATGTCCGTCATGGCCGCCGTCCGGGATTTACGGAAGCGGCAGCCCCGGAGCAGGCAAATGTTCTCTATGAAACATTTGTCGCCCTGGTGCGGCAGATGGGAATTCATACGGAAACAGGTGTGTTCCGCACGGAAATGGTCGTTACACTGGCAAACGATGGACCGGTCACGATTTTAGTAGATAGTAAAAAGACATTTTAGGAGGCTATGCGTATGGCAATGAAATATATATCCCTTGTGTTAGGACCTATAGAAACTAACTGCTATATCGTATACGATGATACGACCAGGGATGCCATGGTCGTGGACCCGGCTTGGGATTATCAACGGATCCATAAGACGTTGGAAAAGTATGATCTTACGCTGAAGCTGATTTTTCTGACCCATGGTCATGCCGATCATATCGGAGCATTGCAGGAATTACGCCAGCGTGAAAATGTTCCGGTGTATGTTGGTGCCGGGGACGCCAATCTCATTTCCAATTCAAAAAATAATTTGTCTATGTTTATGGGACGGCCTATTGAATGTACATCGCCGGACTGCATCGTTCATGACGGGGATGAGATTCATCTGGGCGGCCTGACTTTCCATGTACTGGAAACACCGGGGCATACGCCGGGTGGACTGAGCCTGTATGGCGAAGGAGTCGTCTTTTCCGGGGATACCTTATTTTTGTATTCTGTGGGACGGACCGATTTGTATGGCGGATCTATGGCAGAATTGCTTACGAGTCTGAAGACAAAGCTCATGACACTTCCTGATGATACAGTCGTGCTGCCTGGTCACGGACCGGCTACCCAGATAGGCCGGGAACGTCAGAATAATCCCTACCTCGATGGGGGCTGGTAATCATGTCTATGTATAAAGAGTCACAATTCTGGCTGCGGGTCGTACTGGCCATACTGGCTGCTATCCTGTTCTTTTCTGTGCACAACGTGTACTGGCCGGTGATTGTGTCCCTGATTATTACATTTATCCTGATTCCTGTCCGCGATATGGTCCAGAAAGGGCTGATGCGGCTGACGCGGCGCAATATACCCATCGATATATCTATCCTCATATCCTTTGCTATCCTGATTTTTGTGTTGTCCGTGCTGACCAACATCATTCTCCGGCCTCTGGTAGAACAGGTAAATCTGCTGGCTGTCAACTTCAACACTTTATGGGATAAGAGCGTGACCATCATCACGCAGATTGAAAATGAACAGACTCAGTTTTATATTCCCGATCAGGTGAAAAGCGTCATCAATGATGCTTTTGCCAAAGTAGGCAATTACGGCGTGGATGGAATCAGCAATTTTGTCAAATCTCTCTTTGCCATTGCGGGTACGGTCGTGCAATTTTTTGTAGTGCCAATCATTACTTTTTACTTCATGAAAGACGGTGGCCGGATGGTACGTTCATTTATCTGCCTGTATCCGGTAGAATACCGCCTGCAGCTCGACGTGCTTTTTAATGAAATACAGCACGTGCTGAGTTCGTACATCCGTGGCCAGCTGGCGATGAGCTGTATTATAGCGACGCTTACTTTTTGCGGTATGTGGATCATGGGAGTCCCTTATCCCATGGTTATCGGTCTTTTAGCGGCCGTAACAGAATGGATTCCCATCGTAGGACCTATCGTAGGTGCCATTCCGGCTATCCTTCTAGGGGCAACGGTCAGCCTGTCTCTGGCGGTCAAGGTGTTGATTTTTTATATCGTGATCCAGCAGATCGACAGTCATATTATCATGCCCCAGGTCATGGGAGCTGTCATCAGTCTGCATCCCGTGGTGATTATTATTGCACTGCTCATAGGCGGTACGCTGTTCGGTATTGCCGGCATGGTGCTGACTGTCCCTGTTACGGCAGTGCTTCAGATTTTGTGCAGACATTTATGGTTTTACAATACTTATAAGACAAAGGCGATGAATACCTATGGAAAGAACTAAAGAACAATTGATGGACCTCATGATGAAACGGATGAAAGAACAGATTAAGAACAAGAAATACAAAATGACGTCACAGAGGCAAGTCGTGCTGCGGGCTTTTGTGGAAAGTGATTCCCGCCACCTCAGTGCCGATGACGTTTTTGAAATCGTAAAAAAACAGGCTCCGGAAATCGGACTGGCTACAGTCTATCGCACGCTGGACCTGTTTACAGAAATGGACCTTTTGAAAAAACTTGATTTTGATGATGGCTGCAGCCGTTATGAATTAAACGACCATGATGAAGAAGGTCATTATCATCATCATTTAATCTGCCTGGGCTGCGGCAAAGTGTGGGAATGCAAAGATGATCTGCTGGAAACACTGGAAACAATATTGCAGAAACAATTTCATTTCCAGACGGTAGACCATCAGCTCAAAGTATATGGGTATTGCGAAGACTGCCAGAAAAAGCGTGCCGCTGAAGCTGCAAAAGAAGCTGAAGAAGCGGCAGAAACGACGGTACAATGATTCCGGATTTACAGGCATATCACTATGACGGGCCAGCAGAATTTCATGCCATTGTCGGTCAGATTATGGCCTATCTCGGCTATGCCGGGGGGCATGAACCATTGCCGGTTGGTAGTGAAATCGTATTGAAGGAAGTAGAAGGCCGGTATGTCCTGGAAGGATGGTTTTACCGTGAGGGAATGCGCTGGCATTCACAAGCAGCTTTCCTGGAAAAGGATGAGCCAGGGCGGGTCATAAAGAACCTGATCCTGCACTGGCATCAGCGTTGTTATGGTACAGCCCACAGCCGCTGGGGAACATTGACCGGCGTCCGGCCTACTAAGCTGGTACATCATCTGCGGGATCAGGAAGACGATGAAAAACGGATTACAGACATATTGGTATCGCAGTATCATGTACAGCCGGATACGGCGCAGTATCTCGTAACTATGACCCGGCTGCAGCGCCCGTATATAGAACGGCCGGTTCACGACGCTGCCCTTTACATAGGCATACCGTACTGCCCCAGCCATTGTCTGTATTGTTCCTTTCCATCCCGCCTGGCCGGGGCGGAAGCGCAGCCGGTTATGGAACGGTTTATCCGGGCAGTAGTACAGGATATCCATGATATTGCTGCCTTATGCCGGCAATATGATATACATATCCGTTCTGTATATATTGGCGGGGGGACACCGACCTGTCTGCCTCTTGACGGACAGGAGGCGGTCCTCCGGGCTGTAGCCGGGAATTTCGGGAATATTGAGGAATGGACCGTTGAAGCGGGACGGCCTGATACGACGGGCAAAGACGTACTGGCACTGTTGCGCCGGTATGGTGTCAACCGTATCAGTGTCAATCCACAGACGATGCAGCAGCATCTCCTGGATCTTCTGGGACGGCGGCACCGGGTTGAGGATGTATTTGCCATGTTTTCCCGTTGCCGCAGTATGGGCTTTTCTGTCATCAATATGGATTTCATAGCAGGGCTTCCAGAGCAGACATTGGCAGATATGCAGGAAAATATGGAAATTGTTTGCAAACTGCACCCGGAAAATGTTACAATTCATACGTTGGCATTAAAAAAGAGGGCACCTTTATTTCATCATCCCCTGCGTCAGCATATTCCACCGGCTGCAGAAGTGTCCCGGATGATTCATTACTGTGAGGAAATACTACAGCAGCATGGATATATACCGTACTATATGTACCGCCAGAAATACATGGCAGGCAGTTTTGCCAATGTGGGCTATGCACAGAGCGGTACAATCAGTCAGTACAATATACAGATGATGGAAGAAAGACAGACTATCCTGTCTGCCGGGCCGGGAAGTACGACGAAATTCCTGTCCCATGACGGGCACAGTCTGAAAAAGATATATATGCCCAAAGATCCAGAGGCGTATGTGCAGGCACTGTCTGAAAGAATGAGGCAGCGCCGGCATTTATGTGCTATGATATATGGAGGAGACGATAGGTAATGGCAATTACTGCACCAAGAGGTACGCAGGATTTCCTGCCGGAACAGACGGCAGACTGGCAGATACTGGAAGCGAAAATCCGCCAGATTTGTTCGCTCTATGGCTTCGGCGAAATCCGCACACCTATGTTTGAAAGTACGGAGTTGTTTTTGCGCGGCATCGGTGAGACGACGGATGTCGTGACAAAAGAAATGTATACGTTTAATGACCGCGGCGGCCGCAGCATGACACTGCGTCCGGAAAATACGGCCTCTGTTGTACGAGCTTTCCTGGAACATAAACTGTATGGCGAACAGAAAGTCCACAAATTCTATTATATGGGACCCATGTTCCGGCATGACCGCCCACAGGCCGGGCGGTACCGTCAGTTCACCCAGTTCGGGGTAGAAGAAATCGGATCCAAAGATCCGGCTGTCGATGCAGAAATCATTGCTATGGCTTTCCAGTTGTTCCGTGAACTGGGCCTTACCGATCTGGTCCTGCACCTGAATTCTGTCGGCTGTCCCAAATGCCGGCCTGTATACCGTCAGAAACTGCTCGATTTCTTTGCAGATAAACGGAATCAGCTCTGTGAAGACTGCAACGAACGACTGGAAAAAAACCCGCTTCGTGTCCTTGACTGCAAAGAAGATGGCGAAAAAATGATGCAGATGGGCGTTCCCCTCATTACGGATAATTTGTGCGATGACTGCAGGGACCATTTCCAAAAAGTCCAGGCCTATCTGACCAGCATCGGTATCCCCTTTGAACTGGATCCGCGCCTGGTCCGGGGACTTGACTATTACACGAATACGGCTTTTGAAATCATGTATGCTCCATTAGGTGCCCAGAGTACAGTCTGCGGTGGCGGACGATATGACGGCCTCATTGAAGAAGTAGGCGGGCCATCTACTCCGGGAATCGGCTTTGCTATTGGCATGGAACGGCTCCTTCTGACATTAAAAGAACAAGGACTGCTTCCGCCAGTAGAAAAAAAGCAGCCGGTCTTCATTGTTGCTCTGGGGGATGAAGCCAGGGCAAAGGCATTTTGCATCCAGCAGGCGTTGCGGGAAAATGGCATCTATGCGGAAATAGACCTGATGGGCCGCAGCATGAAAGGTCAGATGAAATCTGCCAATAAGATGGATGCGGAATATACCGTCATCATTGGCGAAGACGAACTGGCCAGCCATACGGCACAGATCCGGAATATGGCCACGAAAGAACAGATCAGCGTTCCCTTAGATGGGATTGTTGCATATATGGAAACACATAAGAAGGGATGAGTTAGTAATGGATACAATGGAAGGTTTACGACGTTCCCAGTATTGTGCTGAAGTTTCTGAAGCCGATACGGGAAAAGAAGTCATTTTGTGCGGCTGGGTTGAACGGCGCCGTGATCATGGCGGATTGATTTTTATTGATTTACGCGATCGCACGGGGATTGTCCAGGTCGTGGCATCACCGGATTACGAAAAGACCTCGTTTGAAAAAGCAGAACAGGTCCGTACGGAATATGTCCTGGCAGTCCGTGGTATCGTTCGCATGCGCGATGCCGATACGGTCAATCCTAAAATGAAGACCGGGACCGTGGAAATCCGCTGTGAAGAACTGCGTATCCTCAATTCGTCAAAGACACCACCGTTCTATATTGAAGATAATATCGATGTCGATGAAAAAATCCGTTTGAAATACCGCTATCTCGACCTGCGTCGTCCGGAAATGCAAAATAACCTTATCATGCGGCATAAGGTAAAGCATGCTATGCGTACATTCCTCAATGAACACGGCTTCATTGACATTGAAACACCGGAATTGTGCAAGAGCACGCCTGAAGGTGCTCGTGACTATCTGGTACCGAGCCGGGTCAATGAAGGAAAGTTCTATGCCCTGCCCCAGTCCCCGCAGATTTTCAAACAGCTTTTGATGATCTCCGGTATGGACCGGTATTATCAGATTGCCCGCTGCTTCCGCGATGAAGACCTGCGTGCAGACCGCCAGCCTGAATTCACCCAGCTGGATATGGAAATGAGCTTTATGAGCCAGGAAGAAATCCTTACGCTGGTAGAAAACATGGTTCATTATATTTTTAAGGAAACACTGGGCCATGAAGTCAAACTGCCGATCCACCGTATGACCTGGGATTATGCCATGGAAAATTATGGTTCGGATAAACCGGATCTCCGCTTTGACATGAAGTTCACCGATGTAACGGAACTGGTAAAGGACACGGACTTTAAAGTATTCCGCACAGTCATTGACAATGGCGGACAGGTCAAAGCCATCAATGTTAAAGGTGATGCAGATATCCCACGTCGTGAACTGGATGGCCTCGTTGAATATGTAAGCCATTATGGAGCCAAAGGCCTGGCATGGATTGGCTTCCTGGAAGATGGAACACTGAAATCGCAGATTAAAAAATTCTTTGGTGAAGATAAGCTTCGCGAAATTGGTAAAGCCTGCGGTGCAGAAACAGGCGATTTAATTCTCATGATTGCCGATAAGCCCAAAATCGTTGCGGCGGCTCTGGGTGAATTACGTAAAGAAATGGCCCGCCGCATGAACCTTATCGACGAAAATGAATTTGCCTTTACCTGGGTCGTCGATTTCCCCATGTTCGAATACAGCGAAGAAGAACACCGCTATGTTGCTATGCATCATCCGTTCACGGCTATGCGTGATGAAGATCTGGATAAGCTGGAAACGGATCCGGCCCACGTATATGCCAAAGCATATGATCTGGTACTCAATGGGATTGAACTGGGGGGCGGTTCTCTACGTATTTATCAGCCCGATATCCAGCAGCGTGTATTCAAGGCTATCGGCCTGACACCGGAAGAAGTGGAACAGAAATTCGGCTTCCTCGTCCGTGCCTTTGAATACGGAGCTCCACCCCATGGCGGACTGGCATTCGGCCTTGACCGCATGATCATGCTTATGCTCAAACGGAAATCTATCCGTGATGTCATCGCTTTCCCGAAGACACAGAACGCGATTGATCCGATGAGCGAAGCTCCGTCACCGGTTACAAAAAAACAGCTTCATGAACTGCATATCCAGGTAGAAGAAGATCTGGTAAGCAAATAAAGAAAAACGGCTGTTATGCGAAATAAAAACTGTTTCGCATGACGGCCGTTTTGCTTTTTTTCGATCATTCAGACAGATAAGAAATGGTTATTTTAGTGTGATACGATGCGTACGTACCGGCGTCCATCATGTCAGACGATGATATAACGCCCTTCTTTACGGCGGGGCATTGCCGGTGTCTGGGCGGCATGTCCAAGGGTGATCATCGCTACGAGCTCGCCTTTATCAGGAGCAAACATATCGTGTACTTCCTGCCCGACACCTCCGGCAAGAGGAGCCGTAAGCCAGCAGCTGCCCAGACCTTTGTTTGTTGCGGTGAGCAGCATATTTTCGATGGCAGCGGCAACACTCTGAATGGCCGGTATGGGCATTTCATACTCCGTCCGCAGGAGAAAGGCCAGGATACAGACAGGAGCGTCGCCAAGAAAACGGACAAAATCAGCCGTCTCTGTCACGACACGGGGATATTTGGCAAATCGGCGGTGCCAGTATGGCATGAGATTTTTAGTGGCTTCCGCCATTAATTTTTTTAATGCGTCCATTTTTTCAGGACTTCTGATGACGACAAAATACCATGGCTGTAAATTGCTGGCTGAAGGAGCGAGGACGGCGGCTTCCAGTATATCCTGCAGGTCGGCGTCTGATACCGGCTGATGGGTATATTTCCGTATACTGCGGCGCCCTACAATAGCAGATGATGTTTCCATAAGATGACCCCCTTATGCATTAAGATATTTCATTTTAATGGTAATAGAAAATCAGACTGGCGTCAATTGGCAATCCATCCTATTGTTTGTTAAATTTTTTAGTATATAACTCGGGATAACAAAAGAAAATGACGATGGGGACAGAAGTTTTTATTGACTTTGGCATTAGTGCTGTTCATGCAGTCGCAATGTGTTATAATAAGCAGTATATGAATTATTCCCGTATCCAGTCATCGCATAGAGAATGGATCATCATTGAGGTGTAAACATGACAGAGAAAATCCATTATGTGAAAGCCGATCCTAGTGGCAATACGACGATTCTCGTATTGGACGCGATTCCTAAACAGGAACACGCTTCGTTAGCAGCCAGACTGCTGCAGCCTGAGTATGTCGGCGCAGAGCAAGTAGGTTTTCTGACCTGGCCCGATAACGATGCCGATATACGTCTGGACATGATGGGAGACGAGTTTTGTGGCAACGCTTCGCGATCAGCTGCTGCCTATTTACTCTCCCGGTCCGGCCAGGATTATGGTGAGTACCGCGTTTCCTGTTCCGGATGCAATAAGATATTAAAAGCAGTGGTAGTTCGCGACGAAGGGGAACTATATGATGCCAGTATTGAAGTTCCCCTGCCTAAAAAAATGGATGTCATCAGCCTGGCAGACGGTAATTCGACGTACCGGTTTTACTGTGTTGAGCTGCCAGGAATTATGCATTTCGTTCATTTTACTCCTTCTATTAAATTAGTCGATAAGAATACTTTATGGCGGGCGGTGTATCAGTACGCCAGCACCCGTCATTATGAAGCATTCGGCATGGATCTGGTAGATCGCAAAACGCTGACGATGATACCGGCTGTATATGTCACTGGTACGGATACGCTATATTGGGAAAAAAGTTGTGGTTCCGGGTCGGCGGCCACGGCGGCGGCACTGGCCCGTCTGTGCGGCCATAATATTGCCTGTGAGATACGCCAGCCTGGTGGAAGTATTACCATTGAAGCGTCATATGCTGACCAGTCTGTCAGACACATCCGCATAGGCGGCCCCGTGCGGATTGAAATGGAACAATGTGTTTGCGTTGACAAGGAGATACCAGGCACGGTATAATAATTGCGTAGTCATGTGACTGACGGAAGTGGACTAACCACATGGAGCATGATTTGAAGAAGCCGACCGTCTGGGCAAATAGTCCGGATGGCCGGCTATTTTTATCAGTGCACAAAGAGAACAGGAGCTGATCTTTATTATGGCAAAGGTATTAAGCGATATTGAAATTGCACAGCAGACTCACCTGGAACCCATTGTAAAAATTGCAGAAAAGGTTGGTCTTACAGAAGATGACCTGGAATTATATGGTAAGTATAAAGCGAAAATTTCCTTTGATGCCATTAAACGGCTGTCAAAAAATGAAGATGGAAAACTCGTGCTGGTAACGGCTATTACACCGACTCCTGCTGGAGAAGGGAAAACGCTTACGACGATAGGCCTGGCCCAGGCTCTGAACCAGCTGGGACATAAGACGATGACGGCATTGCGGGAACCTTCTCTGGGTCCTGTCTTTGGTATAAAAGGAGGAGCGGCTGGCGGCGGTTATTCCCAGGTTCTTCCTATGGAAGATATCAATCTTCATTTTACGGGTGATATGCATGCGATTACAGCTGCCAATAACCTGCTGGCTGCGGCAATCGACAATCACGTGCATCAGGGAAATGCTCTCCGCATCGATGTGCGCCGTATTGTATGGAAACGGGTCATGGATATGAATGACCGGGCACTGCGTGATATAGTCGTAGGACTCGGCGGCAAGGTCAACGGGTTCCCCAGAGAAGACCATTTCATGATTACCGTAGCATCGGAAATCATGGCAATTCTCTGCCTGGCTAGTGATCTGATGGATTTGAAGAAACGGATGGGGGATATTATCGTCGCTTATGACCTCGATGGCAATCCGGTCCGTGCCCGTCAACTCGGGGTAGAAGGGGCGATGGCCATTCTCATGAAAGATGCTATCAAACCGAACATTGTACAGACGACGGAAAACACGCCGGCTCTTGTACACGGCGGACCTTTTGCCAATATTGCCCACGGATGTAATTCTGTCGTAGCTACCAAGCTGGCTCTCAAAATGGGAGAAATAACGGTGACGGAAGCCGGATTCGGTGCTGACCTGGGTGCGGAAAAGTTCATGGATATCAAATGCCGCTTTGCCGGAATCAAACCAGATGCCGTCGTCATCGTCGCCACCATTCGGGCGCTTAAGATGCACGGCGGAGTAGATAAGAAAAATCTCCAGCCGGAAAATCTGGAAGCACTGGAAAAAGGCTTTGCTAATCTGAAGAAACATATCGAAAATATGCGCAAATATGATATCCCCGTCGTAGTAGGCATAAACCGCTTCCTGACAGACACGGATGCCGAAATAGCATTGCTTACCCGCCTTTGTCAGGATTATGGTGTCGATGTGGCTCTGAACAACTGCTGGGCCGAAGGCGGCAAAGGGGGACTGGACTTGGGACGGAAAGTCCTGCAGCTCCTGCAGCAGCCCAAAACACCGTATAAACCGTTGTACGATGTCAATGACACGATTCTTCATAAATTGGAAATCCTGACGAAAGAAATCTACGGCGGCGACGGCGTCATCCTGGAAGGCAAAGCGCCGAAACAAATTGCCGAACTGGAAAAACTTGGCCTTGATAAAATGCCGGTCTGCGTGGCCAAGACACAGTATTCCCTTTCGGATAATCCCGCATTACTGGGAGCGCCGGAACATTTCAAGATTACCGTCAAAGACGTCCGCGTCTGCACCGGTGCCGGGTTCATTGTCTGCCAGACGAGTAATATCATGGTCATGCCAGGCTTACCGAAAGTACCGGCTGCCAACCGTATGGATATCGATGAAAACGGCGTCATTACAGGTCTGTTCTAGTCGTTATGGCTAGCATATAAAAGGCGGCTTTACAGCCGTCTTTTACTGTATGCAGACTAGCATGATGAATTAACATACATAATAAGTGAGGATACGATAGTGGATAAGAAAAAATTATGTGCCCTGCCCATAGATGAAATGCTGGCGGCTACGGCTTCCAAGGATCCAGTACCGGGCGGCGGTGGCATTGCGGCCCTTACAGCCGCTTCGGCGGCAGCACTGGTTGAAATGGTAGCGAATCTTACCATAGGTAAAAAAGGGTATGAAAAGGTAGAGCCGATGATGCGGGACATACGCAGTCAGGCTGAAGAATTGCGGATCCGGTATCAGGACGGCATAGATGAAGACGCCCATGCTTTTGAAGGGGTCATCCGCGCTGTGCGCCTTCCCAAAAATACACCGGAACGCACTGCCATAGTCCAGCAGGCTTTTAAGAATGCAGCAGCTATTCCCTTTGCTCTGGGAAAAGACATTTTTGTTCTTCTCCAGCTGAGCGAACAAGTCGTGCGCTATGGCAATGCCTGGGTCATTACCGATGGCGCTATTGCCGCTATGAATGCCCGGGCCGCTATGCGGTCAGCCTTTTATAGCGTACGCGTCAATCTGAAATCTATTACCGATGAGGACTATGTCCATTTTATGATGGATGCGATAGAAGATATTGAAAAAAAAGCGGCCAGGATAGAAGAAGCAGTGGAAAGAGAATACCAGAAACGTTAGTTCATAAGAGAGGATCCCCTGCTGTCTTTTATGCCCGCATGGAACTCCCATGCAAAAAGGTTGCTGAGACTATAAGGAGGATGTCCTATGCCATTTCAGATAGTTCACAATGATATTGTCAGAATGAAAACGGATGCCATCGTCAATGCGGCCAACTCGGCACTGTTGGCGGGCAGCGGTGTATGTGGCGCTATTTTTCGTGCTGCCGGATATGAAAAACTCTCTGCTGAATGTCATAAAAAAGCGCCATGCCCTGTGGGGCAGTCGGTTTTAACGTCGGCCTACAACCTGCCGGCACGTTATATCATTCATACAGTGGGGCCTGTATGGCAGGGAGGTAAGGCCTGGGAAAAGGGCTATCTAACTTCTTGTTATACTACGGCACTGGAAACGGCATGGGAAGCGGGTTGCCGGTCTATTTCCTTTCCCCTTATTTCGGCAGGTATTTTTGGTTATCCCTTAGAAGAGGCCTCGGAGACTGCCTGTCAATCTATACGGGCTTTTTTACAGAATCATGAAATGGAAGTTTATCTCGTCGTTCTCGAACGTCCGGCTATTCAGCTTAACCACTATCTGGCTGATGAATTAAAACAGTATCTGAACCAGTTTCTGGGGGAAGAAAAAGAGCAGGAGCCGGACGAAATATGTATTTGTCATCGGGAATCGGATGTCCGTATGTCCCAGGACTATGAAATGGACACCTTCGCCCGGCCGGGGAAAAAGGACAGACACTCACTGAATCAGATACTTCAAAATCTGGATGAAACATTTTCTCATATGGTATTACGCCTTATCGATGAGAAGGGGTACAGTGATATCGAGGTATATAAGCGGGCAAATATGGACCGGAGACTGTTTTCTAAAATCAGGAGTCATGAGGAATATCTGCCCAAGAAAAAAACGGTCCTGGCTCTGGCAGTAGGACTGAGACTTTCCGTAACGGAAACGGAAGAACTGCTGCATAAAGCGGGATATTCGCTGTCAGGAAGCAAAAAAAGAGATGTCATTGTACGATATTTCCTGGACCATGGTGAATATGACATCTATACGATTGATAAAGCATTATTTTACTTTGGTGAACCAGAATTATAAATATGAACGCCCGCCTGTATATCCCAGGGTATGCAGGCGGGCGTTGATTTATCTGATTACAATGTAAATTCTGTTCCGGGAGGAATAATGTGAACGGGAATCGAATAGGTTTCTTCTGTCATTTTTTTATAGACTTCCGGATCGGCGTTTACGACAGGCCAGGTTCCATAATGGATGGGAATCACCATTTTAGGCTGTATCCATGAAGCGGCTAAGGCCGCGTCTTCCATTCCCATGGTAAAATTATCTCCAATGGGCAGGAAGGCTGCATCAATGGGACCGAAACGGCTATGAAGCTTCATGTCCGAATACAGACCGGTGTCGCCGGCATAATAGATGCGTTTGCCAGCAAATTCCAACAGGCAGCCACAGGCCAGGCCACCGGCTATTCCAGCGCCATGCAGGGCTGGTGTAAGACGTATCGAGCCGAAGGGAAAATCCGCTTTGCCACCGATGTGCATGGCATGGGCATTACAACCGGCCATACGGGCTTTACCGGCTACTTCGGCCGTACTGATGACCAGGGCGTCGTTTACTTTGGCTATTTCTTCGGCATCACCGTAGTGATCGCCATGGGCATGAGAGATAAAGATATACTGACAGGTGATAGACGAAGGTTTAACTGTTGTCCAGGGATTATCTGCGATAAAAGGATCAAAGAGGATTGTCGTATTTCCTGAAGAGAGTGAAAAGGCCGAATGACCGTAATACATGCATTTCATAGGCTCCATCCCTTTCTGTATGTACATGGTATATGGCAAGAGTGCCATTATTTTCTATTATATAGAAAATAACAGAAAAGGGAAAGTCTCTTGTGCTTCCCTGGGAAATCTTGTACAATATCCCATGGAGAGTGATGTAACAATGCATATAGTCATGGTAGAACCGGAGATCCCGGGAAATACGGGTAATATTGCCCGCCTTTGTGCTGCCAATCATATTACACTGCACCTGGTCAAGCCGTTGGGATTTTCGCTTGAGGATAAATATCTGAAACGGGCCGGCCTCGATTACTGGCCCCTGGTCGATGTACAGGTACATGAAAATTTTGCTGAAGTCCAGGAAAAATACAAGGGACACCATTTTTATTTTCTGACGACAAAATCGGAACAGTGTTATGCCGATATCCGGTTTACCCAGGACGATCTCTTGGTATTTGGCAAGGAAACAAAGGGGCTGCCGGAAAGTCTTCTGAAACAATATCCGCAGCAGTGTTTCCGCATTCCCATGGTCGATAAGGCACGGAGCCTGAATTTATCTAATTCTGTTGCCATTGTTTCTTATGAAGCGTTGCGGCAGCTGGGATTTCCAGACATGGCAAAGAGTGGCATTGGCATAAAAAATTTAAAATAATCTTGCACGGGGAGTGAAATCATGAGTGTATACGATAAAGCAAATGAATTAGCACAGGCTATCCAGGAAGATGAAGATTATAAGGCATTACTGGAAGCCGGAAAGAAGCTGGCTGAAGATGAAAAAACGAGAAAACATGTCCAGGATTTCCTGACATTGCAGGCCCAACTGGCTTACGCCCAGGCGGCTGGTGACAAGCCGGTACGAAAAAAAATAGAACAATTGCAGAAATTGCAGGAAATCGTGGCGAGCCGGCCTCTGGCGGTAGAATATCTGGAAAAATACATGAAATGGAATCAGATTGGCGGTCAGATTCTTGGCACTATTCAACAGGCAATGGCAGAAGGACTGAGTATTCTTGATAAATAAATATGCAATGGCGAGCATGGTTTCGCAATTAACTCAACTCATACCGCAGCAGCAGGTTCTTTTAGACGAGCCGATGGGCCTGCATACGACATTTGCTATCGGAGGCCCGGCGGATGTACTGGTCCTTCCCCATACGGTGAAAGAAATGTCGCAGACAATCCGTCTGGCCAGGCAGCTGGAGCTTCCTGTTACGGTCATTGGCGGAGGGTCTAATGTACTCGTTCTGGACGGTGGCATCCGCGGCGTCGTCATTCAATTAAATGAAATGAACAAGTATCTTTCCTGCCATGATACGAAGATTCTGGCCAGTTCCGGATTTATGCTGAAGGATGTCTGCCAGTTTGCCCAGCAGAATAGTCTGACGGGGATGGAATTTGCCTGCGGCATACCGGGGACGCTGGGCGGGGCCGTATTTATGAATGCCGGTGCTTATGGCGGTGAAATGAGCCATATTGTTTCCCGCGTACGTACGGTTAACCGCAATGGCAGTGTACATACCTACAAGACGGCTGATTTCGAATTTGGGTACAGAAAGAGCATTTTTCAGCGCTTGCAGGAATTTGTCGTAGAAGTAGAGCTGCAGCTTTCACGGGGAGATCAAACGAAAATCCAGGAACAGATGGATGATCTCATGGAACGGCGGCGCAGCAAACAGCCGCTCGAAATGCATAGTGCAGGCAGTACATTCAAGCGGCCGCCTGGTTATTATGCTGGCACGCTGATAGATCAGACTGGCCTCAAAGGATTATCTTGTGGTGATGCCCAGGTATCGACAAAACATGCCGGTTTTGTTGTTAATACCGGCCATGCTACAGCCAGAGATGTGCTGGCCGTAATCCATGAAGTGCAAAAGAGAGTAGAAGCAGCCCATGGCGTACATTTAGAACCAGAAGTACGTATTTTAGGAGAAGAGCAGAACTAGATAAAAAAAACAGCCGGATTGATATAGTCAATCCGGCTGTTTTGTGATATACTAACACAGTTACAGAAAATTAAACTATTTTATATTGCTACAAATAGGAGAGGACGCAGATGGAACGTAAGGATATACGTAATATTGCTATTATTGCTCATGTTGACCATGGTAAAACGACTTTGGTCGATGCTATGCTCAAACAGAGCCATGTTTTCCGTTCGAATGAAAAAGTGGCTGAACGGGTCATGGACTCTGGTGATATCGAACGTGAACGCGGTATCACGATTTTATCCAAAAATACTTCTGTCATGCACGATGGCGTAAAAATCAACATAGTCGATACTCCGGGGCATGCTGATTTTGGTGGCGAAGTAGAACGTGTCCTCAACATGGTTGACGGCGTATTGCTTCTGGTTGATGCATTTGAAGGCCCGATGCCGCAGACGAAATATGTACTGCGCAAAGCATTGGAACAAAAGCTGAAACCTATCGTCGTCATTAATAAAATTGATAAACCCGATGCCCGTGTTTCTGAAGTAGAAGACGAAGTACTGGAATTGTTCATGGAATTGGAAGCCGACGATGATCAGCTTGATTTCCCTGTTATCTATGCCAATGGCCGTGACGGCATTGCTAAAAATTCTATGGATGATGACAGTGACAACCTGGAACCGCTCTTTAAGTGTATTATTGAAAACTGCCCGTGCCCGAAGGGCGATGCCGATGGCCCGCTTCAGTTCATGGTTACTACCCTGGACTACGATGATTACGTAGGCAAGATTGCCGTCGGCCGTATTGTCCGGGGCCGCATGCACCCCAATCAGCAGGTTGTCATCACAGACGGTGAAAGCCAGCGCAAGGCTAAAATCGGCCGCGTATATACCTATGAAGGCCTGAAGCGGGTTGAAACAGACGAAGCGTCCATGGGTGATATTGCCTGCATTATCGGCATTCCTGATCTTAAAATCGGGGAAACTGTTGCTGATCCGGAAAATCCTGAAGCATTGCCGAAAATCAATATCGATGAACCGACATTATCTATGATATTCTATGTCAATGACAGTCCGTTTGCCGGCCAGGATGGTGAATTTGTAACGAGCCGTCATTTGCGGGACCGCCTCTTCCGGGAAGTACAGACTAATGTGTCGCTTCGTGTGGAAGAAACGGATAGTGCCGATGCATTCAAGGTTTCCGGCCGTGGCGAACTGCACATTGCCGTTCTTATCGAAGAAATGCGCCGTGAAGGATATGAACTTCAAGTAGGTAAACCGAGCGTCATTACAAAAGAAATCAACGGCAAGAAGTGTGAACCTCTGGAAGCCCTGACCATTGATGTACCACAGGAATTTATGGGAACGGTAATGGAAAAACTGGGAACCCGCAAGGCTGAAATGGTCAATATGGTGGATTTGAAGGGATATACCCGCCTTGAATTCATCATTCCTGCCCGCGGACTGATTGGTTTCCGCAGTGAATTCCTGACGGCTACTAAAGGCAACGGTATCATGTATCATGTTTTCCATGGCTATGCTCCCTGGAAAGGTGATATTCCCGGTCGTACACGGGGAAGTCTGGTTGCTTTTGAATCGGGCACGACGACTGGCTATGGCATTTTTAACCTTCAGGATCGTGGCGTCATGTTCATCAATCCCGGTGAAGAAATCTATCTGGGGCAGGTCATCGGGGAAAGCAACCGCGATGTAGACATTGATGTCAATCCCTGCAAGAAGAAACACCTGACCAATACCCGTTCCTCTGCTTCTGATGAAGCATTGCGCCTTATTCCGCCTCGTCAGATGGGATTGGAAAAATCTCTGGAATGGATCAATGAAGATGAACTGGTAGAAGTAACACCGCATAATATCCGTATCCGCAAGGCTATTCTTGATAAGCACGATAGAAAGAAAGCTATGCGTAAATCACAACAGTAATTACAAAAAAGCATGGATGGCACAGTCCTTTTCGAATTTGGAAAGAGCCTGTGCCATTTTCTTTATAAAAGCACTGGAAATCCATTCAAATTTGTGGTACATTATGGGTAATGCATATGCAAATACGAATCAGCACGTATATGCGTATACACAGTTAGTAGTACGGATTGTGAAAATCCGTACGTAGAACCTTGCTTGTGATGTTATTTTACTATCTCAATAACCAAAGAAAGGGACGAAAGTGATTATGAAAAAAAACTATGTAGTAATGGATGGTAACACGGCTGCTGCATATGCTTCCTATGCATTTACAGAAGTTGCTGCTATCTTCCCGATCACACCTTCTTCTGTTATGGCAGAAAAGGTTGACGAATGGGCTGCAAAAGGAAAGAAGAATATCTTCGGTAATACCGTTGATGTTATCCAGATGCAGTCTGAAGCTGGTGCTGCTGGCACATGCCATGGCTCCCTGCAGGCTGGTGCGCTGACCACCACCTATACGGCTGCCCAGGGCCTGCTCCTCATGATTCCCCCCATGTTCAAAATTGGCGGTGAATTCCTGCCGGGCGTATTCCACATTGCAGCCCGTACCATCAGCGCTCATGCACTTTCCATTTTCGGCGATCATTCTGACGTTATGGCATGTCGTACGACTGGCTTCGGCATGATTATGTCTTCCTCCCCGCAGGAAGCTATGGATCTCGGCTGTGTAGCCCATCTGTCTGCTATTGGTGGCCGCTATGCTTTCATGCATGTATTCGACGGATTCCGTACATCCCACGAAATGCAGCGTATCGAAGCCCTTGATTATGATGATCTTGCAAAACTCGTTGATTATAAACAGCTGGCAGCTTTCCGTAAGAACAGCCTGAACCCGGAACATCCGTACACCCGTGGCACGACTGTTAATCCGGATATCTTCTTCCAGACAAAAGAAGGCGCTAACGAAAAAGTCGCAACTATTCCTGATGTCGTTCAGCACTACATGGACGAAATCAACAAATTGACCGGCCGTGATTACAAACTCTTCAACTACTATGGTGCTGAAGATGCAGAAGAATTGATTGTCATCATGTGTTCTGCTGCTGAAACCGTCCGCGATACTGTCGATTACCTCAATGCCCATGGCAAAAAGGTCGGCATGATCCAGGTTCATCTCTATCGTCCGTTCTCTGTTAAACATTTTGTCGATGCTATCCCTGCAACGGTTAAGAAAATCGCTGTTATGGACCGCACCAAAGAATCTGGCAGCGTTGGCGAACCGCTGTATCTCGATGTTCAGACGGCACTTATCCAGTCCGGCCGTACAGATATCACCGTCGTAGGCGGCCGCTATGGTCTGTCCTCCAAAGATACGACACCTGGCCAGATTGCTGCTGTATACAAAAACCTCGAACAGGATACGCCGAAGAACAACTTCACTATCGGTATTGTCGATGACGTTACGTTTACATCACTGCCGACGGAAAAATTCCACATCGATTATCCTGGCCAGATTTCTGCAAAAATCTGGGGTCGTGGCGGCGATGGTACCGTTGGTGCCAACAAGAACGCCATCACTATTATCGGTCTCGATGCTGATAAATACGCACAGGCATACTTTGCCTATGACTCCATGAAGACTGGTGGTCTGACACAGTCCCACCTCCGCTTCGGTGACAAACCGATCCATGCAACATATCTCGTAGGCGCTGCTGACTTCGTCGGCTGTCATGCTCCTACATATGTCAAGAAATACGATACGACAACAGATTTGAAAGATGGCGGCGTATATCTCCTCAACTGCCCGTGGAGTGTCGAAGAACTGGACAAAGAACTTCCGGCTCAGATGAAGAAAGACCTCTATAACAAACATGCCCAGTTCTACATCATTGATGCTACGAAACTGGCTGGCGAAATCGGCCTCGGCGACCGTGTAAACTCCATTCTCCAGGCTGCTTTCTTTAAACTTACGAACGTTATTCCTATCGACGAAGCTGTCGCTGCCATGAAGAGAGGGAATTATAATTCCTACTTCAAGAAGGGCGGTCAGGAAATCGTAGATAAGAACAACAAAGCTGTCGATATGGGCATTTCCGGCCTTACAAAAGTTGAAATCCCGGCTTCCTGGGCTGATGCAGTAGATGCTCCGGAACCGCAGAAAGATATGCCTGACTTCGTCCGCGATCTCGTTATTCCCGTTGACCGTCAGCATGGCGATGAACTCCCTGTTTCTATCTTCAAGAAATACGGTGTATTCGATGGCACATGGCAGAACGGCACGACGGCTTATCTGAAACGTGGCGTTGCTATCAATGTTCCTCACTGGAATGCTGAAGTCTGCGCACAGTGCAACAGCTGCTCCATGGCCTGCCCGCATGCTGCTATCCGTCCGGTCCTCGTAACGGATGCCGAAAAAGCTGATGCTCCGGCTAACTTTGTAACGGTCCAGGCTAAAGGCAAAGGCCTGGAAAACTACAGCTACCGCATGCAGATTTCTCCGTATGACTGCCTCGGCTGCGGCGTTTGCACGACGGTCTGCCCGATGAAAGAAAAAGGCGCTCTTACGATGGTTCCGATGCAGGACGAAATCGATCAGCAGGATAACTTCAATGAATATGCAATGAAAGAAAAATATCTTAAGAAAGATGTTATCAGCGATGCAAACGTCAAAGCTGCCCAGTTTGCCAAACCGTACTTCGAATTCTCCCCGGCCTGCGCTGGCTGTGCTGAAACGACGTACATCAAGATGGTTACACAGCTCTTCGGTTCCCGCATGTACATTGCCAATGCTTCCGGCTGCTCCTCTGCTTATGGCGGATCTCTGCCGATGACTCCGTACTGCAAGGACGAACGCGGCTTCGGGCCCTGCTGGGAACAGTCCTTGTTCGAAGACAATGCTGAATTTGCATATGGCTACTTCCACGCTCAGGACGCCATTCAGAAGGAAATCATTATCCGCCTGAACAGCCTCAAAGAACAGGGCGTATGCGTAGCGGAAATCGATGCATACCTTGCCAACTACAAAGATGGCAAGAAATCCCGTGAAGTATCGGATGCTCTTCTCGATGCTCTGGAAAAAGCAGAACAGACGGAAGAAGTTAAATTCGTCCTTCAGAACCGCGAATTCGTTTCCAAGAAGTCCGTATGGGCTATTGGTGGTGACGGCTGGGCTTATGATATCGGCTTCGGCGGCGTAGACCAGGTAATTGCCCAGAACCGTGATGTCAATATCCTCGTCGTAGATACGGAAGTTTACTCCAACACAGGCGGTCAGTCTTCTAAATCTACACAGACTTCTGCTGTAGCTAAATTCGCTGCAGGCGGTAAAGTCATTAAGAAGAAGGACCTCGGTGCCATTGCCATGACCTATGGCTATGTATATGTTGCCCAGGTTGCTATGGGTTACAGCCAGGCTCAGACTCTCCGCGCTATCCGCGAAGCTGAATCGTATGATGGCCCGTCCATCGTCATCTGCTACTGCCCGTGCCTGGAACACGGCATCCGCGCCGGTATGGGTACGACACAGCTGGAAATGAAGAAAGCTGTCGAATGCGGTTACTGGCATCTCTATCGTTTCGATCCGCGTCTGGCTGCACAGGGCAAGAACCCGTTCCAGCTTGATTCTCCGGAACCGGATACGGATAAAGTTATGGATTACCTCAACGGCGAAAACCGTTACAGAAGACTTAAGATCAACTTCCCTGAACGTGCTGATGCACTGTATAAGAAAGAAGTACAGGATCTTAAAGATCGTTACAAATACTATGCCAAGATGGCAGGCAGAGAATAATATTCCTGCTAATAGAAAAAAGGATTCAGGCTGCGGCCTGGATCCTTTTTCTATTAGCGGACACTCTATGATATAATGGTACGTATCAGGAGGTGAGTTCATGATTATCATGACAGTAGTAGACGATCATGGCGGGCTTTGTTTCAATCAGCGCCGTCAGAGCCAGGACCGGAAATTGCGACAGAGGATGCTGGAAATTGCCGGTACAAAAGGCATCTGGATGGATGCGTATTCTGCGTCCATGTTCACAGAAGCGGCGGACCGGATCCACGTTGACGACGATTTTTTGAATCAGGCTGGCCAGGGCGATTTCTGCTTTGTTGAAGATAAGGCAGTCCTTCCCTATGCAGATCGTATCGAAAAAATCATTCTTTTCCGCTGGAACAGGGCCTATCCGTCTGACATGTATTTTGATATTACCCTGGAAAGTCCCTGGAGGTTGCAGGAAAGTCATGACTTTTCGGGATTTTCCCATGATACTATTACAGAAGAGGTATATGCAAAATGAGACATCTGACCAAGATACTGATGGTGCTGCTGCTTGCCTTTTGCCTTATTCTTACGGCTTGCGGACAGTCACAGAAGACATCGTCGCATGAAAAGAAGGTACAGAATCAGACTGTACAAGTTAAGGGAAATAAGGAAGAATCGTTTGATCTTTCTAACATTCCGGCATTTTCAGGGAAGCCGTATGTTGTCATCCATAATAATGTTCCTGATTTTCCTGACAAAGACAAGACGAAGAAATCTTTTGAAAGGTACAGTGAGCTTGATTCACTGGGACGTTGCGGTCCGGCCTATGCCAATATAGGAAAAGATCTTATGCCTACCAAAAAAAGGGGTGCCATAGGCAGTGTCAAACCAAGCGGATGGCATCTGGCCAAGTATGATAATGTCGATGGGAAATATCTGTACAACCGCTGTCACCTTATTGGATATCAGTTGACAGCAGAAAATGCCAATCCTAAAAATCTGATCACAGGTACGCGGTATCTCAACGTCGAAGGTATGCTTCCTTTTGAAAATATGGTAGCCGATTACATTAAAGAAACGAATCATCACGTTTTGTACCGGGTAACTCCCATTTTTTCCGGCAATGATCTCGTTGCCCGCGGGGTACAGATGGAGGCATGGTCGGTAGAAGACAAGGGGGCTGGCATCAAGTTCAATGTCTTTGTCTATAATAACCAGCCAGGGATTACCATCGATTATAAAACTGGCAATAGTAAGAAACAATGAAATGCGGAGCTGTCACACCAGGATATCCCTGATGGGGCAGCTCTTTATTATGAAATCATATTTGTCTGTTTTGTTGTATGCGGCCAGACAGGGTATACGTAAGGCAACATAGATGATTGATATATTAGTATGCTAAGATACTGATTTTTTCTGGACAAACATCATAAATATACTATAATAGCTAATGTGATTTCATCAATTTTCCGGGAGGACGAGACTCGTATGGCCTTTACAGCATCGATAGAAAGTATTATTCCTATATTACTCATTATTCTGACGGGATATGTGCTGGAGAAGAAACAGTATTTGTCCGATTCCTTTGGCAATGATATTTCAAAAATCATCATGAATATTGCATTGCCGGCTGCTGTTTTCGTATCTATGATGAAATACATGTCCCTCAGTATGGTGCGCCAATTGTCAGAAGGGTTTACACTGGTCGCTGTCGGAGTGATCGCCTGGTATGTCCTGGGCTGGATCTGGGCCCGCATGACGCATGTTCCGGCTGGCCGTCATGGCAGTTTTGTTGCGGCTGTAGCGAATACGAATACTTTATTTATCGGCTGGCCTCTCAATATGGCCTTATTCGGTGAAGAAGCCATGCCGTATTTTCTGGCATATTTTCTGTTTTGCAATACGTCCTGCTGGACAATTGGGGCATTTCTCGTGGCAGACGATCCATCCGATGCGGCGGGCACAGAAAGACGGCATTTTAATCTGAAAAAGCTTTGTCCGCCGCCTCTTACCAGTTGTCTGATTGCCTTTCTCTTTTTGCTGGCAGATATATCCGTTCCGGCCCCGGTGATGACGGCAGCTGGTTATATCGGCAGCCTAGTTACCCCCTTATCCCTGTTGTACATTGGACTGGCCCTGGCTAAGGCCGGGGTGGGCAATATTTCCTTTGACAGAGATACCATTGCCGGGTTTACAGGCCGTCTGATTCTGGCACCGGCCGTCATGGCGGTCGTGCTTATCGCTGGCCAGGACCTGTTAGGCCCTATGCCGGCATTGGAATTTGATACCTACATCGTCCAGTCTTCCCTGCCTATCATGGCGGTACTGCCGATTCTTGCCAATGAAGCCCATGGTGACGTACGGTACGCGACAGGCATTGTGACGGCCAGTACGGTATTGTTTGCAGCAGTCATACCGGTCATCGTGTATGCACTGGGCGTGTAAGACAAAACAAGAGAGGAGCCTCTCGTGAAAACTGTGATTTTCATTAGAGGCTCCTCTCTTGTTTTTAACTTTTTATCAGAACATTTCAAGCTTCATCGGGTAACGTTTCCGGCTTCTTTAGAATTGCAGCTGCAATCAGGCCGACGACGAATCCGGTGAGGGCAAAGATGATCCAGCCGAGACCGATAGCCTGGAAGGGAACATAGGTGTTCATCAACTCAGATAGCGATCCAAGGGGAACACCGGCTGTTTCTAATCCGCTGATAAGGGCGGAGAAACAAGTGAACCCTATGGTAGAAATGTAGACGATGCGGTTTCCATTAAACACATTGTGCATGAACGTGAGGAATATCGTTGCCACCGTAAGCGGGTAGAGGAACATCAGGACCGGAATGGCTGTCTTGATAATCGTCAGCAGACCAAATGTGCCAATCAGGAAAGAGACAATGGTAAAGCCCCGCAGATAGGCTGTATAACTGATGCGGTCATAAATTTCATTGAAGAAGGTAGCACACGATGTGAGAAGGCCGATACTGGTGGATAAGCAGGCTAAGAGGACGATGACCGCCAAGAGGATTGCACCGGCATTGCCAAAAAGTATCAGGGCACTGTTGGCAAGGACGGGAGCACCGGTTTCCAGGATTCCCAGTGCCTGCACACTCGTTGCACCGAGGTCAGCAATGAATACATAGACGAATCCCAGGCAGGCTGCTGCCAGAAGACCGGCTTTAAAAACATCCCGTGTCACCTTCTGCGGTGTATCAGCGCCGTTTTCTTTGACGAATTTAATGACTAAAATAGCGAATACGAAGGAGCCCATGGCATCCATAGTGCCGTATCCGTCGATGAAACCCTGAACGGCAGCCATGCTGGCTGTAGCGTAATGAGCAGTTGGAGCCTGAGGGACACCCATCGGGGTGAGATAGGATTTTAAAATCAACATGACGATTGTTACCAGCAGACATGGTGTCAGGATTTTGCCGATGCGATCGACCAGTTTGGACGGGTTGGCAGACAGCCAATAGGAAATAATGAAGAATAGTACCAGGAAGGCTGTCATTTCCATATCAGAACCGCCACTATTCAGGAAAGGCCGTACAGCGATTTCATAGGATACGCTGCCTGTACGGGGAATACAGAACCAGGGACCGATGGTCAGATATACTACGACGGAAAATACGAGACCGTATTTAAGCCCTACGCGGCTTGCCAGCTGGCGCAGGTCTTCACAGCCCGAATATCCCATGGCAAGTACACCGGCCAGCGGAAGTCCTACCCCGCTGATGATGAAGCCCAGAACGGACCACCAGACGTTATAGCCGGCATTTTGTCCCATCGATGACGGGAAAATCAGGTTGCCGGCACCAAAGAATAATGCAAACAACATAAGACCAATAGCAATGACTCTGGAACTTTGATTACTACCCTTACTCATACATCATACCTCCCATCGGATGCGGAGAATAAAGATGCGCTTCCTGTAACTGAAATCCCGTCCAGCTGTACTGATTAAAAATGGTTGCACACAAATATAGGCCCAAACTATACCTGCGCTTTATGAGCTCACATTTTTTAGCAGATGTAAAATAATAACTGGTACATTTCTTATTCTCCGCTACTGTAAATTTTAATAGAACCATAAAATTTACCTTTTATGACCTAAGTATATCATAAAAAAGAAAAAAATCAACGACGTAAAATTAAAAATATTAATAACGAAAATATAAAAAATTAAAATTTGATGAGTAAACCGGCGATTTGTCAATGCTTTGACTGCCTATGATATAATATATATAAGTTCTATTTATAAATTCCATGACGAAACCATATATTCTCATGAAAGGGAGTTTCTGTATATGAAAATAAAAAATGTTGCTATTTCTATTGCCATCAGTGTATTTTGTCTGACCGCCGCACCTGTTTTTACCCATTCAGATGTAGTCTGGGCTGCTAAAGGTGGGATTTCTGTCAAGTCAGCACCTCGTACGGCACCGGCGATGACGAAGCCGGCAAGTAATACGGGAAATACGACAAGGCAGGCTCCTAAATCAGAAACTGGCACTACCAATACCCGACAGCAGGCTAAAACAGCTGGTAACGGAGCAGGCACGGCCGCATCACAGACTTCACGATGGGGGAATACGCTCCGTAACATAGGATTCCTGGCAGGAGGTATGTTCCTGGGGAGTATGCTGGCCGGCCTTTTAGGATGGGGCAGTATGGGAATCTTATCAACTATTCTGGGGCTGTTCATGAATCTTCTCCTGTTCATGGCATTGATTGCAGCCGTGCGCTGGTTATGGCATAAGATTCGCGGGAAAGATCATTCGGCAGATGCCTCGTACCGCCGGGGATATGAAGCAGCGATGCGTGATAAAAATAACAGGTATTCCTATACGATCGATGTGACACCGATAGACGAAACAGAAAACAAAAAGCATGACAAAAAATCATAAGCATTGGTATAAGATGCATTTAGAGAGATAAATATTCGAGATTATACGATTAACTTGCGTTTTGTATGTATTAAAATTCATTCTTATTTTGAATTACAAATGATTACTCATTTACAAATCAAAAGGACAGGCCTATCATATACGTATAGAGATTTGTGAACTCTGTAACATAATTTTCTGCGAGAAAAGAGGAATTTATCATGAGTATCAAAAAAAGAATTGTTGGTGTAGTTGGATTAGGCCACGTTGGCGCTCATGTTGCGTATAATCTGGGAATGATGGGGGTTGCTGATGAAGTCAAGCTATGTGATAAAAACGCTGATAAAGTAGCCAGTGAATGCAATGACCTGATGGATGCTGCGTATTTTATGCCTCACCGCGTCGTATATAAAGTTGTAGATTATGCCGGTTTGGCAGACTGCGATGTCATTGTTAATGCCGTTGGTAAAATTGAATTACTGGCAACGTTGAACCGTGACAGCGAAATGGAAAATTCTGTCAGGGAAGTAGCCAGCTTTGTCGATAAAATCATGGCTGGCGGATTTGACGGCATTTTTGTCAATATTACCAATCCCTGCGATGTCATTACCGACCTGGTACAGAAACTGAGCGGTCTGCCACGCAACCGCGTATTTGGTACAGGGACCGGCCTTGATTCGTCCCGGCTCATCAGTGCCATTTCTCAGCAGACGAATTTGGAACACCATTCGTTCACGGCATTCATGATGGGCGAACATGGCAATGCTCAGATGGTTCCCTGGTCTCTCATTTCTTTCCATGGCAAACCGCTTTCCGAATTGAAAGGCGATCCTCGCTTTGACTTTGATCATGAAGAAATGACGAAACGCGTCATCAACGGTGCCTGGACTACCTTTAAAGGGAAAAAATGCACGGAATATGGTGTAGCTGCTACAGGGGCTACCGTTGTCCGTTCCATTTTGCATGATGAAAAGAAGATTATGCCTGTCAGTGCTTATCTCGACGGCGAATATGGTGAAACAGGTATTTATTGCGGTATTCCTGCTGTCGTCGGTGCCAATGGGGTAGAACAGGTCATGGAATACACGCTGACTGATGATGAAAAAGCAGAATTCAAGCGCTGCTGCGATGCTATCCGTGGCAACATTGCCAAAGCGGAACAGTTCTGGAAGAAATAAACCATTCAATAGATAAAATGGTAATATAATCAGCCGGCTGTCCTGTCTCTTTTATGATGACAGGCAGCCGGCTTTGTTTTACTTGACTTTGAGCGGGCTCCATGTGATATGATAATGATGTTGTAATATAGTTATGGTGTGTATTGTATGACAGGAGGGCAATATGGAAAAAGCAAAAGTATATTTTACAGATTTCCGCTGTAAAGTAGGTACGAATAATCTGATGAAACTGCAGAAACTCTGCCGCCGTGCCGGCATTGGCAACATTGATATGGATGGAAAATTCGTTGCTATCAAGATGCATTTTGGTGAACTGGGGTGTCTGGCATCTATCCGTCCCCAGTATGTCAAGGCTGTAGCAGATCTGGTAAAAGAAATGGGAGGGAAGCCATTTCTTACGGACTGTAATACGCTCTACCCGGGCAGCCGTAAACACGCCCTGGAACATATGGACTGCGCCAATCTCAACGGCTATAATACGGTGACTACGGGCTGTCAGATCATTATCGCGGATGGGCTGCGCGGTACCGATGAAGTAGAAGTCCCTGTAAAAAATGGGCAATACGTACAGAATGCCAAAATCGGTCGGGCCGTCATGGATGCCGATGTCTTTATCAGCCTGGCTCATTTCAAAGGTCACGAATCAACCGGGTTTGGCGGTGCTATAAAAAATATCGGCATGGGCTGTGGCAGCCGGGCAGGAAAAATGGAACAACATTCGTCAGGCAAACCGGAAGTCATCGAGGAAAATTGCCGCAACTGCCATCGCTGTGCTAAAGAATGCGGATCCGACGCCATTACATACGAAAATGACGTAGCTCATATCAATGAAGAACTTTGTAAAGGCTGTGGCCGTTGCATCGGTGCTTGTGCTTTTGACGCTATCCAGACGGTACAATGGGATGCCAATGATAAATTAGACCGCAAAATGGCTGAATATGCCCAGGCCGTCTGCCAGGACCGGCCCTGCTTCCATATCAATCTTGTCATGGATATTTCACCGAACTGCGACTGTCATGCTGAAAACGATGCTCCTATCCTTCCGGACATCGGCATGTTTGCTTCCTTTGATCCGGTAGCACTGGATCAGGCTTGCGTCGATGCCTGCCAGAAACAACAGCCTCTGCCCAACAGCCAGTTGGCGGATAATCTGGCAAAACCAGACTGGCATCATCATCACGACCACTTCCTTGACAGCAATCCCCGTGTCAATTGGGATGAAACGCTGGTACATGCAGAAGAAATCGGTCTCGGCACGCGCCAGTATGAATTAGTTGTCGTAAAATAAAACTATCGTGAAATAATATCGCAAACTTAAAGAGAGGGTTGTCCCTGCATGAGCAGTGCGCTCATTTGGCGGCAACTCTCTTTTTCATACTCCTTATACTGGATAACCATTCTCAAATATGATATTATATATAAGATATGTAAAAGTAATACCATATAGCAGGAGGAGAAACATGTTCAAACATGTACTATTTGATTTAGACGGGACTCTGACTGATTCGAAAGAAGGAATCATCAAGTCTGTAGAATATGCACTGCTGAAGCTTGGGGAATCAACGGAAGGACGGCTGGACCAGCACATTGTCGTCGGCCCGCCGATGATGACGACGTTTACCCAGGTTTATGGCTTTTCCGAAGAAAAAGCGCGGCGTCTGTATGATACATTCCAGGAACGGTACGGTACCAAAGGGCGTTTTGAAAACCATCCGTTCCCGGGAATCCTGGCTCTTCTGGATCAATTAAAGGAAGCGGGCATCAAATCGTATGTTGCTACGTCCAAACCGACTGTACATGCCCGGGCCATATGTGAGAAATTCGGGATCAGCCAGCGGGTGGAACTCGTCGCCGGCAGTACTCTTGGAGGCAACGAAACAAAAGCTGATGTCATCCAGCAGGTTCTCGATACAATCGGACCACAGGCAGAAGGCAAGGCTGTCATGGTAGGCGACAGGAAATATGATGTCATCGGTGCCAGAGAAACGAAGCTGCCTGTCATCCTCGTCGGGTTCGGATATGGAAGCAAGGCAGAACAGGAAGCCTATCCGCCTGATTATTTTGCCCCTGATGTGGAAGCATTAGGCGATATTATTCTTCATACACAGTCGTAAGAGGAGGCTTTTTTATGACATTGAAAGTAAAAGACACGCTGCATGGATTTCACATAGACCGGTCCGTTTATGTTAAAGAACTGGATAGCCAGGCCTATGAAATGACCCACGTCCAATCCGGGGCCCGCGTCCTGTATATCCAGAATGAAGACGACAATAAGGTGTTCTCCATTTCTTTTCGCACGACGCCTTCTGACAGTACAGGTGTACCCCATATTTGTGAACATTCCACATTGTGCGGTTCCCGGAAATTTCCATTGAAAGAACCGTTTGTAGAACTGGTCAAAGGGTCTCTCAATACATTTCTCAATGCGATGACATTTCCTGATAAGACCATGTATCCTGTAGCAAGCCGGAATGCAAAGGATTTCCATAACCTGATGGATGTATATCTGGACGCCGTGTTTTTCCCTAATATGCTGAAAGATGGACAGGTACTGATGCAGGAAGGCTGGCACTATGAAATGGACAGCCCGGAAGCACCTCTGACGTACAGCGGCGTCGTTTACAATGAAATGAAAGGCGTCTTTTCTTCTCCCGATTCACTTATGGAACGCCATGTCATGGAAAACCTGTTTCCCGATACAACGTATGGCGTAGAATCAGGTGGGGATCCTGACGATATTCCCAATTTGACGCAAGAGGCTTTTACGGCTTTCCATAAGGCCTATTATCATCCTTCCAACAGTTATATCTTTCTGTATGGGGATTTGGATGTTGACGGCACACTGGATTTTATCGATTCTGAATATCTCAGTAAATTCCATGCAGCACATATCGATTCAGCCATCAAAAGACAAGCCTGCCCGGGCAGTTGCGTCCGTACCTATCCGTATGGCATCGCTTCAGGAGAAAAAACACAGCAGAAGACACTGCACAGTCTGACCTATGTCATTGACGATGCTTTGGATACGACACTGGCATTGGCTTTTAAGGTGCTGACGTACGTCCTGTTGCAATCGCCGGCGGCGCCCCTGAAAAAAGCTCTCGTCGATGCCGGTGTCGGCCGCGATGTGTCCGGTGATTTCCAGGATGGTATCCTGCAGCCGTTGTGGGGAATTTCCATCAATGGTTCAGACCCGGATAAACAGGCCAAGATTTTACCGGTTGTCCGGCAGTTCCTGACAAAGATGATTCAGGAAGGCGTGGATAAGACCTTATTGACCGGTGCCCTGAACCGCATTGAATTTACTTTGCGGGAAGCCGATTTTGCCGGTCGTCCCAAGGGATTGATTTATGGTATCCGTTGCATGGATACCTGGCTGTACGATAAAGATCCGCTGGCTTCTCTGCAATATGAAGATGCGTTGCAGACTCTCCGCCGGGGGATTGACAGCGGATATTATGAATCTCTTATCAAGAAATATATACTGGATAACCCGTATTATGCTCTTGTTACACTGGTCCCGGAACCCGGTCTGACAGAAAAACATGATCAGGCTGTGGCTGACAGACTGGCAGCGTATAAAAAGACTTTATCTGCTGAAGACATACAGCAGATTGTTGAAGCATCCAAGGCCTTGAAAAAGAGACAGGCTGCACCCGATTCCCCCGAAGCTTTGTTGACTATCCCCACTCTTTCCCGGGATGATCTGGAACATAAAGCGGAAGAAATAGAAATGCAAACGTCTTCTGAAAGTGGGATTACGGTGTGCCATGTACCGGATCATACAAACGGTATCACCTATGTCAATGCGTATTTTGACCTCCATGGTTTTACCCCGGAAGAGATTTCCTATGTATATCTCCTCAGTGATCTTTTAGGAGACATGGATACGAAAGATCATACATATGGAGAACTGGCTTCCCTCATTGATTTGTATACTGGAGGTATCGATTGCGCCGTATCTGCTTTTTCTGATTGTGAAGATAATGGGCAGTACATGCCTGTCTTTAAGGTAACGGCTAAGGCACTCCGTCAGAATATGCCGGAACTGATCCGTCTGATGCGGGAAATTACGACAGAAACACTTTTTACCAATACAGAACGTCTCATTGAACTGGTCGAGGAAACCAAAGCGGGCTGGGATATGGATGCATTCCGCCGGGGGCATACGCTGGTCATGCACCGCGTTCTGTCTTATGTATCACCGGTAGAAGGATTCTGCGATGCCGGCGAATTTTCGTACTATGAATTTATCAGCCGGATTGCTGCCGGAATCAGGACGAAAACGGATGATACAATCATGAAGCTGCAGCATGTCATGAAGAAGGTATTCACCCGGGCGGCTATGACGCTGGAAATAACGAGTGATACAGAAGATTACCAGCAGGTCATAGGACTTTTGCCGGACTGGGCGCAACAATTGCCCCAGGGAGAAAAACGCACAGACCTTTGCCGTCTGGGCGGTCAACGTAAAAACGAAGGCATCATGACCAGTGGCAAGGTTCAGTACGTAGCAAAAGGTGGGAATTTCCGCAGCCATGGCTTTGTGTACACCGGTTCTATGATGGTTCTGGATACGATTTTGCAATATGGATATCTCTGGACGAAGATTCGTGTCCAGGGAGGAGCGTACGGGGCGTTTACCCGTTTTTACGGCAATGGCGACATGGTGTTCTGCTCGTATCGCGACCCCAATCTGGAAAGCAGCGTCAGAGCGTACGATGATCTGGCAGATTATCTGGAACAATTCGACGTTACAGACCGGGAAATGACAAAGTATGTCATTGGTACATTGAGCCGCATTGATATTCCACTGACACCTTCGCTAAGGGGAGATAAGGCGATGAACCGCTATTTCTCCCATATGACACAGGCCCTGGTTCAGCAGCGCCGGGATCAGCTCTTACAGACGACGGCTGCAGATATCCGGGCTCTGGCACCATTAGTGCGGGCGGTCATGAATGATAATTGCCTTTGCGTGATGGGGGGAGAAGGTAAAATAAAGGATGCAGCTGCTTTGTTTGACAACCTCATTTCCTTGCCGGATTAGGATGTGAATAGTATGCGGGGACGTTTTGCACCCAGCCCGACGGGCTATATCCATTTGGGAAATGTATGGACTGCCTTTCTTGCCTGGCTGCAGGTACGGCAACAGAATGGAACTCTGGTACTGCGCATAGAAGATATCGATGAACAGCGGTCTAAGCCTGTATATGTAAAGGCACTGCTGGAAGATCTGGCCTGGCTGGGGTTGGACTGGGATGAAGGGCCTGGAAAAGGCGGCTCTTACGGATCATATATCCAGCAGGAACGGTATCCGCTATATGAAAAAGCCATGCAGGAGCTGCAGGAAAAACATCTGTTGTACCCCTGTTATTGCAGCCGTGCCAGATTGCAGGCCATAGGAGCGCCCCATGAAGGGGAGCATCTTGTATATGATGGGCATTGTTATGGCATGACGGAAGAACAGCGCCGTCATATGGACCGGAAGCCATCCTGGCGCGTCCACGTCCCGGACGTTTCTGTCTCGTTTACGGATGGCTGCTATGGGGCTTTTTCGGATTATCTGCCCCGTGTTTGTGGTGATTTCGTTGTCCGGCGTGCCGATGGCCTGTATGCATATCAATTGGCCGTTGCCGTCGATGACGGGGCTATGGGCATTACCCATGTGCTGCGCGGCCGGGATTTGTTATCTTCGACAGCCCAGCAGATATGGCTCATGAAGGTGCTGGAGTATAGGGCACCTTCGTATACCCATGTTCCGATGCTGGTTGATACGTCTGGTAACCGTCTTTCTAAGAGACAGAAAGGCATAACAGTCCGCAGCCTTCGTGAACGCGGTGTCATGGCTGATGCCATTTTATCTGCACTGGCCCTGGCCGGCAGACTGGTTACGGAAAGGCGTCTGTATCATAAAGAGGAATTAGTCCGCCGGTGCGATTTTCAAAAGATGACGACGCAGGACATTGTTCTGGAAGATACCTGGCTGGATGAACTGCTACACGGATAATCAAAATATAATAAGTTTGGCTATGTTGTATCATACATACTGTAGGAAGAAACAAAATACATCTTGTTTTTTTCTGCAGTATTTTTTTATCTTTTTTTTCAGATCTTTATCAGATTAAGCAATATTATTGTCATCGGGTGTGAAAATGTGGTAAAATGTGGTGAAAAGTGATAGATAATACGGAAAGGGGGGGCGACGCTATGTTCATGGGAGAATATTCGCATTCTATTGATACAAAAGGCCGTGTTATTATGCCGGCGAAATTTCGTGAAGAATTGGGAACGCATTGTATAGTAACCCGTGGACTGGAAGGCTGCCTTTCTGTATATACACAGGATGCCTGGAGAAATCTGGCTGATAAGATGAAAAAATTAAGGACCAGTAAAGAAAAGGTCCGGGCATTTAAACGATTTCTCTTTGGCAGTGCGGCCGAAGTTGAATTTGACCGTACAGGCCGTATCCTGATTCCCGGAACGCTGCGGGAATATGCCGGCCTTAAAAAAGAAGTTACAGTCATCGGCACAGGTGACAGCATAGAAATCTGGGACAAACAATCTTATGAAGAATATGCCGCCCGTACCGTGCCGGCGATGGAAGAGATTGCTGAAGATCTGGAAGATCTGGATCTGGACATATAGGAGTACTCATGGAATTTCATCATGTCAGTGTATTACGAAATGAAACAATTAATCATCTCATCGGTGATCCCCATGGTATATATGTAGACTGCACACTGGGAGGGGGAGGTCATTCCCGCGTATTGGCCGAACGGCTGGCCGGTGATGCAACGCTGATTGGACTCGATCAGGATGAGGATGCCATTGCGGCGGCTACAGCCCATATGAAAGGGACGGCCTGCCATTTTATACCGGTGCAGGAAAATTTCCGCAACCTGGGCCAGGTCCTGGACAAGCTGCACATAGATGCCGTGGACGGGGTCATGTTTGACCTGGGCGTGTCGAGTTACCAGCTGGATACGCCGGAACGGGGTTTTTCCTATATGCAGGACGGGCCACTTGATATGCGGATGGACCGGTCTGCCCGGAAAAGCGCTTACGATGTGGTCAATACATATAGTGAAGCTGAGTTATACCGTGTTGTCAAAGACTATGGGGAAGAACGCTGGGCCAGCCGTATTGCTGAATTTATCGTCAGGGAACGGCAGCAGAAGCCCATTAGTCATACGGCTGAACTCGTATCCGTCATCAAGAAAGCTATTCCTGCGGGAGCCCGCAAGGATGGACCGCATCCGGCCAAGCGGACGTTTCAGGCAATCCGGATTGAAGTCAATGATGAACTGGGTATTCTCCATGATGCCGTCGAAACGGCAGCGCAGCGGTTAAAACCGGGCGGACATATCTGTGTTATAACCTTCCATTCTCTGGAAGACCGCATTGTCAAGCAGACGTTGAAACGATTGGCAACGGATTGTATCTGTCCTCCCGATATGCCTGTCTGCACGTGTCACCATCATGCCATTTTAAAGATACAGCGCCATGCCATCACGCCGGGAGAAGATGAACTGGAACAGAATCCCCGGGCCAGAAGTGCTAAATTACGCGTCGGAATTCGTAAGTGATGGATAGGCAGAGGAATTTTCGTTTTTAATATTTGATTGGATGTGTTATAATATGCTGGCCAGAAAAGCTGGATACATTCACTATGAAGCGTCACGTTCTGTGGGGCACCGGACCGGTGCGGATGAAAGAAAATTCGCCAGGCTGCTTGCGCAGACTATATCTGTTTTACTGCTGGTATGCTTTTTCCTGCTGGCATACATTGCGCTTTCTGCCGTTAAAACTAATTTCAGCTATGCACTGATGCAGAAAAAGCTTCATGCCCAGCAGCTGCAGAGAGAAAATGAAGTGCTCCGCGTTGATATTGCCAAATTGGAGACGCCGGAACGAATTTATACGTCGGCGCAGAAACTCGGTATGACGGTTCCGGTGACCGTGCTGTATGGCCAGTCTCATGATAAGACGGGAACAGGTGACAGCAGCCGGTAAAGCGGGTATGAGCAGCCTTAATTTAAGGCTGCTATTGTTGTTTCCTGTTCTGTTAACATATGAATTACCTGTATAGGAGGAAATGAAATGAAATCAGTTAATGAACTCTGCAAACAAATTAAAGGTATATATAATGTGGATGGCAATGCCAATACTATGATTACGGGCATTTCGTCCGATTCCCGGTCAATCGAAAAGGGAGATTTGTTCGTCTGCTTCAGCGGCGTTCATACAGACGGGGCCGTATATGCATCCCAGGCTGTAGAGAAAGGGGCCGTTGCAGTGCTTACGACCAAACATCTGGACCTTCCCGGCAATGCCGTGCAAATCATGGTGCCGGATGTGCATCATGCCGTTGAAGATATAGTTCCTTATTTTTATGATTATCCGGGAAAGAAAATGCGCATGATCGGCGTTACGGGGACAAATGGCAAAACGACGACGAGCCATATTATTTATCATATCCTGAAAGCTGCCGGCCATCGTGTGGGCCTTCTGGGAACCATCCATGCGCTGATTGACGATGAAGAACTTCCTATTCACAATACGACGCCGGATGTTATTGATCTGCAACGCTTCCTGGCGCTTATGTATGACCGTGGCGTTACTCATGTCGTCATGGAAGTGTCGAGCCATGCCCTGGCTTTAAACCGCGTGGCCGGGATTGAATATGATACGGCGGTATTTACGAATCTGACACAAGATCACCTGGATTTCCACAAGACGATGGAAAACTATCTGGCAGCCAAATGCAAATTATTCCAGAACATCAGTCTCGATGAACATGTTAAGGATAATAAGACAGCTATAGTCAACATTGATGACCCTTATGCAGAAGGAATCCTGAAAACCTGCCACTGCAACGTACTGACCTACGGCGTAGAAAAAGCAGCTGATTTAAAAGCAGCTAACTTATCGGTGGAACTGAAACGTTCATCCTTTGATGTTACGGGACCCTTTGTCAATGTCCATCTGAATATGAACATTACAGGCTTGTTCAACGTGTATAATACACTGGCGGCAATCGGAGCTGCCCATGCAGAAGGCGTAGATGAACAGACGATTGATAAAGCTATCCAGTCTTTCCATTCCGTACCAGGCCGTTTTGAACTCGTAGAAGCCGGACAGGATTTTGCTATTGTCGTCGATTATTCTCATACGCCGGACAGTCTGGAAAAAGCATTGACGACAGCCCGTGCCATGAATCCGGTCCGTATACTCTGCGTGTTCGGCTGCGGGGGCGACCGCGATCGTACAAAACGTCCGATTATGGGACGTATTGCTGCAGAACATGCTGATATCCCCATCGTCACTTCCGATAATCCGCGGTCAGAAGACCCGGAAGCCATTGTTCAGGAAGTGGAAGCCGGTGTAAAAGATGGGTTGAAACCCGGCCAGCATCATGAAGTGATCGTCAATCGCCGTGATGCTATTTTCCGTGCCGTAGAATTGGCACAAAGCGGCGATATTGTACTGATTGCTGGTAAGGGGCATGAAGATTATCAGATATTGAAGACCGGTACCATCCATTTTGATGACCGTGAGGTCGCAAGGGATGCCGTGCTGGCTGCAAAGGGGAGATAAAAATGGCTGCGTTCACGTTACAGGAGGTAGAAAAGGCTACTGGCGGCAGACTGCTGTATCCCGTTGTGGACGATTCCGTATTTTCTCAGGTAGAGACAGATACACGGGCTATTACAGAAGGGGCGCTTTTTGTAGCTCTCAAAGGAGAAACATTTGATGGTCACGATTACGTGCTTCAGGCTAAAGAACGTGGGGCTGCCGGTGCCGTAGTAGCTGAAGACCGCCCTGAATATAAACAAGAGGGGTTTGCTGTTGTCATAGTTACGGATACACGCAAAGCATATCAGGACCTGGCGCGTTTTCACCGCCGCCGTTTTTCGATTCCTGTCATCGCCGTTACGGGTTCTGTAGGAAAGACTTCTACACGCAGCATGATTGCAGCCGTGCTGTCGCAGAAATATCGTGTGCTCCAGACAGAAAAAAATTTTAATAATGAAATCGGCCTTCCGAAAACGCTGCTGCAGCTTACGCCGGAACATGAGGCCTGCGTTGTGGAAATGGGCATGCGTGGTCTGGGGCAGATTGCGGAACTGGCGGCTATTGCAGAACCGGATATAGGTGTGGTCACCAATGTCGGCAAGAGTCACATTGAGCTGTTGGGGTCGCAGGATAATATTGCCCGGGCTAAAAGTGAACTCGTCCGGGCATTGTCAGAAGATGGCGTTGCCATACTGAATCAGGATGACTCGTATGTAGCGGCAATGGCCGATTTGTGCCGCGGCAAGGTAGTCGGATACGGTATTGAAAGCAATGCTGCTATCCGGGCCAGCCGCGTTGTCTGCAGTGAGAAGGGGCTGCGGTTTGCCTGTCGGTGCTTTGATCAGGTCATGGATATCCACATGCCGCTCATAGGCAGCCACAATGTCTATAATGCACTGGCTGCTATTGCTGTCGGACGGGTTCTGGGACTAACAGAACATCAGTTACAAAAAGGATTGTCCGAGTACCGCGGTATGCCAATGCGGCAGGAATTGATTCATCTTGGCGAATATACCTTTATCAATGATGCGTATAATGCAAATCCGGCTTCTATGAGTGAAGCGCTGAAATCGCTGGCGTTGCTGACAAAAGGACGGAAAATCGCTGTTCTTGGCGGAATGCTGGAATTAGGGGACTGGACGGTCCGGGAACATGAAAAAATAGGAGCTGAAGCAGCGGAATTAGGGCTGGATGCGCTCATTACCATGGGCAGTCCGGCATCCTATATTGCAGATGCTGCCAGAAAAAATGGGCTCGGCGCTGTATATACGGCACAGGATCATGCCGGAGCGGCGGATTGCCTCAGGCAAATTATCCAGCCGGGAGATACGGTTCTGCTTAAGGGTTCCCGGGGATTTGCCATGGAAAAGATACTGCCATATTTCGAAAGGAAGTAATGTGAATGTTAAATACACTGCTCTTTGGTTTTGCTGTCAGTCTGATCATAGCTCTGGCTCTGGGGCCGCTGGTCATCCGGGAACTGAAGAAATTTCATGCCCGCCAGTCTGAACGGGAAGAAGGGCCAGAGAGTCATAAATACAAGGCTGGCACGCCTACTATGGGCGGTATCCTGATTCTGACAGCGCTTGTCGTGTCCTGCCTTATTTTCAATCCCATGGATCTGCGCAAGGGACTGGCGCTGTTTCTGACACTAGGACATGGAATCATCGGTTTTCTTGATGATTCCATCAAGGCAGTCAAACACCGCAACCTGGGCCTTACGGCTAAACAAAAACTGGCCGGGCAATTCGTTATGGCAGCAGTATTTTGCTTTATTTTGAAGGAATATCTGAACTTTCCGACGACAGTATGGATTCCGTTTACGACATGGAATGTTGATTTGGGCATGTTGTATTACGTATTTGTCTTTGTCATGATTGTCGGTACGAGTAATGCCGTCAATCTGACGGACGGACTCGATGGGCTGGCAGCTGGTTCTTGTGCCATCACGTCGGTTGCCTACGTCGTTATTTCTGTCGCACTGGGATATGTCAACTTTGCCGTATTCAGTGCGGCGCTTACGGGCGCTTGTTTGGGATTCCTCTTTTATAACCAGCATCCGGCTAAAATGTTTATGGGCGATACGGGGTCGCTGGCTTTAGGCGGAGCCCTGGCGGCCATGGCGATTTTGACTAAGACGGAATTATTGCTTATCATTGCAGGCGGCCTGTATGTGATTGAAGCTTTATCGGTCATCATTCAGGTCGTATCATTTAAGACCCGCGGAGTACGGGTGTTCAAAATGAGTCCGATTCATCATCATTTTGAACTTTCGGGCTGGAGTGAAGTCAAAGTAGTTACTGTTTTTTGGAGTTTTTCGGCTATTATGGCCATCCTTTCTATTTTTGTAGTCCTGGCATGCAAATAGGCTGCCATACATACTATATGAAAAAAAGCGGGTGTAGAGCATGAGCATAATGGATTTTTCAGGGAAACATATTTTGGTTATCGGTGCTGGTATCAGCGGCCGGGCTGCTTCAGAAGCACTGGCCAGTCATGGTGCTTCCGTTGTTCTCAATGATTTAAAGACAATCGATACGCATCATGAGCCGTGGCCGGAATTGAAAGCTGATGGGATCCGTCTCGTGTTTGGCCATCAGGAAGCGGCTCTGCTGGATGGGATGGACCTCGTCGTTCCGTCACCGGTCATTTCCCCGGAAATCCCGATTATGAAGGAAGCGGCTGCCCGTCATATTCCCATCTGGAGTGAAGTAGAAGTCGCTTACCGGCTGACAGATGCTGAAATACTGGCTGTTACCGGTACGAATGGCAAAACGACGACGACGACACTTTTGGGAGATATTATGAAAGCGGCAGGCCGTGAAACGGTCATAGGTGGCAACATCGGTTACGGTCTTTCCGAACAGGCGGAAGACCTGCCAAAAGAAGATGTGGTCGTAGCAGAACTCTCCAGTTTTCAACTGGAATTTACACAGACGATGAAAGCGAAGGCTGCGGTCATACTGAATATCACACCCGATCACCTGGACCGGCATCACACTATGGAAGCGTACGCGGCAGCGAAAGAACGGATTTTCCATAATCAGGATAAATCCGATTATGCACTCCTGAATTATGATGATGCGCGCATTAAAGCTATGGAACCAGATATGACCGGGACCGTGTTGTGGTTCTCTACGGAACAGGAAGTTCCGGCAGGTGCCTTTGCAAAAGATGGACGGCTGATTTTACGTACGGATGGAAGTGATACGGAAATCTGCCGAGAAGACGAACTGAAATTATTTGGCAGGCATAATATCCAGAATTGCTTGGCCGCGGCGCTCATGGCGTATGTGGCAGGCGCACCGCTTTCCGTTATTCAGCGTGTACTCCGGACGTTTGGCGGGGTAGAACATCGCATTGAACCTGTACGCACTATCAATGGCGTACCGTATTATAATGATTCCAAAGGTACTAATACGGATGCTTCGATAAAGGCATTGGAAGCTTTTTCAGGCCATCTGATACTCATTGCCGGCGGCCATGATAAGATGACGCCGCTTGATGAGTTCATGAATCTGGCTGCTCAAAAAGTAGATACGATGATTCTTATCGGTGATGCGGCGGACCGTTTTGAAAAAGCCGCAAAAAAGGCGGGCGTAAAAGATATCCGCAAAGTCGGCTACAGCATGGAACGGGCTGTCATGATGGCACGCAAGATTGCAGCACCGCCCCAGACCGTACTTTTGTCACCGGCCTGCTCCAGCTATGACATGTATGATAATTACGAACAGCGCGGACGTATGTTCAAGGGCATAGTAAACGCAATTTAAATAATGAATTCAGAGACAGGGAGGAAATAGAACATGCGCCGAGTGATTATTTCTGGTGGTGGCACTGGGGGGCATATTTATCCGGCCATTACCATTGCCCGGGCCATTGCCGATATTGAACCGACGGAATTTTTGTACGTAGGATCTAAAATCGGATTGGAAAACACCTTGATTCCCAATGAAGGCATTCCCTTTGTTACGATTGATGTACGGGGGCTGGAACGGAAGATTTCATTCCGTAATCTGGTGACATTGGGAAAGACCGCAGGCAGTCTGATCAAGGCAGAACATATTATTCATAAGTTTAAACCGGATGTTGTGATTGGCACGGGGGGCTTCGTTTGCGGCCCCGTTCTCCTGGCAGCCAGTCTGAGCGGGATTCCAACATTGGTACAGGAACAAAATGTCATTCCCGGTGTCACAAATACGATATTAAGCCGGTTTGTCAAATGTGTCGCTTTGGGATATGAAGAAGCGGCAGAGCGCTTTAAGCGGAAAGACATCCTGGTGTATACGGGGAATCCCGTACGCAAGGATATACTGACTGGTACGAAAGATCATGGACGGGCTTTACTGGGACTGGATCCGGACAAATTCACTCTACTGGTAGCAGGGGGAAGCCGGGGTGCCCGTTCTATCAATAATGCAATGATTGAAGTGCACCGGTATTTCCGGGACAGCAAGGATATCCAGATCCTTCATGTCACCGGCGACCACGAATACGACCGCGTCGTAGGACAATTGGAAGGTATTGATGGCAAAGGGCGGTATGGAGAAGGAAGCCACATCATTCCCTATCTCCATCACATGCCAGAAGCACTGGCTGCAGCTGATCTGGCTGTGTATCGGGCCGGTGCTGTGGGATTAGCGGAATTAACTGTGCGCGGACTTCCGGCTATACTGATTCCGTATCCCTATGCTGCCGAAGACCATCAGCGCTACAACGCACAGGCTCTGGTCATGTGCGGTGCTGCAAAAATGATCCTTGATAAGATGTTGACCGGTCGTGAACTGTTGGAAGAAATCGTTCATTTGAAAAATGATCCGGAAGCACTGAAGCGCATGGCTCAGGCGAGCAAATCCAAGGGCCGTCCCCAGGCTGCACATGATATTGCAGAACTGGCGCTTTCTATTGCCAAAGGCCCGAAATACCGTTCCCGCATACAGAAGGATGTGACTGATCATGATTAACTTAAATACTGTACAGCGCGTTCACTTCATTGGTATTGCCGGTGCGGGAATGCGTGCGATAGCAAACATTTTCATTGAAAAAGGTTTTACCGTCTCCGGATCCGACCTGCGTGTTTCCCCGACGACAGACCGGTTTGAAAAAATGGGTGCCCGGATCTGCATTGGCCAGCGGCCGGAAAATTTGCAGGATGCCCAGGTAGTCGTGATTTCATCTGCCATCAGGGAAAATAATCCGGAATTACAGGAAGCCCGCCGCCGCGACATACCGGTAATCCATCGTTCCGATGCCCTGGTGCATATTATGTCCTGGGGAAAGAGCATTGCCGTCGCAGGTGCCCATGGCAAGACGACAACCTCTTCCATGCTCGGACAGGTTTTTTATGAAAGCGGTACGGATCCGACACTGGTTATCGGCGGTGAAGTGGATTATCTGCATTGTAATTCTATTCTCGGAAAGGGAGACTATGTCATTGCTGAAGCTGATGAAAGTGATGGATCGTTCCTGAAAGAACATCCCTATATTGCTGTCATTACTAATATAGATGCGGATCACATGGATCATTATGGATCACTGGAAAATATCATCAAGGCATTTGGACAGTTTATCGGACAAATACATCCGGAAGGATTTGCTGTTCTCTGTTTTGAAAATGACAAGATACGATCCTTGGCAAATACCCTGAACAGACGGTATCTTTCGTATGGAATAGAAACACCGGCTGATTACAACGCCCGTAATATCCGGTATATTAATGGCCGGCTCCATTATGAAGTATGGCATGACGGTAAAGAACTAGGAACCATCAATCTCAATGTCCCTGGCCGTCACAATGTGCTGAATTCGCTGGCGACTACAGCCGTTGCTCTTCGCTGCGGTATTCCTTTTGATAAGATCGCCCATGCTCTTTCTCATTTCCATGGAGCTAAACGGCGGTTCCAGACGAAAGGCGTTGTCGATGATGTTTGGGTAGTCGATGATTACGCCCATCATCCTACGGAAATCAATGCTACACTTACGGCTGCCCGCGATATGGGGACTCATCGCGTGGTGTGCCTGTTTCAGCCGCACCGGTATACACGGACCCAGCTTTTGCTCAACAAGTTTGGAGGAGCTTTTACCGGTGCTGATAAATTGATCGTCACCGATGTCTATAGTGCTGGCGAAGATCCGATCCCCGGAGTCACGGGCAGGCTGATTGCCGATAAGGTCCGGGAAACGACAGGGCAGGATGTGACTTATATTGCCGATAAGAACGAGCTTGTCCCGTATCTGCTTAAGAATGCACGGCCAAAAGATCTGGTCATTACTATGGGGGCCGGTGATATTTATACCATAGGGGAACGATATATTGAAGAAGCCAGGAGGGGGAAGTAATCATGGACACACTGCAGGATAAGAATATTGCCGTTATTGTAGGCGGACCTTCAACGGAAGCGGAAGTATCGCGCCGTACAGGAGCTGCCATTGCCGGAGCACTGCAGGAAAAGGGGTATCATGCGGAACTTCTGGAACTGGTGCCGGATAAGCTTGCCAGTCAGCTGCAGGATAAGAATATAGATATTGTTTTTAATGCGCTTCATGGACATTACGGAGAAGATGGTGTATTGCAGGGATTATGTGAAATGATGGGAATTCCCTATACCGGTCCGGGCGTCATGGCCAGTGCCGTCGGTATGAATAAGGTCATGAGCAAGTGCGCGTTTCAGGGAGCGGGAATTGCAACAGCACCCTTTGCCTATTATTTCAATACGCAGGACGAAGATGCTATCGCTGCTGATATTATCAAACGGTTTTCTCTGCCTGTAGTCATAAAATCGGCAGGGCAGGGGTCCAGTATTGGTACGGTAATCGTTCATTCAGAAGACGAAATACGAAGCGCATTGAACGAAGCGTTTAAGTACAGCAATTCTATTGTGGCTGAAGCATTCATCGACGGGGATGAGTTTACTGTTGCTGTCATGGATGATATGGCCTTTCCCGTCATTCAAATTGTTTCCAGTACAGGAAAATATGACTATTATTCCAAGTATGCTCCCGGCGTAGCAAAACATCTCTGTCCGGCACCTATTTCGCCGGAACTGACAAAAAAGATGCAGAATCTGGCTTTGGACGTATTTCATCTTTGCCATTGCAGCGGTATTTCCCGCGTCGATATCATGACGGACAAAGAGGGAAATCCCTTTGTACTGGAAATCAACACGGTTCCGGGCATGACGGCGACCAGTCTGGTCCCCGATGCGGCCCGTGCAGCAGGCATAGAATTTCCCGATTTATGTGAACGCATTCTAAAGGAAGCATCTGTCGGAAAATTTTAGATTAGGTAGAGTTTTGTGATTATATACAGGTTTATACTATGACAATGGATAAAAAAGGGACATATTCCCCGGCTTCTGATACAACTTCATATCAAAGTGAAAATGATCCATATGGCATTAAAAAGCGTACCCATGATGTCTTCGTGCCGCCTCAGGTAGAAGACACTTCCTATGTGCCTCATCAGGATGTGACGGAGGCACAGGGGAAAACGCAGAAGCGGATTGCCCGACGCCGGGCCAGAAGCCAGCGGAAAAAACTTGCCAGGCAGAGACAACTGCGCCGCCGGAACCGCAGACTGGCTGCCGTAACAGGTATTATTTTTGTCTTTTTTGTCTGGCTTATCCTGCGATTTCTTCCCATTCCTTTTGGAACCGTCATCATTGATGGGAATGAGCGGATGTCCTTTGATGATGTATATCAATCCTGCGGCATACAAAACGGGATCATTAATGTGATACAACTATCGCCGGACCGGATGCGGGAACGAATGGAAAAGGATTTACGGGTAGCAAGTGCGGACATCAGCCGCGAATTCCCGGCGACTATCCATATCCGCATGCAGGAGCGGCAGACTGTTGCTGTCATCACCACGATGTATGGTTTTGCTTATGTGGATGATACGGGAAAGGTCATTGAGACAGCCCCGCAAATTAAAGGCGTATCGGCCCCTTTGATTACTGGTAAAAAAGTAGACACTCTGCTCCTTGGCGATACTATTCATGATCAGTCCATTCGCGATTCTCTTTCGTATTTGAAAAGCCTTGAACCAGAACTTCGTAAGGATATTACAGAAATCAATGTAGGGAATCCAGACAATATTATTGCCTATACAAGCGAATCTCTTCCTGTTCATCTGGGAAGTGCTGATGATCCGGCAGGACGGGCGGAGATGACGAAAGAGCTGCTGCAGGAAGTAAAGCGCAATCATCTTTCTGTCCAGTATATCGATACGGATCCTCGTGCCCCGCTTGTTAAAAGCAGTTGATAGGAAAGATTTTTCAAATAGCTGTAGATTAATTCCTGAATATAGTGTAAAATAATAAAGAAATCCTATCAGTACAAGAGTGTATACTTTTTTGAAGGAGGAACTAGTAAGATGGCAGATAATGCAAACATAAAAGTAATAGGTGTCGGTGGCGGCGGCAACAATGCTGTCAACCGTATGATAGAAGCAGGCTTACAGGGTGTACAGTTTATTTCTGTCAATACAGAAGATCAGGTGCTGGAAATTTCCAAAGCGGATGTTAAAATCCAGATTGGTGAAAAGCTGACCCGCGGTCTTGGTGCCGGCGCTAATCCACAAATCGGTGAACAGGCTGCCCTGGAAAGCAAGGAAGAAATCATCAAGGCCCTGCAGGGTGCTGATATGGTGTTCGTTACAGCCGGCATGGGCGGCGGTACGGGTACTGGTGCGGCACCTATCGTGGCAGAATGTGCCAAAGATCTCGGTGCACTTACGGTAGCTGTCGTTACAAAACCTTTTACGTTTGAAGGGAAGCGCCGCCGCGAACAGGCTGAAAAAGGGACGGCATATCTGAAGGAAAAGGTTGATACGATTATTACTATTCCGAATGATAAGCTGCTGCAGATGATTGACAAAAAGACACCGTTGAAAGACGCATTCCTGAAAGCCGATGATGTATTGCGCCAGGGTGTACAGGGGATTTCTGATCTGATTACGACGACGGGCCTCATCAACCTCGATTTCGCCGACGTGAAGACCGTCATGTCCGACCAGGGCGAAGCCATCATGGGAATTGGCCTGGGAACTGGTGAAAACCGTGCCCTCGATGCGGTTGATGCAGCGATTCACAGCCCGTTGCTTGAAACAGGAATCGACGGTGCGCAGAGCATTCTCCTCAACGTTACAGGCGGCCCCGATGTCAGCTTGTATGAAATCAACGAAGCGGCAGAAAAAATTGCAGAAGCAGTTGACCCGGATGCCAATATTATCTTTGGCCAGGTTATTGATCCGGATATGGAAGAAGATTCTATCCGCATTACTGTTGTTGCGACAGGCTTTGGCAAAGAACCGTCCACGATTCCGTCTTTTGGCCAGGATGGTGGTAAAGCCGATAAAGCTGATCTCGGCGGTGTAGAAATTCCGTCGTGGATGAAATAATAGAGCAAATCAAAAAGCGGATCCTGGTGGACCCGCTTTTTTTCAATCAGTCGTTATATACTCCTGGGAGGAACGAATTATGAGATGTCCATTCTGCAAAGGTGATGATACGAAAGTAACCGATTCGCGGGCAACGGATGACGGGAACGCTATCCGCCGCCGCCGGGAATGTCTGAAATGCGGCCGTCGTTTTACGACGTACGAAATGGTAGAAGAAGTGCCGCTTATCGTGATAAAGAAAAATGGCAGCCGGGAATTATTTGACCGCAGTAAAATATTGAATGGCCTTCTCCGTGCCTGCAACAAACGGATGGTTACGCGGCAGCAGCTGGAAGAAATCGTCAATCGGGTGGAACGGGAAATACGCAATTCCCTTGTCCAGGAAGTTTCCAGTGTACATATCGGTGAACTCGTGCTCAATGAACTGAAACATGTCGATGAAGTCGCGTATATCCGGTTTGCCTCAGTGTACCGCCAGTTTGCTGATCTGGATAGCTTTATGGCAGAACTGAAACGGCTGATGGGGTCCGACAAGAAGAAAGCATAACCCAGAAAAGGAGATATTATGACAGATCACTATATCGATAATTTTTTAAATGACGTACTACCTCATTTGCGGATTGCTGTCATTGGAGACATTATGGTAGACCGTTATGTATTTGGCAAGGTGGAACGCATATCACCAGAAGCTCCGGTACCGGTAAACCGTGTAGATCATATCAAATCAGTTCTCGGCGGGGCTGCCAATGTGGCATCGAATCTGGCTAATCTTGATTGCAATGTGTACCTGGCCGGACTGATTGGTGATGATGACAACGCACGCCTGCTGAGAAGCCTGCTCGATGAATCGGGCATCGATGGGTCCGGCCTGGTTGCCCGCAGTCATCATGCGACGACGACGAAGATGCGTATACTGGGAGCACGCCAGCAGATGGTACGCCTTGATTTTGAAGAGATTACACCTCTGGACGATCTGGAAGCAGCAGAACTTGCGACCTGGCTTGACGTCTGCATCCACTCCGGTCTGGATGGAGTCATTTTATCGGACTATCATAAAGGCGTTCTGACTGATAAAGTTGCCAGACAAATCATTCGTACCGTAAAGGCTGCCGGCATTCCCATTCTCGTCGATCCTAAGGGCAAAGACTGGTCAAAATATGATGGGGCGGACTTTGTTACGCCTAATATGAAGGAATTATCTGAATGCGCCGGATATGAAGTGGCCAACGAGGGCAGTGAAGTAGTTAAGGCCGCCATGGAACTGCATAAAAAATATGATTTTGCCAATCTGATGGTCACCCGTTCAGAAAAGGGGATAACCGTCGTCAGCCACGATGGCCGCGTCTGGAATAATCCGGCTACAGCACAGGAAGTATTTGATGTATCCGGTGCCGGAGATACGGTTGCGGCAGCGTTTCTGGCAGCTATTGCCGGTCATCTTTCTATTCGTACGAGCCTTCAGCTGGCAAACGCCGCTGCCGGTATCGTCGTCAGGAAGGTCGGTACATATCCGGTCCACCGCAGTGAACTCATCCAGCTCTGGACGCAATGGCAGCCCCCGCGCTGGTCCCCCTATACAGCACTGGACTGGGATCAGACAGCCCGGAAAATCCGCAGCTGGCAGGAACGGGGAGAAACGGTTGTTTTTACAAATGGCTGCTTTGATATCCTGCATCGAGGCCATGTATTGTATCTGCAGCAGGCGGCAATGCTGGGACAACACCTGATCGTAGGTTTAAATTCTGATGATTCTGTGCGCCGCCTGAAGGGACCGGCACGGCCTTTGGTGCGGCAGGAAGACCGGGCTGTCTTGCTGAATGCTCTCGGCTGTGTCGATGATGTCGTCATTTTTAATGAGGATACGCCTCATGATCTGCTTTCTGTCCTGAGACCAGACATTCTTGTCAAAGGCGGCGATTATAGGGCTGAAGATGTAGTCGGCAGGGAATTTGTTAAACGGGTTGAAATCATTTCTTTTGAAGAAGGGTACTCGACGACAGGTTTAGTCAATAAGATTGTTGATTTAGTAAAGAAGGGGATTCTATGAAAATTGTAACAGGTGGTGCCGGATTTATCGGCAGCAATATTGTAAAACAACTGAATAATCGCGGAATCGATGATATTCTTATCGTCGATGACCTGACGGACGGCCGTAAATGCCGTAATCTGCAGGGGTTGTCTTTTTATGATTATATGGATTATGAAGACTTTGCCCAGGAAATGGCTGATGATACCTTTGATTGCGGATACATCGATGTAGTATTCCATGAAGGAGCCTGCTCCGATACGATGAATTACGATGGACGCTACATGATGAAAAATAATTATGAAGGCAGCAAAAATCTGCTCCGGTACTGCATGCAGCGCAAGATACCTTTTTTGTATGCTTCTTCTGCCTCTACCTATGGCAGTGGCAAACATGGCTTCCGTGAAACCCCGGAATGCGAACAGGCATTGAATCCATATGCATACTCCAAGCTTCAGTTTGACCGTTTTGTGCGGCGCATGCTGCCCTTGTCAAAAGGACAGATAGTAGGTTTCCGTTATTTTAATGTATTCGGCCCCCAGGAAAATCACAAGGACCGTATGGCATCCCTTATCTATCAGAAGTATCATGAATTGCAGAAAACCGGAAAAATTACACTTTTTGAAGGCACTGGCGGTTTTGGCAATGGAGAACAGGTACGTGATTTTATTTATGTCAATGATGTAGTCAATGTAATCTTTTATTTCTGGGAACACCCGGAACTTTCCGGCATCTATAACTGCGGCACTGGTACGGGGCATACGTTCAATGATTTTGTCCACGGTATCATCGAATATTGCGGCAAAGGAACGATTGAATATGTTCCCTTTCCGGAAATCCTCAAGGGAAAATATCAAAGTTATACTCAGGCCGATACGACGAAACTGATGGCTGCCGGATATGACCGGGGATTCACACTGCTCCATGAAGCAGTGAAAGAATATTGCAGCATATTGGAAAAAAGTGACGGTTATTACGAATGAGACGGGCTGTTTTTCTGGACCGCGACGGCGTCCTGAATGTAGATACTCATTATCTGCACCGTATCAGTGACGTCATCTGGGTGCCGGGGGCAAAGGAAGCAGTATCATTACTGACTCGTCTGGACTATCAAATTTTTATCGTTACCAATCAAAGCGGGATTGCCCGCGGGTATTATACAGAATCAGATGTCCAGATACTGCACCAATGGATGTGCCAGCAAATATCTGAGGCTGGCGGCAGGATAACGGCTGTTTATTATTGTCCGTTTTTAGAAGGTGCACCTCTGGAGAAATATAATAAAAAAAGCGACTGGCGGAAACCGGCTCCGGGAATGGTGTTGCAGGCCGCCAGAGAGTATCACGTCGATTTGTCTCATTCATTTATGATCGGAGACGGCCTGCGCGATATAGAGTGCGCCCATGCTGCCGGGATAGACGGCTATCTCTTTCAGGGAGGGCGTCTTGATGACTTTGTCAGAGAAATTATAGAAATGAGGACACGTCATGAAGGACTATAAAAATATTCTGATTATCAAAATGAGTTCTCTTGGTGATGTACTTCATGCCCTGCCGACATTGTATGCCCTGCGTAAAAATTGTCCACAGGCCCGCATCGTCTGGGCCGTGCATCAGAATTTTTCCGCTGTTCTCCCAGGCAAACCCTATATTGACGATGTTATTTATATTGACAAGAAAAAGTTGAAAAGTTTCTCTTATCTGCGTGGGTTGCGAAAGAAGCTTCATGACTATCATTTTGACCTCTGCCTGGACTTGCAGGGACTGGCCAAAAGTGCCATTGTAGCCTGGTGTAGTGGTGCAAAAGAAAAGTATGGCTATTGGGAAATGAGGGAAGGAAGCTTTCTGGTTAGTAAAGGTCTGGCGGGTACTCATCAGTATGACCATGTCATTGAACGGTACCTGGATACGGTCCGGGTTCTGGGAGGCCGTGTTGATGAGATTGCATTTCCTCTCCCGTCCATTGAAAAAGAGAAAGGTATTATGAAGGAACGATTTAGGGCTTTAGGTCTTACCGGGCCTTATATAGCTGTTGTGCCCGGTGCCCGCTGGTCTGTCAAAGAATGGCCGTTGCCATACTGGACAGAATTCCTGAGGCGTGTAACGGCTTCGGGGATGGGAGCTGTTATTCTGGGCAGTGCTGATGACACAGTAAAAGGACAGGTCATTTCCCGGGATGCGGAGACCGGCATTTATGATTTTACGGGCAAGACCAGCCTGCGGGAATTGATGGCGGCTATTTCGTCATCCCGTTTATATATCAGTGCCGATACGGGGCCGCTCCATATAGCCAATGCCTTAAAAAAAGAATTGATTGCTTTGTTCGGTCCCACTTGTCCGGACAGGACCGGCCCGTATGGAGGTCCTGATAGTTCGTACATACACATGATTATTTCTCCTACATCCCAGGCGACCCCGGATCACCCCTTAGTCAATGATCCGGAATGCATGTCCCAGATTACCGTTGATACAGTGTGGCATACGTACATACAGGCGATAAAGAAGGTGAATGGATGATCAATCTTCGTCATAAAAAAATTATAGTAACATTTCTCATGCATCTCGGCGATCTGATTTTAATCACTCCTTTTCTGCAGGTGTTGCGCCGCCATGCCACAGGTTCTGATATCACCCTGGTCGTTGATGAAAAACTGGCCGATGTGGTCCGCTATAATCCTAATATCGATCACCTGGTAACGGTAGATAAAAAAGGAAAGGATAACTCTGTCGGTGCACTCTGGCACATTGGGAGGAATTTGCACCGCAATCATTATGATATCCTCATTAATCTTCATCCTAACGAACGGACCAGCTTTCTGGCGTTTGCCATACATGCCAGGGAATTTGATGGTATGAGTCATTTCCTGTTCCGCCCGTTCATGCACCGGTATACGCGGCTTGACAGGACGCACCTGCATGCGGCAGACATGTATATCAACGTATTGGAACAGATGGGGATAGAAGACCGGCGCAACGATGGCCTGCAATTTCTTACTTGCCCGGCATGGGAACAGACTGCCCATGAATTTTATGCCGCCCAGGGAGTGGAAACCGGTGATAAGCTCATCGGCTTTAATATTGGCAGTGCCGTTCCGCAGAAACGCTGGCCGCCCCGGCGCTTTGCATCAGTAGCTGATTATTTTAGTGAGAACGGATATCGATGTGTTTTCTTTGGAGGCCCTATGGACATCGATATGGTCCGGGAAGCGGCGGAGCTGATGAAATATCCTCCGGTCATTGCGACGGGAAAATTTTCGCTGGGAGAATTAGCGGCAGCCATCCGCTGGTGCTCGCTCTTTATTACTAATGACAGCGGGCCCATGCATGTCGCCGTCAGTCAGAAGGTCCCTGTTGTCGCCCTGTATGGACCGAGCAACCCGATGTTTTATGGTCCCTATACGGATAAGGCCATTGTCCTTGAATCGACAGACCACTATGAAGTTGGAAAAAGTATGAAAAAAATCATTAAGGAAGGAAAATATCAGGGGATTTCCGTTATTTCAGCAGCCCAGGTCATTGAGGCGGCAGAAGAACTGTTGCAACGGTATCCGCAACAGGCTGCTGCATTGTAATTGAAAAGGTTGTGCAAATAGCGTATAATGTAAACCATGAAGTAAATCTACGGACTAATCGGAGGTGTAATATATGAAGAAAGTAATGTTGATAGGTGCTCTTATTGCAGCTGTTTCCATAGGTTCTGTTGCCTGTGCCGCACCCAATAAAAATCCGCAGGCGGGAGATCTGAAAGCCAACGTCAATTACGGCTTTGATCAGAAAGAAGGAGGCCGCAGTGCCCATAGCCGCTTCAGTGGGGGAGACGTCACATACACGATCAATGATAAGGTGGATGTGCAGTACGTCAATAATTATACAAAGGGTGATGACGGGGACAAACTGAATGAACATTATTTACAGGGTGTGTACCGGTTTACTCCTTATGTCTCTGCCTATGGCGGCATGAGTTATGTCAAAGCCGATACTTATAGAGATCAGCATTTTTATGGCTATCAGGTCGGCTTGAAAGGGCAGATACCGATTGGCGAACGCTGGCAGGGATTTGCGTCAGTAGGCGTTGGTGATGATGTCAATTCCTATTCGGTCGGATTAGGATATGATATTACAAAAGACTGGGATGCTCATATCATGTACCGTCGCGCAGATATTGATGTCGACAATTATGATGATACGGTAAAAGGCTGGCAGATTGGGATGGGGTATAAATTCTAGATATCCTGTATGTGCCAGGCCATTGCCCGGTTCGTGGGGAGACTGTCGTTGAGACAGTCTCTTTTTTCGTTGACAGTATCCTCTTCGACACGTATAATAACACGTGACATGTGCTGTGGTTGAAAGTCGATGTCAGTCGCAGACAAAGCGATCCACGTAAGGAATCCAAAGTGATTCTGATCATAGTGCGGCCTAGAAGTAAGTCCTGCCGTAACATGCGAGAGGGCTAGTAGTGGGGGATGATGTACATCTATGAGCGAACGTCCCAGCAGGCGAGTGTGGGGGTAAAGACCAGGTCAGACATGTCAGGGGCTGTCGCGCTGCGGCAGCTCTTTTGCATATACAGAGGCATAGTGTCTGCTACAGGTAAATGGAAAAAGCTGTTACAATTTCATTACATTTGTTTTGTAACGGAAAATCCGTTTGACGTTTAGAATGTCATATTGTACAATATAAAGGTATTTATTTCCAACAGTTTTTAGGAGGAGAGTCCCATGGATAAGGCGCGCATTGCAAAAATGGAAAGAGAATTACAATGCAATCCTTATGATAGATTCATGCAATTTCATGTTCTAAAAGCTGATGAAGATGATACGGAACTGGTGTTTCACAATGTAGGAACGAAATGGGGAAATCCCAATGGAACACTGTATGGTGGCGTTTTGTATTCTATGGCTGATTCAGCGATGGAAACGGCGTGTGCCGTTGCAGGAAAAGCTGTCCTGACGCTGGACCTTGCAATGAATTATCTGCGTCCGGCACTGGCGGATACGGTTATTTGTGCTAAGACCCACATTTTGCATAACGGCCGGACGACTATGGTAGTAGTCTGCGATTTTTATGATGACAGCGACCGCTATCTGGCACATGGCAAGGGGACGTACTTTGTTACCGGTGCGTACCAGTACCAGTCTGATAAAGGAGAAACGGCAGATGAAGGATGAACGGACAGAAATGTCAGATGTGCTGAAACGACGGGTGTTCAATATTCATCAGGGCGTTACACAGATTCCGTACTTCAAGAATCTTCCCTGTAAAATCCAGGATGTAGATGAAGGATGGGTACGTGTAGCTTTCGATATTACGCCGAATCTTTGCAATTATCGTGGTATAGCTGCAGGTGGCGTTCTGGCAGCTTTTTGTGATACGCTGATGGGAATGGCCAGTCGTTCATTAGGGTATCAGGTAACGACATTAGAAATTAACATGAATTACATCCGCCCTGTTCATCCAGGGCAGGATCTGATTGGCGTCGGTCAGGTCGTTCATCATGGCGGACGGACGATTGTAGCGGAATGTGAACTCATGGATGAAAACGGAAAAGTAGTGGTCAAAGGGCGTTCTTCTTTTTATATTCTACGCAAATATGATGATTAGAGCGTCTTTTGTGCGTGAACGTATTAAAAAAATGGAAGGTTGGTATCAATATGGATTTTGCTTTTAATGAGGAACAGCAGGAAATCATCAAGGTTGTCAGGGATCTGGTGCAGAAAGAAATCGTACCGTATGCAGGAGAAATGGATGAACAGGGGAAAATGCATGAAGGCCTGCTTGATAAACTGGCTGCTCAGGGACTCCTCGGCGTAGCCATCCCGGAAGAATTTGGCGGAGCCGGCCTTGACGCTATTACGATTGCTGCTATTTATGAAGAACTGGCCAAGGGATGTGCCGGAGTAGCGACGTCGGTTGCAGCTAATGCCCTCGCTTCCTATCCTGTCATCATAGCTGGTAATGATGAACAGAAAAAGCGCTATTTTGATATTATCAATGAAAATAATCTGGCTGCATTTGCCCTTACGGAACCCGGGACTGGCTCTGATGCCGGTTCTGTTTCCACCAGAGCTGTCAAGACGGAAGACGGCAGCGGATATGTGTTGAACGGAACAAAATGCTTTATAACAAATGGAGCTCTGGCAGAAGTATTCGTCGTATTCGCCAATACGCGTAAAACTCCGAGCATCCGCGGACTGACGGCGTTTATCGTGCGTAAGGGAACACCGGGATTTACTGTGGGAAAAGCAGAGAATAAAATGGGCATACGTGCTTCCAATACGACTGAACTGATTTTCCAGGACTGCTTTGTTCCGGTAGAAAATCGTCTGGGCCGGGAAGGTCATGGTTTCCGTATTGCCATGGAAACACTGGATGCGGCACGTCCCTTTGTCGGTTCTATTTCTGTCGGTATTGCTGAAGCGGCGTTCCGTGCCTGCAGTGAATACGCCAAAGTACGCGTTCAATTTGGCAAGCCCATTGCTTCCTTTGAAATGGTACAATCGATGATAGCCGATATGGCTATGAAAGTGGAAGGCGCACGCCTTCTTGTCCAGCGCGCATGCTGGATGAAAGACCAGGGCATGGAGTTCTCCCGGGAAGCAGCCATTGCTAAATGTAATGCTTCTGACGTTGCCATGCAGGTGACGACAGATGCCGTACAGGTCATGGGCGGATATGGCTATATCAAAGAATATCCTGTCGAAAAGTATATGCGTGATGCGAAAATCATGCAGATTTATGAAGGAACGAACCAAATTCAGAGATTGGTTATTGCAAATAAAACACTTTACTGATACAATATATCCATGCAAAACATGGCTATGAAGAAGAGAGTAGCACAGTAATCTGGTTACAGGGAGCGGTTGCCACCGGTTGAGAGCGCCGTGCCAGTTGTGCTGCACGTTCACTTTGGAGCTTCCTGTTGAAGATCAGTAGGCAGGACGGGTATTCCCGTTACAGGATACAGGAGTACAAATTAGGGTGGTACCGCGAATCAGACTTTCGCCCCTTGAGGGGTGGAAGTCTATTTTTTTTAGAGGAGGAGAATTCCATGATTAATGAAAAAATTGAAGCAATCAAGGCTGCTGTCAGCGAACAGATTGCCAGGAGCAAGGGACTCCAGGATGTCCAGGATATCCGCGTCAGATATTTAGGCAAAAAAGGTGAATTGACGGCTATCATGAAAGAAATGAAAAATCTGTCCAAAGAAGAACGGCCTAAAATTGGTCAACTTGTCAATTCAGCCCGGGCAGAAATCGAAGAACATCTGAAAGCCAGAATGAAGGAAGTCAAAGAACAGGAACTGGCGGATAAAATCCAGTCTGAAAAAATTGATATCACTCTTCCCGGCCGCAAACCGGTCATGGGACACGAACACATTTTGCATCAGACATTACGTGAAATGGAAGAATCATTCCTGCGCATGGGGTTTTCCATTGTCACAGGCCCGGATATCGAATCAGATTATTTTAATTTCAAATGTCTGAACCTGCCTGATGATCATCCGGCACGGGATATGCAGGATTCCATGTACGTCACAGACGACATCCTCCTGCGGACTCATACGTCGGGGATGGAAGCAAGGACTCTGCAGGCCCACAAGCCGAATGAACCGTTTAAGATGATTGCGCCTGGTAAAGTATACCGTTGTGACTATGATGCAACCCATTCTCCGATTTTCCATCAGATGGAAGGCATGATTGTGGATAAAAATATCCGCTTTTCTGATTTAAAAGGTATTCTGGAAGACTTTCTCCATGACATGTTTGGCGCCGATACGCGCGTCCGTTTCCGTGCCAGCTATTTTCCATTTACTGAACCGAGCGCGGAAGTAGACATTTCCTGTGTTATGTGCGGCGGCAGAGGCTGCCGGGTATGCTCTCATACGGGATGGCTGGAAATTCTCGGCTGCGGTGTAACTAACTGGGAAGAACTACGCTTAAACGGTTATGATCCCAAACAGGTAAATGCCTTTGCTTTTGGCATGGGCGTGGAACGTATTGCCATGCTGAAATATGGCATCGACGATCTGCGTTTGTTCTATGAAAATGATATGCGGTTCTTAAACCAGTTCTAGGAGGTTATACATAATGAAAAGTTCACTTCTTTGGATGCAGGATTATGTCGATGTAGACATGAATCAGGATATGCAGGCCTTTGCTGATACACTGACCATCGCTGGTATTCCCGTAGAACAGGTAGAATACTGGGGAAAAGATATAAAAAATGTCGTAACTGGCAAGATTCTGAAAATAGAAAAACATCCCGATGCAGATCATCTCGTCATCTGCCAGATTGATGTGGGAACAGAACAACTTCAGATTGTCACGGGCGCTTCTAACGTACGGGAAGGGCAGATTGTCCCCGTTGCCGTTCATGGCGCTCATCTTCCAGGAGGCGTTAAAATCAAGCGCTCCAAACTGCGGGGCGTACCGTCCAACGGCATGCTTTGCTCTGCCCACGAATTAGGATTCGATGATAGTGTTCTCCTGCCGGAAGAACGGAGCGGAATCTGGATTCTTCCGGCGGATACGCCTGTCGGGGTCGATGCAGTCAAGTATTTACAACTTCGTGATGTTGTATATGAATATGAACTGACTGCCAATCGGGCCGATTGTTTTTCCATGGTCGGCTTATCACGGGAGTTTGCTGTATTGAGTGGGAAAACTGCCCGGTACCCGGAAATAACCGTTGCAGAAAATGATGAAACCATTGATGGCAAGGTGCAGATTTCTATTGATGATGAAGAATTATGCAACCGGTATACGGCCCGTCTTCTGACTCATATCAAAATCGGCCCGTCTCCGCTCTGGATGCAGCAGCGTCTGCGCAAGTCCGGAGTCCGTCCTATTAATAATATCGTCGATGCCACGAACTATACGATGATTGAATTGGGAATCCCTCTTCATGCCTATGATTATGACAAAGTAGCCGGGCGCCATCTCATTGCCCGCCGGGCGAAAGCTGATGAAGCAATGAAAACATTGGATGGTATAGATCGCACACTGAATGATAATATGCTGGTTATTGCCGATGAAGAAAAGCCCTGCTGCATTGCCGGCATCATGGGCGGATTCGATTCAGAAGTAACGGAACGTACGCAGACGGTCATCCTGGAATGCGCATCATTCAAAGGATCTAATATACGCCATACCGGCCGTATGCTGGGCCTTCGCTCGGAAGCTTCGGGACGGTTCGAACGCGGGCTGGATGCTGATAGCTGCATTAATTCCATTAATCGGTGTGCCCAACTTCTGCAGGAAATGGGAGCCTGTGACGTAGCCAAAGGAATCGTCGATGTCTATCCGCAGCAGCAAAAGACTACTTATATTACATTCACGGCTGACCAGGTCAACGCCTTCCTGGGAACAGATATTCTGGAAGAACAGATGATGCACATTCTGGAAACTCTTCAGTTTACTTTGCAAAAAGACGGTGATACGATTACGGCAACCGTGCCCAGCTATCGTGGAGACTGCACGGAAATGCCGGATATTGCTGAAGAAGTAGCCCGTATTTATGGCTATGAACATATTCCGTCTACACGTCCCTGGTCTGATATTACCGTAGGCGAACCGGGGTTTGAATATGATGTGACGGAGAAGATTTCCCGCATCCTTTGCAGCAGCGGTTTAAATGAAACGGTTACTTTCAGCTTCATGCATCCGGATCAGCTGAAAAAACTGTTATATAAAGATGGGGATCCGGTCTATCAGGCTGTGCCTATTATCAATCCTATAACGGAAGATTTCCCCCTTATGCGGACGACACTGATTCCTTCGTTAATGGACGTCCTGGCCCGTAACCAGGCAGTCAAAAATCCGTCTGTGGGCATTTATGAAATAGCTCCTGTCTATATTCCGAAAGAACTTCCTGTAAAAGAACTTCCAGAACAGAAATTGTGTGTCAGCGGCCTTCTTTACGGTCTGCGCACTACAGGAGAATGGCCAGTACAAGCGTCGGACTACGATTTTTATGACGTTAAGGGCCTCGTAGAAGCGGTCCTTTCCGGACTTGGTATCCATGCGGATATTGAAGTATCTGATTATGCGCCGCTTCATCCCGGCAAGGCGGCCCGTTATGTGAAGGACGGCAAGGTTCTTTGTAATTTTGGCGAACTTCATCCGAAAGCTATGGATAATTATGATGTGACAGGCCCAGTATATATCTTTGAAATGTACATGGATGCTATCATGCCGTTCATCAATCTTATGCCTGATTACCATAAAGTTGCCAAATTCCCGGCTTCCAGCCGCGATCTGGCGTTCCTTGCGCCGGTTGACACAAGCAACCAGGCTATTCTCGATATCATCCGGGAAAAAGGCGGAGACTATCTTGAAGCCGTTCATCTCTTTGATTTGTACCAGGGAAAACAAGTTCCCCGGGGCTATAAGAGCCTTGCCTATAATCTGGTATTCCGCTCTGAACAAGGGACGCTGACCGACCAGGACATCCAGGCTCCTATTGATGCCATTCTGACTGATTTAAAAGAAAAATTAAATTGTGAATTGCGATAATCGCATAGAGATGTAATGAAATATGCCGTGATACTTATTTTGTACGTAATGACAACGGAGCTGTTAGTGGTGACAGCTCCGTTGTTCATTACGGCAGGAGTAGCATCAGAACTGGCATTGTAGGCCGTTTTGGCTGTTGTCAATCCCAGGGTTTTGTGATATGATGTAGAGCGTAGTATGGTGTTTTATAGATAATAAAAAGGGTATTATACCCATAAGGAGGACATACTAATAATGAACGTAACAGTAAATGAAGTTGATCAGCACAAAGTAACACTGCACATCGAAGTACCGGCAGCCGAAGCAAAAAAAGGCGCTGCTGCAGCTGTAAAGAATCTCGCTAACAAAGTAAATATCCCGGGCTTCCGTAAAGGTAAAGCTCCGCGTATGATACTGGAAAGTTTCCTCGGCAAGGATGTTGTCAAAGAAGAAATCAAAGAAGCGATTATTACAAAGGCGTATAATGATGCCCTGAATGAAAAAGAAATCGTTCCTGTAACCGATCCGGATATTAAGGTCATTGAAGAAGAAAAAGGCAAAGACTTTGTCTTTGATGCTACACTGACGAAGAAACCGGAAGTAAAACTGGGTGAATATAAAGGTATTAAAGCAGCCCGTGAAGCCGCTGAAGTAACGGATGAACAGGTAGCCGCTGAACTGGCAAAACTGCAGAAAGCTCATTCCAAGCTCGTCGTTGCCCCGGAAGGTACGGAACTGTCTAAAGATGATTTTGCTATTATTGATTTCAAAGGCACGGTTGATGGAGAAGCTTTTGAAGGCGGCGAAGGAAAATCCTATCCGCTCCAAATCGGTTCCGGCAGTTTCATCCCCGGATTTGAAGATCAGCTCATCGGTTTAAAAGCCGGCGATGAAAAGGATGTCAAAGTGACATTCCCGGAAGATTATTTTGAAAAGAAACTGGCTGGCAAAGAAGCTGTATTCGCTGTTAAGGTCAATGATGTAAAACGCAGTGAAGTTCCGGCCATTGATGATGAATTTGCAAAAGAAGCCGGCAAATTTGACACTCTCGACGCACTGAAGGAAGATATCCGCAAACGGCTGGAATCACAGGCTCACTTCCAGGCTGTAGAAAAGTTTAATTCCGATGTCCTCAAAGCAGCTGTTGATAATGCAGAAGTCGATATCCCCGATGTCATGGTGGATACGAAAGTCGATCAGATGATCGATGAAATGGCTATGCGCCTGGAAACTCAGAACATGTCCCTTGACGATTATCTCAAATACACCAATACGGATATGGACAAATTGAAAGAACAGTATCGTCAGCCGGCGTCCGAAAACGTCAAAATGGATCTGGTACTGGAAGCAGTTGCCAAAGCAGAAAATATCGAAGTCAAGGATATCGATCTCCAGGCTGAAATCTTTACGATGGCTCAGAACTTCGGTGCTGATCCGAAAGAAGTATACAAGATTATCATTAAGGAAAGACGCGTTCCCATGCTCGTTCAGTCCGTCGGCCGTAAAAAGGCTGCCAGCTTCATCCTGAAGAATGCAATCGATACGAACGCTAAAGAAGAAAAGGCGGAAGAACCACAAGTAGAACAGGTTAAAGCGGAAGAACCGGAAGCGTAAGAACGCGAGGTGTAGTCATTATGAAAATGGCATATGTACCGATGGTCGTTGAACAATCGAGTCAGGGCGAACGGAGTTATGATATTTACTCCCGGCTCCTGAAAGACCGCATTATTTTTCTCGGCGGCCCCATTGAAGATGTGACGGCCAATATTGTAATTGCCCAGCTCCTTTTCCTGGAAGCAGAAAATCCTGACAAGGATATCCATTTGTATATCAACAGCCCTGGTGGTGTCGTTACTGCCGGCATGGCTATTTATGATACGATGCAGTACATTAAGCCGGATGTTTCGACTATTTGTGTAGGTTCTGCTGCCAGCATGGCTTCTGTCCTGCTGACGGCCGGGGCTAAGGGCAAACGGTTTGCCCTGCCCCACTCACAGATTATGATTCACCAGCCTTTAGGCGGCGTGCAGGGTCAGGCGACGGAAATCGAAATTCACGCCCGTGAAATCCTGCGCATGCGCAAAGAATTGAATGGCTTATTATCTCTGCATACGGGGCAGCCGCTTGACGTCATCCAGAAAGACACGGAAAGAGATAATTTCATGACGGCCGAAGAAGCAAAAGCATATGGCCTGATTGATGAAATACTGGCCCGTCCGAAAGATGACCAGGCAGGCAAGTAATGGCTGCTATAGGAGGAATACGTGGATAGAGACAGAACAGATGAACCGAGATGCAGTTTCTGTGGCCGTACCCAGAATGAAGTCCAGAAACTGATATCTGGTCCAGGCGTATATATTTGTGATGAATGTATTAATGTTGCGCAGCATATTCTGGAGGAAGAAACAAAGGAAGAATCTCCGGAGTTTCAATTGAAGGAACTGCCGACGCCTCATGAAATCAAGAAAACCCTTGATGAGTATGTCATCGGGCAGGACGCAGCGAAAAAGACATTGTCTGTCGCAGTATATAACCACTATAAACGGCTTCAGTCGAATGATGTCGATGATGATGTGGAATTACAGAAGTCCAACATCATCATGGTCGGGCCTACAGGCAGTGGCAAAACATTGCTGGCACAGACTCTGGCCCGTCTTCTGGAAGTGCCCTTTGCCATAGCTGATGCGACAAGCCTCACCGAAGCCGGTTATGTCGGTGAAGATGTTGAAAACTGCCTGCTCAAGCTGATTCAGGCAGCAGATTATGACATTGCAAAAGCCGAACGGGGTATCATATATATCGATGAAATAGATAAGATTGCCCGTAAATCGGAAAACCCGTCTATTACCCGTGATGTATCCGGTGAAGGAGTACAGCAGGCATTGCTGAAGATACTGGAAGGAACCGTTGCCGGTGTCCCGCCTCAGGGAGGACGTAAACATCCGCATCAGGAAATGTTGCAGATCGATACGACGAATATTCTCTTCATATGCGGAGGGGCTTTCGATGGTATTGATAAGACTATCCTCAACCGTACATCAGATAAAAACATGGGGTTTGGCGCAGAAATCCATTCTAAAAATGAAAAATCCATGGAAACATTGCTGAAAGAAATTATTCCGGCAGATTTGCAGAAGTTCGGGCTGATTCCCGAATTAGTCGGCCGTCTTCCCATCCTGGTTACATTAGACCCGCTCGATGAAGATGCCATGGTACACATTCTTACAGAACCTAAAAATGCGCTTGTCAAGCAATATCAAAAGATGCTGGAAATGGATCATGTCGCTCTGACATTTAAAGATGATGCTCTGCGGGCTATTGCTAAAGAAGCAATGCGCCGTAATACAGGTGCCCGTGGGCTGCGTTCCATTATTGAACGTATCATGCTCAATGTCATGTTTGATGTGCCTAGCCGTAAGGATGTCCGTGAGTGCATTGTCACGGCTGACTGCGTTACAAGCGGCGCAGAACCTAAGCTCATAACAGCATAGGAAACAGATATGTTTAGTTGATAACACTCATTTCTTCCTTGCAGGGAATGAGTGTTATTTTTCCATTTTAAGAATACCAAAATAGTGAATATTTGTAAGCGAGAAGGTGAGTATTATGGACAATTCGATTTTAACCTTGCCGTTTGTCCCGCTCCGGGGCATTGTAGTTTTTCCTAAATTGCTCAGTAATATAGATATTGGCAGAGAAAAATCACTGGCTGCTGTCGATTATGCAATGGAACACGACCGGTTGATGATCGTTTCGGCGCAGTTGGATGAGGATGAAGAAAACCCCGGCTTTGATGGGATTTATCAGATTGGTACGCTGGTGAAAATTCAGCAGCTTCTCCGTCTTCCCGGTGGTATTGTACGCATCCTGGCAGATGGCATATCCCGCGTTGAAATACGAGGATATGCGGATAAAAAAAACTATACGGAAGTGGCGGCTGTAAAAATACAAGATGAATATACCGGATCCAATGAAAATGAGGCACTACGCCGTCTGATGCTGCATCGATTTACGGACTGGCTCGACAATTTAAAAGGTAATGACGAGCTGAAAGAGAAAGCAGAAGCCATACAGGATGCCGGAACTCTGGCCGATTTTATAGCGGCTCAGCTTCCACTTCGGCTGGTTGCGCGTCAGCAGATGCTGGAAATCTACGATGTCAGCCAGCGTATGCGCCGTGTATGCGGGCTTCTTGATACGGAAGTCGATATTGCCAGCCTTGAGTCAAAACTCAATATGGAAGTCCGTGGCAAAATGGACCAGCAGCAGAAAGAATATTATCTCCGTGAGAAAATTAAAGCGATCCACAAAGAACTTGGGGACAAATACGATAAGGATACGGAAGTAGAAGAATTGCGGGAAAAAATCCGCAAGATGAAACTGAATAAAGAAATCGAAGATGTCATGCTGAAAGAAGTAGACCGTCTCGATTCAATGCCGCCGATGATGGCGGAATCTGCCATCATCCGTTCCTATCTTGATTGGATGATGGAACTGCCCTGGAAAAAGGAAACAAAAGACCGCCTGGATCTTAGTCTGGCTCAGCAGATTCTGGACGAAGATCATTATGGACTTACGAAGATAAAAGACCGGATCATCGAATATCTTGCTGTCCGTCAACTGACAAAAAGTCTTAAAGGCCCCATCCTTTGTTTTGTAGGACCTCCCGGAACAGGTAAAACGAGCATCGCCCGGTCTATCGCCCGGTCCATGAACCGCAAGTATGTCCGTATTTCTCTCGGCGGCGTACGTGATGAAGCAGAAATACGCGGTCATCGCCGTACGTATATCGGGGCTCTTCCGGGACGTATCATCGCCGGCATGAAACAAGCAGGAACGAAAAATCCGGTGTTCCTACTTGATGAAATTGATAAAATGACATCGGATATGCGCGGTGATCCGTCATCGGCTCTGCTGGAAGTTTTGGATCCGGAACAAAATAATACTTTCAGCGACCATTTTATCGAAGTGCCTTTTGATCTTTCTAAAGTCCTCTGGATTACGACGGCCAATGTCATCAGTGATATTCCCCGGCCATTGCTGGATCGCATGGAGGTCATTGAATTTACCAGTTATACAGAGGAAGAAAAATTACAGATTGCCAAACGCTATCTGGTACCGAAACAGCTGAAGGAAAATGGTCTCCAGCCGGGACAGGCCAAGTTCAGCGATGCCGTACTGCGCCATATTATCCAGGATTATACCCGTGAATCAGGGGTACGTACGCTGGAAAAGACGATTGGTACAGTCTGCCGCAAAGTAGGTAAGTCCCTGCTCCTGGAAGAAGATAAGCCGCTCACTGTAACGGTACGGAACCTCGAAAAAATTCTTGGACCGGCCAAATTCCTCCCGACAGAAGTCTGCAAGACTGATGAAGTCGGCCGCGTAACCGGTATGGCCTGGACACAGGTAGGGGGAGAAGTCCTGGAAACAGAAGCGGCAGCAGTCAAGGGAAAGGGCAGCCTTCTTTTGACAGGTCAGCTGGGTGATGTCATGAAAGAATCAGCAGAAGCCGGCATGACGTATATCCGCAGCCGGGCAGACGAATTGGGACTGGCTCCTGACTTCTATGCTACGACAGACATTCACATTCACCTGCCGGAAGGAGCTGTTCCCAAGGACGGACCGTCAGCGGGTATCACTATGGCTACGGCTATCGCTTCAGCACTTACGGGACGCAAGGTACATCATGATCTTGCCATGACTGGTGAAATCACATTGCGCGGGACGGTACTTCCCGTAGGAGGTATAAAGGAAAAAGTAATTGCAGCCCATCGGGCGGGCATTCATAAGATCCTTTTGCCGGAAGAAAACAAACGTGATATGGCCGATGTCCCCCAGACTGTCAAGAAGGACGTGCAGTTCGTTTTTGTTCATCATATGGATGAAGTGCTCAGTCAGGCACTGGTGACGCCATAATGGACCATGGCAGCCTGCAGATCATACGCCCGGCTTATAAATCATCGGCCGTACGGGCGGATCAGTATCCCCAGGGAAATATTCCGGAAATTGCCTTTTTAGGCCGATCTAATGTGGGGAAATCCAGTCTGATCAATTCATTGTGTCAGCACCGCGGCCTTGCGCGGGTGAGCGGCGCTCCCGGTAAGACACAGACCATCAATTATTTTCAGGTACTCCTTCAGGAAAAAACAGAGGAGGAGGAAACGCGCCGGCAACTTTACTTTGTCGATCTTCCCGGATACGGATATGCCCGTACTGGTGGCAGGAACCGGCAGTTGTGGAGTCATTTTATCGGCGAATATATTACATCCTCACCTAACCTTCACCTGCTCTTCCTGCTTGTCGATCTGCGCCATCCGGACCTTCCTATTGACAGGGAGGCCTATACATGGCTGGCCGATAACGAAGTTCCTCTGCAGATCATAGCAACGAAAGCGGATAAACTGAAGAAAAACGAACGGGTTCGCAATCTGGCGCAGATACAGAAACTGTTCCCGACGGCTTTCCCGCCCATTGCGTATTCTTCGCTGAAACAGGAAGGGCGCAATGACGTACTGCATACTATCTATGAAGCCGTTACAGATGACTGATTAACACGAAAGACCGGATATCATTCAGACAAGATGAAAGATATCCGGCCTTTTGTCATCCTGTCTCATACGGGCTGGAAAGAAACACTGCTTTCTGCTATAATGAGAGTGGTTTTGTATAGCGTTTTATAGGAGGGACCTTTTATGGCCATTGTTTCACTCGACAATGAGTCGGCATTTACCTTGCGTGTCCTGCACAAAAAGGGAGTCGTAATCGTCGATTTCTGGGCGCCCTGGTGCGAGCCCTGCAAAATGATACGTGCTGAGATACAGCGGGCTGCTGAAGCTTTTGAAAATCAAGTGGAAGTGGTACGGGTCAATGTGGATGCATTTCACAGCCTGGCAGAAAAATACGATATTATGGCGATTCCGACATTGCTTTTCTTTAAAGATGGCAAACCCGTCAAACGGATAATCGGATATGCGTCAGAAGATGAAATCAGAAAATTTTTGGCAACACTCGTCTGAAAACGACCCCTGTTTTGACAGTAAAAACGTTAGGATGGTATAATTAAGAGTGAGCTTATTTAATTTAGAAGAAAAAAAAATGTTATCTGTTGTCGTTCCCGTATTCAATGAACAGTTAAATATTGAAAAGTTTTATGAAGAGGCGACAAAAGCAATACAAAACCTGGATATGGATTATGAACTTATTTTTGTCGATGATGGGTCCAAAGATACGACGCCCCTTATTCTCAGCCGGCTGACCGAACAAGATGATCATGTCCGTGCGCTGATACTGGCACGGAATTTTGGGCATCAGCTCGCTATTACGTGCGGTATGGATTATGCCCAGGGGGATGCTATCATTACTATGGATGGTGATATGCAGCATCCGCCAGCCATGATTCCTGATCTGGTGCAGAAATGGCGGGAAGGATTCGACGTTGTTCAGACCGTGCGCAAGGGAACCGATGATGCCGGGTTTTTAAAGCGGCTGACATCTAAGTGGTATTATATTCTGCTGAACGCTCTTTCTCCCGTCCATATTACTCCCGGCGGATCAGATTTCCGTCTCATCGACCGGAGAGTGCTGAACACGTTCCGGCTGTTTCGTGAACATGACCGGTTTATCCGGGGCATGATGGGGGATATCGGTTATAAGCAGACTACCATTGATTTCGTCGCTCCCCGCCGTTTTGCGGGAAAATCGAAATTCTCCGGCCGCAAAATGCTGCATTTTGCTCTGGACGGTATTACTGCTTTTTCAAAGACACCTCTTCGTATTTCCTTTTATGCCGGTCTTTTGAGCGGTCTGCTGAGTATTGTCATGATTGTTCATGCTCTGTACAGTCATCTGACGGGAACAGCAGCTCCGGGATGGACAACTACGACGATTATGGTTTGTCTCGTAGGCGGATTGCAACTTATTTTTTTAGGTGTCATTGGCGAATATATCGGACGTATCTTCGAAGAAGTCAAGCAGCGTCCTTTATACTGGCTGCGGGCTGAGTTAGGACATAAGAAGCGGCCTTAAAGAAATGGCGTTATTTTGAGAGGTGTTTATATGAGGCATATGGTACATCGTTTACTAGTATTCACGCTACTTTTTTCGGCAGTTATTCTGCCTGCCGGTGCATATAACATAGGTGACCGGGGTGTGCAGGTCCTGAAGATACAGAAACAGCTTGTGAAATACGGATACCCCATTGGCACAGACGGCATTTATGGAAATGAAACGGCCCGGGCAGTACAACGATTTCAGGCAGATAAAGGACTGGATATGGATGGCATTGTCGATAGTAAGACCTACAAGAAGCTTTTAGGTTCATCGATGCCAAAAAGCGAGGCTAAACGGGCTGAAAAGGCAAAGTCAGAAACGGTTGCCATGAAAACGAAATATCCGAGCAATCGGAATTATAAAGAGTATTCCAAAATCAAAAAGTTTACAAGTCATGATGTAGTGGGAGACCGCTTAGTATCGACGGCCAATAAATATGTAGGTGTACCATATGTTTTTGGAGGAAACACACCGAGCGGATTCGATTGCTCAGGGTTTACACGGTATGTTTTTTCACATAATGGTATCCATCTGCCTCGTATGGCTGATGAACAATACCGTATCGGTTCGACTGTATCACGAAGCGAACTGATTCCTGGCGATCTCGTTTTCTTTTCGACGTATGAGCCAGGTGCCTCTCATGCAGGTATTTATGTCGGCGATAATCAGTTTATCAGTGCTACGAGCAGTGGCGGCATCCGCATTGACAGTATGGATAGCAGCTATTGGGCTTCCCGTTATGTGGGAGCCAGACGAGTACGCTGAAAATAAATCTACTAGCTCTTTTATGGCAAAAAGGTTGCCCAACGGGAAGTAAAAAGCGTATAATCTGAGTCATACCAAAAGCTAAGACTGAGGGAGTGTTTGAAATTATGAAGTATATGACGGGAAATGAAATCCGTAAAGCCTATCTGGAATTTTTCAAAAGTAAACAGCATCTGATTTTGCACAGTTTTCCCCTGATCCCGGAAAACGACCCGAGCCTGTTGCTCATCGGTGCTGGTATGGCCCCGTTAAAACCGTATTTTACAGGTAAACTCGTACCGCCTTCTTACCGGGTTACGACGAGTCAGAAATGTATCCGTACAGATGATATAGATAATGTAGGCCGCACTGCCCGCCATCATACGTTTTTTGAAATGCTCGGCAACTTTTCCTTTGGCGACTACTTCAAGAAAGAAGCTATTTCCTGGGCCTGGGAATTTCTCACGAAGGTTATCGAACTGGACCCGGATAAGTTGTATGTAACTATTTATCCGGACGATAAAGAAGCGTATGATTATTGGCATAATATGATTGGCCTGGCTGATGAACGCATTTTCAAATTTGACGATAATTTCTGGGAAATCGGTGAAGGTCCCTGTGGTCCGGACAGTGAAATTTTCTATGACCTTGGTCCGGAACGGGGCTGTGGCAAACCGACCTGTACTGTAGGCTGTGATTGCGACCGGTATCTGGAAATTTGGAATCTTGTCTTTACCCAGTATAATCGTACAAAAGATGGGAAATATGAACCGCTGGCCAAGAAAAATATTGATACAGGCTGTGGACTGGAACGGCTGGCTTCCGTCATCCAGCAGAAAGAATCGAATTTTGAAACCGATCTGATATTCCCTATTATCGAAAAAGTCATTGCAATCAGTGGTGGTGATTATTCCCAGCCTGATCAGAAAATGGCCATGAAAGTCATTGCTGACCATATCCGGGCTATTACGGTGATGATCAGTGATGGCATCCTTCCGAGCAATGAAGGGCGTGGCTATGTACTTCGCCGTATTCTCCGCCGGGCAGTCCGTTACGGCCGGCTCCTGGGAATTGACCATCTGTTCCTCAGCTCTCTCGTCGATACGGTTATAGATATCCTCGGCGTAGAGTATCCGGAACTTAAACAATATGAAAGCCTTATTAAAAGAGTCATCGATACGGAAGAACGCCAGTTCAGCGCTACTCTGGCACAGGGACTGGACTTGTTGCATCAGATGATGGAAGAAGCTAATGACACGAAAATCCTTGCGGGCAGTGAAGTGTTTAAACTTTACGACACGTTTGGCTTCCCTGTTGAATTAACGGAAGAAATTGCTGCAGAAAAAGGATATACGCTTGACACGGAAGGCTTTAAAAAAGCCATGAAAGAACAGCAGGAACGTGCCCGTGCTGCCCGTACGAAAGTATCAGCAAAGGTAGCCGTACCGGATACGACAAAACTTGATCAGGATACTCTGATAAATGATGCGGAAGCCGTAAACGGACATATTGTCATGATTGGCCGGGAAGGGGTAGAAGTGCAGCAGGCCGGGGATGGAGAAGAAGTTACGATTATTCTTGATTCTAATCCGTTCCATGCTGAAGGAGGAGGCCAGCTCGGCGATACGGGGATATTAAAAGCCCCGGAAGGATCGGTGCACGTAACAGATGCCAAGGCATTGCCTAATGGCCTGGTATATCTTATCGCATCGGTAGCAGAAGGTCAGATCCAGACTGGCGATGCCGTAGATATCACTGTAGATAAAGCACGGAACCTGGCAATTGCCCGTAATCATACGGCGACGCACCTGCTCCAGGCTGCACTGCGAAAGGTTCTGGGGAATCATGTCAATCAGGCTGGCTCGCTGGTAACGCCGGAACATCTGCGTTTTGATTTCACAAACTTCTCCCCCGTTTCAGCAGAAGAACTGGAAAAAGTAGAAGCACTGGTCAATGAAGAAATATTGAAAAATGTACCGGTTACTATTGAAGAAATGGCCTTGCAAGAAGCAAAAGAAAAAGGTGCCATGGCATTATTTGGCGAAAAGTATGGGAATCGGGTACGTGTCGTTTCAGTCGGTGATTTCAGCTGTGAATTGTGTGGTGGATCCCATGTAACCAACACGGCTGTCATCGGCTCCTTCCGGATTCTTTCTGAAACAGGTACAGGAACAGGAGTACGCCGCATAGAAGCCGTTACGGGGGCAGCAGCTCTTGAAAAAGCCAAAACCGATGAAGCAGTCATCCGCAATCTGGCGGCTTTATTGAAAGTCAAGGCTGACGATGTAGCAGTAAAAGTAGGTCATCTCCTGGGGCAGCTTAAAGACACGGAAAAAGAATTGCAGCAACTTAAAAAAGATGCTGCCCTTTCCAATCTTGATGCGATTTTAGCCAGCCGGGAAGAAATAGAAGGCATTCCTGTCATTGCGGCAGCTGCCCAGGCCGATTCGATGGATAGTCTGCGTGAACTGGCAGATACAGTACTGGCTAAGTCGGGTCATGGCGTAGTTCTCCTGGCTTCCGTAGCGGATGGCAAAGTGCAGTTTGTCTGCAAGGTAGATAAAGGCGATACGAAAAAGGGCCTTCATGCTGGAAAAATCATTAAGGCGGCAGCCCAGGCTGCTGGCGGAAATGGCGGTGGCCGCCCTGATATGGCACAAGCTGGCGGTAAACAGCCTGAACAGGTTGATGCGGCACTTCAGGCAGGTAAAGACATGGTCAAGAATCTACTGGGATGATGTCCTGCCATCATAAATAAAGGATGTGACAAACATGGCAATTAGTGATGAAACGATGATCGTAAAAAACAGAAATGAGGAACAGACCGTTGCTTCCATGATTTTGGAAGACGTGTACCACGCTCTGGAAGAGAAAGGGTATAATCCTATTAATCAGATTGTTGGATATCTCCTTTCTGGCGATCCCACGTACATTACGAGTCATAATAATGCTCGCAGTAATATACGCCGTATTGAACGAGATGAATTGATTGAAGAATTAGTTCGTTCTTATGTAAAACAGCGTAATTTATAGGAGGCATATGAGAATTTTAGGCCTGGATGTAGGCTCGCGCACTATTGGTGTTGCCTGCAGCGATCCCTTATTGCTGACAGCACAAGGGATGGAGACAATAAGGCGGCAATCGCAAAAAAAAGATTTTGCCCGTCTGAAAGAAATTATTAAAGAAAAAGATGTACATCGCGTCGTCGTCGGCAAGCCGCGGCATATGAATGGCGATTACAGCGAAAACATGGAGAAGATTGAACAATTTGTCTCAGAATTGAAAAAAGTGCTCCCCGAAATGGAATTTGTTTACTGGGATGAACGCCTGACAACCGTCATGGCGACACAGGTACTGATGGAAGGAAATGTGCGCCGGGAAAAGCGGAAACAATTCGTTGATAAGATGGCGGCAGTTCTGATTTTACAAAATTATTTAGATGCTCAGGGAGGATAATATGGCAGAAGACATGTTGGAAGAAGTCGAAGTGATTACTGTAACAGGTGATGACGGACAAGAAGAGTATTACTCAGTGGATGTGACAATTCCCTATGCGGGCAAGGAGTTTGCCGTACTCGTCCCGTATAGTGAAGAAGAAGATAGTCCTGCTGAAGGCGATGCCATCATAGCACGCCTTGATGAAGAAGACGGAGAAACGGTGTATGTGGCTCCGACAGATGAAGAATTTGAAGCAGTACTCCATGCATACGACAAGTTAGTCGAAGACGAACCGTAACGATGATAAAAAAGCTGTGCATGCTAGTCCCTGCCGGACTAGCATGCACAGCTTTTTGCATCTTTTGCTTTTATGTATTTTGTTTATATTTGGAATATACAAAATCAGACGGCATTATTCGTATGAGGTTTGAAGCGTGTTGATGACGGATTCGTTTCAGGCGTCAGATTTTTCATTTCGCCAAGATCATCACTGCGGTCAGTAAAATAGGTGTGAAGCATCATTTCAGCCCGTTCAGAAAGTGGTTCTCCAAGGAATTGTTTGTACAAATCCTGAATTTCCGGATTTTCCCAGCTGGCTTTATATGTCGCATCCACATCGCTTTGATAGAGAGAATCCATTCGTGCCTGTTGCACTTTCTTCACTTGCGGCAATTTAACTTTCGGCTGTCCGCCACCACCTATGCAGCCGCCAGGGCAGGCCATGACTTCGATAAAAGAATAGTTTTCAAAGTCTTCCGCGGCGATGAGTTCATCCAAAAATTTACGGGCATTGCCCAATCCGCTGATGGCAGCGACATGGATGACAAAATGACCAAAAACAACGGAAGCTTTTTTTACACCATCCAGACCACGTACCGGTTCGAAAGGAATAAAATCATCAGGAGCCTTACGACCGGTAAAGAAATAATATGCCGTACGAATGGCTGCTTCCATGACGCCGCCACTGTTACCAAAAATACGGCCACCACCAGTTGATTCACCAAAAACTTTGTCAAAATCACTATCGGCGATGCCAGTGAAGTCCAATCCTTCTTCCTGAATCCATTGAGCCAGTTCACGGGTTGTGATTGAAATATCCGTGTCCCGCAGTTCAGGGATATTCCAGAAATCTGCCGACGCATTCAATTCCGGACGGCGTATTTCAGCTTTTTTAGCTGTACAGGGTGCTACATCTACAATGACGACCTTTTTAGGATCGAGGTTGTTGTTTTTAACGAACCAGGTCTTCATAGCGGCACTCATGATGCTGATAGGACTCTTGGTCGAAGACAGATGAGGAATGAGATCCGGGTAAAATGTTTCCAGGAACTCAACCCAGGCAGGGCAGCAGCTGGTAAACTGAGGAATAGGAATTTCTTCTGACTGAAGCCGGTGCAGTAATTCCATGGCTTCTTCCATGATGGTCATATCAGCACCAAAGTCTGTATCGAAAACATAATCAGCACCAAGCGCACGCAGGGCACCTACCATTTTTCCCTGTACAAATGCACCAGGTTCCATGCCAAAAGCTTCACCGAGACCGACGCGGACGGCAGGAGCCGTCTGGAACATGACAATCTTGTCGGGGTCTTTGATAGCAGCTTTCACCTTATCCAGATCAGATACTTCTGTGATAGCACCGAAAGGACATACGGCGGCACATTGCCCGCAATGGACGCAAATGGGCATATCTCCCGTACTTTCCAGATTATAATAATCCATGACAGTCTGTGTGTTTGCGCACGTGCGGCGGCATAATGTACAATTTTTACACTTACTTTCGTCAAATTGTACAGAACAATTGTGTTCATCAATAGGGACACGGCGCTGCGTTTCCTTGAATCTGCTTTGAAATGTAGGCATTTTTCTCTCCTTATTGAATGATTATAACTTATTGATAATTAAATGATTTTTTTCACAATCTATTACATATAGGATAATACAAAATACCACATTTTTCCATTATTTTTTAGTATTAGTTTTAAGAAATTTTACATCTTATCTATTCGTTTTGTACATAGTAAATTATTATAAAAATTTACGACATTCATTTTTTTAATACTGATTTGAAAATAATAAGGATTAAAACCGGGTATTTCATAGGATTAAAAATAAATTGATTATGAAATTAAATATTCACTGTCTTTTAAATTGGATATAATGTAAAAGTAACAACCAGCTGTGAAGAAACATGCGGCAATCCAGCAGATAGGACTGGCGCAGCAAATACCCCAATATCCCCAGGAGTTGGCAAGGAGATAAGCGGCGCCACCGCGAAGACTGAGTTCGATGATACTGCTTGTGAGCGGGACGGCTGATATTCCCATACCCTGAACAGCATTGCGATAGACAAAAATTTGTCCCAGGAAAAAATAAAACGGAACACTCATGGTGATATAGAGCCAGGCCTGCTGCAACAAAATTTCATCGTGCTCGCTAGTAAAAATACTTAATATGTCCTGGCCGCCCAGATACATAGTCGTTGCTGCCAGCCCACAGAAAGCCAGTGATACGAGTGAACACTGCCGCACTCCCTGACGAATACGGTTATATTTCCTGGCACCATAATTCTGGGCAGAATACACGGCCATTGCAATACCGAAAGAAACCATGGGCTGTAATGCCAACTGTTCTATCCGTGTAGCGGAGACAAAGCCGGCAATCGTCTCTGAACCGAATGTATTGCAGACCGACTGAATAATGATGATTCCGAGTGAGATAATGAGGAATTGGGCTGCCATGGGAATACCGATGCGCAAATGCTGAAGTGCGAAAGCTCTATCCCAGTGCCAGTCCCTGCGCTGGAGATGCAGCATGGGAACGTGGTGGTGCATATATATCAGGCACAATACAGTAGAAGCGGCCTGTGCCAGGACAAGAGCAATTGCCGAACCGGGGATACCCCAGCCGAAACAGGCAATAAATAAAACTGCCAGTACTACATTCAGCAATGAGGAAAAAATGAGAAAATATAATGGGGTACGACTGTCCCCCAGAGCCCGGCAGGCACAGGAAAGAAGATTATAAAACATCATGGCCAGAAGACCGTATGATATGATTATGATATACTGATATGAGTCATCGTACAATTCATGCGAAATGTTCATGAGTTGCAGGAACCAGGGCATGCAGAGGCAGGCAATCAGCATGAGAATGACTGTCATGCCGAGAGAAAGTATGATTGACATTGAAAATGAACGGCGGACTCCATCGAAATCACCGGCGCCGAACCGTTGTCCCATTAGTACAGTAAAGCCCGATGCCATTCCGATAGTAAGGCCAAGAAGAGCCATAAACAAGGGGGCCACCGCTCCAACGGCAGCCAGAGCGTGAACGCCTATGAAACGTCCAACGATGATGATATCTGCAATATTATAAAACTGTTGAAAAATATTTCCAATCAAAAGGGGACCCGTAAAAGCCAGAATCAGCTTTATAGGGTTCCCTTCGGTCATGTTATGTATCATGTAACAATGTGACTCCTTTATTTATGTGGAGAAGAAAGTATAAATTCACTGAGTTGGATAAAGCCTGGTACGAGTGAATCGAGATCCAGATTTTCATATACGGAATGGGCACGGCGGCCTATGCAGGTACCAAATGAAATAGCCGGAATCCCCAGACTCAGTGGAATATTTGCATCTGTACTGGCAGACTGAAAGGTAGTTGTCAGCCCGTGAGCAGAACGGATACGGGCCAAGCGCTGACACATGTCCGAATTTTCTGCTCCGTCATTACAAGGCCGTTCGCCGAGGAATGCTTCCGTAATCTGAATTTTAGGATCCCGTGCCGCATCGAGCAACTCGTGAAATTTTTGATTTATCCGTTGAAGTTCTTCTTTGGATTCTGAACGCAGATCAATTGTGAAAGACACATGTTCGGCAATGGAATTTACCGTCGAGCCGCCCTGGATAGTGCCGACATTATATGTCGTTTTAGGATTGGCCGGTACATCCAGATTATAGAGGTTCCAGATAATGCCGGAAGCGATGGCAATGGCATTATCGTTACCAAAGTTTCCCCAACTATGACCGCCTTCCGCCTGTATATCAATCTGATAACGACGGGAACCGACGGCCAGATTGATGAATGAATCACTGTTACAATCAATAGCGACCATTTCACTGACTTCGTGAGCATGGTCTGTCATGAACTGGCGGATGCCTTTGAGGTTTCCCAGCCCTTCTTCTCCTACATTGAACAGAAAGAAAGCACCTGCCGGCAGTTCGATATGAAGCGATAAGATCATTTCTGCAAAGAAGAGAAGACTGGCTACATTGGCGCTGTTATCACCACAAGACGGTGCTGCGAATATATTGCCTTCGATTTTCGGCTTGATAGAGGATACTTGATTAAATACTGTATCAATATGAGCTCCGTACACAGGATGCTTATTGCCTTTTGTTACCTGACAGGGCCAGATGACATTACCTGCCGTATCTATATAAGCTTCTGATGCGCCTAATTTGTGAAGGTAATTTAAAATCCAGTCCGCTTTAGCCTGTTCTGAACCTGTCGGTGACGGCAGACTGCAGATTGTTGTCAATAGTTCTATGAGATGGCGTTCATTTGTCCTGGCAAAACGGTCTATCTGTTGTGTGACAGATGTATTCATTAAGATTCCCCCTTTTGGCTATCATACCATGCTTATTATACACCACGGATGGGGAATGGTATATGGATATATTTCACAATTTCATATTGCGAAAATAACTAAAAATATTATGATTATATATAAAATATATAATCAATTAAAAAAATAATACGTTTAACCCATTGACATTTTAAGGCGTGTGGTGTATCATTCAAACATACCTAAACAAATTCAAAGACAGGAAGATGCAATGGCGCATAGTAAAATGTGTCATTGCTCTTTTTTTTAGGTAACCTGCTGATCTGGTGCATACAGACCGACATGTGTTGTATTTAGGGGGGATTATTATGGGGAAGTACATCTTAAAACGAGTGCTTATTTCTATCCCGGTCTTGTTTCTCATATCCATCGGTGCATTTGTCCTGGTTCATCTGACACCGGGGGATCCGGCCGACATGTATATTTCACCGGATATGACGGCAGCCCAGGTGGAGATGACACGAGCCGCTCTGGGACTGGACAGGCCCTTATTTATCCAGTATGTAGACTGGATGGCTAATTTCCTGACTGGGAATATGGGATTTTCCTTTGCAGACCGCCAGCCTGTACTGGATATCATTTCCCAGCGCCTGGGACCAACACTGCTTCTCATGAGTATCAGCCTTATTGTAGCTTATGCGACGGCTATTCCTTTAGGGATCATAGCTGCCCTTCATAAAAACTCGAAACTGGACCGGGCTATCATCGGCTGGACATTCTTCAATGTTTCCTTTCCGCCGTTCTTCCTGGGACTGGCTTTGATTTACATCTTTGCTGTTGAACTGGATCTGCTCCCGACGGGCGGCATGGAAGTCCTCGGGATGGAAAATGATGGCATCGACCTGGCGGAACATCTGGTTCTTCCCGTCATTGTTATGGCGGCGCAGTTTTCTGCAAATATGATCCGGTATGTACGGGCCAGCGTTCTGGAGGTGCTGGGTCAGAATTATATCCGCACAGCCTTGGCAAAAGGACTTAAGTGGCGTCAGATTTTACGGTTCCATGTACTGCGCAACTCGCTGATACCTATCGTTACGGTCATTGGGACCGACCTGCCGAAAGTTATTGGCGGCGCAGTCATCACCGAACAGATTTTTCAGTGGCCCGGTATTGGATCACTTACCGTAGCAGCCATTAATTCCCGGGACTATCCCGTACTCATGGCAATTGTTATTTTGTCGGCAATCGCCGTTCTCATTGCGAATCTGACCGTTGATATTGCCTATGCGGCTATCGATCCGCGTATCAAGTATAGTAAATAGGAGATTTGAAAAAGGGGGGGACAGGAATGGAAGCAAATAAATTTGTTTTGGTACATCAAAACAGTATCGGTGCTTCATTCGGACTGAATGCCCTGAGTGGCAAAAAAGAAAAGGAAAAAGAAGAAGTTCCTGAATCTTGGGGGAAAATCACATGGCGCCGGTTCTGTAAAAACAAGGTGGCTGTATGGAGCCTGGTTCTCTTTGGAGCGATTATCCTGATGGCCATCCTGGCACCACTAATCTCGCCATTTGATCCGGTACAGACGACGGGAGCTTTCGATGAAGGCCCATCAGCTGCTCATCTGCTGGGGACAGACGATGTCGGACGTGATGTACTGAGCCGCCTCATATATGGTTCACAGGTTTCATTGATTGTTGGCATCGGGTCGGTTGTCATCTATGCGGCAATTGGTATTACACTGGGATTACTTTCTGGATACTTTGGCGGAATGATAGATAGTCTGATCATGCGCATTACCGAAGTGTTCATGGCCTATCCTCAATTTATGATTATTCTGGTCATCGTCAGTCTGATTGGTCCGAATATGATGACTGTCATGCTGGTCATGGGCTTTATGGGATGGCCGCCTATCTGCCGTCTGGTGCGCGGTGAAGTCCTCAGCATCAAGACACAGGATTATATCTCGGCTGCTATTGTTACAGGCTATTCGCCTTTTACAATTGTTTTTAAACATATTCTGCCAAATGTTCTTTCTCCGATTCTGGTCAATTGCACATTCGGTATTGCCAATGCCATCCTGACCGAAGCATCACTGAGTTTCCTGGGGATGGGCGTGCAACCACCGGCAGCCAGCTGGGGCAATATGTTGACCAGTGCCCAGTCTATTATGATTTTATCAGCTGAACCGTGGCGCTGGATTCCACCGGGAATTGCGATTCTCATTGCAGTACTGACGATTAACTTCCTCGGTGATGGTCTGAATGAAGCCATAGACGGCGATTCCAAATAAGTAAAAAGGGGACAGGATCGCTGACTATATATTTTAAGAAAAGAGGGGTTATTATGGGCTTATTATCATGGATACGCAAAAGAAAAGGTCTGGCATTAGCTGTTTGTCTGGCACTGAGTGTTACCATGCTGGCAGGCTGCGGCGGAGGCAGCAAAGGTGGCGGTAGCAGTGCCGGCAAAAAAGAAGCACTGACGATCGGTATGTTCAATGCACCCGATTCGTTTAACCCGCTGTTCAATCCTGGCATTGCCGGTCAGTTTACAATCCGTTTTATGTATGATACGCTCCTGGGCATGCCGGAAATCAACAAGTTCACACCGCAGTTGGCTAACAGCATTGATACGACGGATAATCAGAACTTTACCATTAAACTGAATGAAAAGGCAAAATGGACAGATGGCAAACCCGTCACGGCAGATGATGTTGTCTTTACGTTCAACCTCATTGCCAATCCGAAAGTGGAAACGACTAAAGGAAGCTATATCAACATGCTGGAAGGGACAGACAGTGTAGGCAAGAGACCGGACGGTACTCCCATTCCGGATCTGGTGGCTGTCGATGAACATACGGTTACATTCCGTACGAAGAAACCGGTAGATCCGAATTACCTGAAGAGCATGCTGGGCTTTGAAGTCTATATCGTTCCCAAACATGTCTTTGAAAAAATCGATCCGGCAAACATCTCCAATTCAGATGCTGTTACCAAACCGACTGTTACCAGCGGCACGTATAAATTCGTTTCCTATAAGACGAATGATCATGTTGAGCTGGCAGCAAACGAAGATTATTACAAGGGTTCTCCTAAGCTGAAAAAGGTATTCATCCGCATCATGAATGGGACCAACCTCGTGACAGAATTAAAATCCGGTAACGTGCAGCTGGCTGCTTCGGGTGGTATTGGTTCTGTACCGGTTAAGGATCTGGATGTCCTGAAGAAAGACAGCAAACTGATTGTCAAGGCTGTTCCTTCACTGAACACGCAGTATCTGGAAGTCAATAACAGAAATCCGGCATTCAATGTTAAGTTCCGCCGTGCCGTTACGATGGCTATCGACCGTCAGAAAATCTGTGATGAACTGTACAAGGGCACAGCCCAGATTGTACCAACTGTTTACACAAAAGTCAGCCCTGTATATGATGAAAGCGTAAAACCGCTGCCATATGATCCGGAAGCCGCTAAGAAAGAACTGGCAGAATCGGGCTTCGATACATCGAAAGAAATTACACTCCAGGTACCGATTGGAAATGTATTGCGTGAACAATCAGCAGATTTGATCCAGCAGAATCTGCAGGCTATCGGTCTCAATGTTAAACAGCAGAAACTGGATTTCCCGACCGTTCTTGGTAATGCCAAGAAAGGCGATTATGAAATGATGCTTCTGGGCTATGGCCTTACGCCAGATCCGGATTACAGCAACTACTTCGTACCAGGCGGCAGCAATAACTTCTGCCATGCTGATGATCCGAAACTGACGGAGATGATGAACAACGCAGCATCTTTACCTGATGCGGAAGCACGCAAAGCAGCTTACAAAGAAATTCAGGCATATATGCGCGATAATCAGTTCGTTACCAGCTTGTACGAAACCGATCAGATTAACGTACAGAGCAAAAATCTCGTCGGTGGAATTAAGGATTTCTGGGAAGGTTCTCTGGATGACCTCTATCAGTGGCATTTTGAATAAACGGGCGCTGTAATTGCAGATTGACACAGCGTGCTCCGTAAAGGTTATACATCCTGCGTCTGCTGCTAGTGCTGCAGACGCAGCGGTGTATGAGAAAGGATGAACAGCAATGACAACAGATACAATATTAAAAGTAAACAATTTACATGTATCGTTTCGGACGCTGGACGGCATCGTAGACGCTGTGCGCGGTGTTACCTTTAATCTGAAACGTGGTGAAACATTGGCAATTGTCGGTGAATCCGGCTCTGGTAAATCGGTCTCTATGAAGGCAATCAACCGGGTGCTGCCGCGAAAGAATACCATATTTGGCAAAGAAGGTGAAATCATTTACGAGGGGAAAAATCTCCTTACTTTACCAGAAGAAGAAATGGAATCGATTCGCGGCCGTAAAATAGCCATGATATTTCAGGACCCTATGACATCTCTCAATCCGACTATGACCGTGGGGCGGCAGATTGCTGAATCCATCCTGACTCATGAAGATATTCCGAAGGCAGACGCCATGAAAGAAGCCATAAAGCTTATGGGTCTTGTTGGAATCCGCAATCCTGAAGAAAGCAGCCGGAACTATCCCCATCAGTTTTCCGGTGGCATGCGTCAGCGTGTCATGATTGCCTTGTCCCTGGCGTGTAAACCCGATATTCTGATTGCAGATGAACCGACAACGGCACTGGATGTTACCATCCAGTCACAGATCCTGGATTTAATTGATGATTTAAAAGTAAAACTGAATATGTCCGTCATCTTTATTACCCATGATTTAGGTGTCGTAGCCCATGTAGCAGACCGGGTCGCCGTCATGTATGCCGGTAAAATCATTGAAATCGGCACGGCAGAAGAAATATTCTATAATCCTCAGCATCCGTATACGTGGGGACTCATTTGTTCCATGCCGACGCTGGATACAACGGATGATCATCTCTACAGTATCCCGGGAGCACCGCCTAACATGCTGCACATGCCGAAAGGAGACGCCTTTGCTCCCCGTAACGCCTATGCACTGGCTATTGATTACGAAAAAGAACCTCCGTTCTTCAAAGTCAGTGATACTCATTATGCGGCGACATGGCTGCTTCATCCACAGGCTCCATCAGTTACACCTCCGGCAGAAATTGTACGGCGGCAGCAGATTTTTAATTCTTTCATGAAACAGGAAGATGGGAGGAATGATTATGCATATCGTCACGCCGGCAGCGGCGCTCGCTGATGAAAAACCGATTTTATCAGTACGGAACTTACATAAAATATATAATGAAGGCAAGAAGAATGAAGTTCGTGCTGTAGATGATATTTCCTTTTCTATTTATCCCGGTGAAACCTTTGGTCTTGTCGGAGAATCAGGCAGCGGCAAATCTACGACAGGCCGCACGGTCATTAAACTGGAAGAACTGACATCCGGGACTGTCATGTATAAAGGAAAAGACATTACTAAAATCCGTAGCAGCTCTGAAATGATGGCATTCCGTAAATCAATGCAGATGATTTTCCAGGATCCCTTTGCTTCTCTCAATCCCCGTATTCCCATAAAAAATATTATAGGGGATGCGCTCCGGGTACATCATATCTGCAAAACCGATAAAGAAGTTCACAATAAGGTAAATGAAATGCTGGATATTGTAGGGATTAACCGTTCCTATGCCAACCGGTATCCAACGGAATTTTCCGGAGGCCAGTGCCAGCGTATCGGTATTGCCCGGGCTTTGTGCGTACAGCCGGATTTTATTATTGCCGATGAATGTTTGTCTGCACTGGATGTATCGATACAGGCTCAGATTGTCAATCTGCTGATCAATCTTCGTAAAGAACGGAAAATGACCTATTTATTTATTGCTCATGATCTCGCTATGGTTAAATATATCAGTGACCGTATTGGTGTCATGAAAAATGGCAAGCTTCTTGAACTGGCACCGGCAGATGAATTGTATCGTCACCCTATTCATCCGTATACGATTTCGCTTCTTTCTGCTTCACCGCTCACGGATTTACAGCAGGAACGCAAACGTCATCGTATTGATTATGACCCATCTGTCCAGGAATATGCGCCGGAAGTGAAGGCGGCCATGTATGAAATCACGCCGGGTCATTTCGTATATTGTTCATACGATGAAATCAATACATATAAACAAGCCGCTTGTTAAGGTATAAAATAGCATATATTGGGTAACCAGGGCATTGCATACTGGATTTGACCGTATGCAATGCCCTGGTTTGTCATACGTGCCGTATGATGAGAAAAACGGTCCTCTTGGGCCTTTTTTTGGTTTATTAAAATGTGATGAGAATATCATTAAAAACATCTGAGATTATGAGATGAAAATTAAAATATCATAAGAAGTAGATTAAAATCGACACATGCAGGAGATTGCGTGCTATGCTGAGAAAAGAACGGGAAGAAAGGAAGGAAAGGAAATGTCTGAATGGACTTATCATAGTGGGATGCCTGTACAGCCGTTTGTCAATACAATGCTGACACAGGCTGTACAGATGGGCGCAAGTGATATACATATTGAGCCGATGGATAAACAAGTGCGGGTCCGTTTTCGTATCGATGGCATACTTCAGACCGTAGGACATCTGGAAACAACACTTCTTCCCCAGGTTTCAGCACGCATCAAAGTCATGAGCCATATGGACATTGCCAATACGCGCCTGCCGATGGATGGGCGGTGTGTCTGGAAAGGAAATCATCATATTTTGGATGTACGGGTCAGCACAATGCCCACCGTGCGGGGAGAAAAAATTGTTCTTCGCCTGTTTACGGATCATCAGCCATTTTGTCTGGATGAACTAATCCCATATATGCCGTCGAGACAGCTTTTGCGGCAAATTGTCCATGGCAGTCAGGGTTTATTTCTTATTTGCGGCCCGACAGGGAGCGGTAAAACGACGACGTTATATGCATTGCTCCGGGAACTGGATAGTCCTGAAATAAGCATTGCTACGCTGGAAGACCCGGTGGAACTCCGGGTCGATGGATTTTGCCAGAGCCAGATTCATGAAAAAGGCGGGTTGGCTTTTCAAAACGGCCTTCGCGCATTGTTGCGCCAGGACCCGGATATACTGGTTATTGGAGAAATCAGGGATGCAGAGACGGCTGGCATTGCGCTGCAGGCAGCTCTGACAGGACATCGCGTTTTTAGTACGCTCCATACGGCACGGGCCGTCGATGTACCGCTGCGCCTGCTGGATATGGGACTGGAACCGTTCCTGGTAGCTGAAGCACTATCCGGTATGGCATCTCAACGGCTGGCGAGATATCGTACAAAAGACGGGTATCATGGCCGTTTCTGCCTGTGCGAAGTTGTCCATTCCGGCGCTGCTCTGAGGCAGGCTGTACAGAAACGAAGCGAAAGAAAAAAACTATTGGAAGCCGCTTCACAGGATCAGGCTGTTTTTATGAAAGAATGCATCAGCCATGCTCTCCGGGAAGGGCTGACAGATAAACCGGAAATCCGCCGTGTCTATGATGAGGGGGAAGACGATGACTATTAATGACGTAATTGCGATGGCTATCATAAAAAAGGCAACGGATATACACCTACAGGAGGGCCATCCGGTAATGTTGCGCATTGGGATGGAACTTACCTCTTTACAGAACTGGTTTGTTACAAAAGAGGAACTCCGGTGCTGGTTGCTGGCCCAGGGCTGGAACAATAGGACTGGTGATTCCCTGTCTGCCGAATGGGACGAAAAGGTGCGGCTCCGGATACAGCTTTGTCAGGCATACGGGGGATTTTATGCAGACATCCGCATATTATATCCTTTATCATCACTGCCAGCGGACGGGGATGAAAAATTACTGCAAAGACTGGCTTGCTGTTCTGATGGACTCATCCTGATCTGCGGGCCGACAGGATGTGGGAAGACGACTGCCTTGTGGCGGATGATCCAATATCTGAATGACCATAAAAAATATCATATCATTACTTTGGAAGATCCCATTGAAATCATTTTGGAAGAAGGTGGTTCTCTCATTACCCAGCGGGAATTGCACTGTCATTTTACCAGTTTTTCCCAGGCTGTCTGTCAGGCGCTGCGTCAGGATCCGGATGTAATCCTTATTGGAGAAATGCGTGATCAGGAGACTATGGATGCCGCACTGACTGCGGCTGAGACTGGCCACCTTGTGCTTTCTACGCTCCATACCCGGTCTGCTGCTCAGGCGATAACCCGTTTTGTTGGAGCCTATCCGGGAAGCCGGCAGGAGGAAATCCGCTACCGTCTGTCCCAGGTTTTACAGGCTATACTGGCCCAGCAGCGATTATGCCGCCAGCAGGATGCCTGTATAGTGAGAGAAGTTTTGTTGCGGACCCATGCCGTATCCCAGCTGATCCGGACTGGCCGGGAGCATCAGCTCCCCTCGCTTATGCAGATGGGAGCCGCTATGGGAATGCGTACAATGGAACAGGCTTGTCAGGGCAGAATATGATGAAACAGATACATTATAAGGTGACGGCCAGACATTCTTCAGGCAGTGTTGTGACACGCTTTTTACATGCCCCCTCCAGAAATGCTGTATACAAGATGATGAAACAAGGACAGTGGCAGGTTCTTCACATCGAAGAAATACCGCAACAACATGTAACATTGCCGTGGCGTATCAGAAAGATGAAATCACGGGAACTGGGATCATTTTTTAAAGAACTGGCAGAGATGACTAAGGCGGGTATCCCTTTTTTGGATAGCTGGCGCCTGCTGGTAAGACCATTACCACGAGGAAAGAAAAAAGATGCGTTGATAAAGATAGGAGATGACATAGAAAATGGCTCCAGACCATCTGTTGCTTTGGAATCATCCCGGCTTTTTCCAAAAATGACCTGCTGCTTGTTGAAGGCCGGTGAGCATTCGGGAAATATGGAATCTGTTTTATCTATTTTAGGAAATTATTATCAGGATGCAGATCGTCAAAGACAGCAGCTGATACAAGCTATGATATATCCGGGATTTCTTCTTGCAGGTACTATCCTGCTCCTTGCAGGAGCTGTTTTTTATATCCTGCCCGTTTTTGCAACCATGTTTGCATCCATGAATGTACCATTACCCGTTTTGACGAGAGGCCTTATTGGCATGAAGGATTTATGCTGCTATCATGGATTGTCTTTACTGGGCATATTTCTATTGCTGGCTGCAGTCGGAGTATATGGGTATAAAAAAAGGCAGGCCCGATTGTATATTACGGCTTGTATAATGCGGATTCCCCTGTGGAGACGGATGTATCTGGCGTGGTGCTGGCAGCGTTTCAGCCGGATCATGGCTATGCAGCTTGCCAGCGGCATTCCCGTACTTTCTGCTATACAGGATGCTGCAAATGCCACTAACGAAATCTGGTTCCAAAAGAAAATGGAATACTGCAGCAGCTGGGTGCGGTCCGGTCATTCGTTTCTGGAAGCGATACAGCATGAAAACATAGCCACTCCCTTTTTGGAAGCTATGATTCTTGTAGGGGAGAGCACGGGTAATTATGATACGGCATTTTCGCGGATTGCTTCATATTATGACTGGCAGATTTCCCGCTGGTCCCAGCGGATATGCCAGTTACTGGAACCGTTGACTATGGCTTTTATGGGCCTGATGATTGGTTTGGTCGTTTTGGCTTTACTGCTACCGCTCCTGGATGCGGCAGCGGCTATTATATGAGTTACTGAGAGGAGTGTTGATCATGTATTCTATGGCAAAAAAATGGTGGCATCCCGTTCGCAACGGTTTTTCCCTTCTGGAGATGCTGATTGTAGTTTCTATTATACTGGTTATTGCAACGATGGCTGTTCCTAAATTCAGCTCAGCCGGCGATAAAGCCAATAAAGCGAAAATACAGGCTGACCTGAGAACCATCAGCAATGCGGCTGCAGTGTATCAGTTTGATACAGGCGCGTATCCTGATACGGTCGAGACGCTGGCTGAAAAAGAATATCTTGAATTTGTTCCGAAACCGCCTACAGGAGCTGAAAAGTACAGCATTGCCGATGGAGTAGTACGGGTCACCCTTAATGGAGTTACCTATACATCGAGAAATCCAGAAGGTACAAATAATGAGTAATAAGAACGTATTACATGGAAAAGGGACATGGTGATAGTGATGATAGACAGTCTTGATCTGTGTTCTTTCCCGGTGATTTGTTGGTTGGGGATCGTGGCAGGTTGTTCATTGCTGATTGTCTATACGGATATACGTTATTATTGGATTCCCGACAGGATTGTTCTGGTCATGGCAGCAGGCAATGGAGCCGCCTGCCTGTTTCGGCTGGTGCAGCCAGACTGGATTCTCAGTCTGGCCTGCCTGGCCGGGTTAGGAATAGCGGCTTTCGTCCTGCCTGGCAGTATTGGCTGGGGAGATATTAAATTAATCGGAGCTCTTTCTCTGGGCAGTTCAGGTATGGTGTTGTACAGCACTCTCTGTGTTGCTTTTGGTACGGCATTGGCTGGTGCTGTCATGTATTGGATTGTATATCGCGAAAAAGTCATCCCCTTTGCCCCGTTTCTCATAAGTGGTTGGTGGTTGTCTTTCTTTTTTGCAGGAGAATGGATTGCATGGGCCGGGTTACTGATGTGAAGCAAAATGGTGGATTTTTGTTACTTGAATTATGTCTGGTTGTGTCGATCATACTTATTCTTATCAGCGCATCGGCCGTTCCAGCAGGGAATTATGTAGAAAATCAGCACCTCGATGGATTGATACGGGAAATGGCATGGGACCTGGCCTCGGTTCGTCAGCATGCTGTGGGCAATAATAGCGGTGACCCAGCCTGGCGGCTTTCGGTGCGACAGAAGGAGTATGTTGTTTTGGAAGGAACCAGGATTGTAAAACGACGGGCTTATGAGAACGGCATAAAATTACGCAGCTCATCATACCGGAAAGATTTTTATTTTGATGAACAGGGCAGGCCTAAGGGAAATCAGATGGTAGTTATATTACAAGGAAGGGGAGGCCATGAAAAGAAAATCATTGTTGCTGCCCAGACCGGGCGCATCCGGATGGTATAGCAGAGGTTTCCTGCTGTTGGATAGTATGGCTGCCGTTTTCTTTGTGGTGACCTTAATTGTGCCATCCGTTTTTATGATGCAGGAGACGATGCGTATATATACCCGGTCATGTACGTGGCAGCAGGAAGCCAGCATAGCCAGAAATGAAATGGAATATCAGAAAATTAAAAGAAATGGAATGGAAGATAGGACATACTGGATACGGGGAAAGCCATATTACGTACATTGTGCGAAGTCCATGTGGCATTCCGGATGTGTGAAATACGATGTGGAGGTACGGGCAGATGGAGAAAAACCTTTTCACTGCATGCGTCTTGGACGGGAGAATATGCCATAGGAAGAATGGATTTATACTGCTGGAGATGGTGTTGGCGTCCTCTTTAACAGCCTTGATTGTACTGGCGATGCTTCCGGCAGCGGTACAGTCTGTCCGCATGTATGAATATAGTTGTTCCTGGCAGGAAACGGCTTTGCAGGGAATACACCTGGAAGATACGCTGACCGTATCACTGGCTTCAGCTTCTTCTCTGCGCGTGACTGATTCATCTGTACGATTTCTTACGGACAAGAACCTGCGCAGCGGCTTTTTGATACGACAGGGAGTCATATATAAATGTCTTGATGATGGTACTGTCCAGCCTGTAACCGGAACGGGAGAAACAGGACGGAACAAGATTATCGTGGAACCGTTGGAACCGGGATGCCCTTTTTTTTCCCAGGAAGATGGATGTGTCCGCGCAGCGATGAATCTCAAACATGAAGCAGGATGTACCTGGCGGTGTGATTTATGGATATATCCTGGAACCGGAATTACTCATGAAACGTCGTAATGGTTTTATTATGCTTTTTGCGCTGTGGACAGGGTTGATCATCTTCAGTTTTTCTTTGGCTGCAGCTGTATTGGCACATCAATATGAAAAACAAATAGAAATGTACAGATATTCCATCGAAGCCGTATATCTGGCAGAGAGTGCATTGCTTATGGGACAGTTACAGTGCGAGAGTGAAGGAGAATCGGATCTCCCGGAAAAATGGGAGCAGGAGTTTTCCGAACTAGCTGAAAAATCAGGCCCGGGTAGAAAAATAAAAGTAGTACGCACACTGAAGCAGACTGGACAAGGAGACGTGACAGGGACATTACGTGGAATTGCCTGTGTCGGGCCGGATGGTGTACAACGGACGCGGGCACTTTCTTTTAATGCGATATATGATGCTTCCTGTCAGAGATGGACATTCACTTTTTATGATTATAGGATATAAGAGGTACTGATATATGGGAAATTGGGCACGAAAGGAAGCTGTGTTCTGGCTTTCTCCGTATGCAATACATATTATCAAAAAAGAGTATGATTGGCTGAGGCGGTGCCGTATGGTTCTGGGAGATACTTATGCGGACATTCCTGATAGGAAATGGTTGGAAAAAAGAGATATTCTTCAATCTGTTTTGCAACGTATCCTGGACGTATATGACCTTTATGGCTGGTCTTTATCTTTCGTATTAAGCGGACCTCAGGTTTTATGGAAGATTTGTGAACTGCCGGCAGAAAACAATGAAGAAGGAAGAGAAGCGGCTCTCTGGGCAGAACCATTGGCTGGAAAAGAATCGGATTACGCTTTTGATATCTGCCGCATAAGTAAAAAAGATGGGCAGGATATGTATCAGTGGATTCTGGGGGCCTATTCCCGGTTTAGTGTGGAAATATGTTATAAGACTGCCCATGATGCGGGACTTCTTATTAAAAATATAATGCTGCTTCCCGCTCTTATCAGCAATCAATACGCTGGTACAGATGGTACATTGTTTCTGCAGGAGAATAAAGATCTGCATATCATGGAAATAAAGAATGGTATAGTGGTCTCTTATGCATTTCAGCAAGGGGCTATCAAATCAGCTGATTGTACAGAGTGGTTTCATATGGCTGTGAAAGAGTCAGATATGCAAAACTTGTGCCAGCCGGTATGGAAGAAAAAAACGGAACAATTTCAGCGTAAATGGCATATTCAAGGGCCTCCGTTCTTATTAGGAAACATATAGATGAAAATTGAAATTAATTTATTGCCCGCATCGGAAAAAGCCGGTGACAGAAGGAAGGCTGTTTTGTATAGAATCCTTCTTTTTTCTGCTATTGCCGGGATTCTGGCTGCCTGGATAATGAGCTTTCTGTATATTTATGAAATTCAGACGATGAAACAACGATTCGAACAGTCTTTGCAAACGGTGCAGTCGGAAATACAGGCCCATAATATAAAGATGAAAAAAAGAAAGGAAACAGTACAGCTATTGCAGTATAAAGGAGAGTCGTATTGGCCGGCTATGCTGGTTTGCCTGGCCGATACTAAGCCGGCAGACATAACAGTAAAAAAAATTGCGGCAGAACGAGATAATTTGCAGATAGAAATTTCCAGCCGGCAACAGTCTGCTTTGCAGGAGTGGAAAGAAAAACTGCAGAAATCGTCGTGGGTTTCCAAAGCATATATACGAAAATGGCAAAAGAAAGGAAGAGAAAATACTGCAGAACTGCATATTGTATTACATCATGAAGATAAACCCGTGTCTCAAAAAGATGAATAACCAGAAAATAAAGAAAATAGTTACCGGAGTGCTCTGGGTCATTCTTCTGTTATCGGGATGGTTCAGTTTTACGTTATGTCATACACACGATGAATGGCATAGAGCCATACAGTCACTGGAAGAAAATAGTATGCACTTGTCTGCTATGCCAACCATTAATACAAATATATTTCCGTCGGACAGTGACGTTTCATTATGGGAGGCGACCGCCAGGGAAACACAGATGCAGCTTTTATCTATTCAAGAGGAGAGCAATGCATTAGGGCGATATCGGATAGAATTACACGGGTCTTTTCACAATCTCATATATTTTATGAATCATCTGTCGATGAATCATCCACTGTGCCATATAGAGGTACAATGCATAGAACCGATAGAAAAAGGGCTATATATACGAATGATGCTAACGGAAAGAGCAGATACACGTAAAATAAAAACATGATGCAGGGACCATATGTGTTATTACATACGCATGTCCGTATCGACGAGGTACTCCTGAATCAATTCAAAAAAGGCCTTTAACGCCGGAGAAATCCATTTGTTTGTTTTGTGAATCATCAATGTTTTGATATGATAATCCGGACCGCCCCAGGGCAGGCGTATGAGAGATTGTGCCTGAAGTTCATCCTGAACGGCCATGGCTGGCATGTAGGTAATTCCTAAATTACTGGCTACGAGCTTTTTGATGGCAAATATGCTCTCTACTTCCAGTACCTGGGCTGGCAGAACATGGTACTGGGCAAGAGTGTTTTCAAAAGCCGTGCGGTAACTGCATCCTTTTTCTGCCAAAATTAGTGTCTGGCCGGAAAGGTCGCTGATTTGTACCGTATTTCGTAACGCAAAAGGGTGCTGTGGAGCAGCCAGAAGATACATCGGTTCATCAAATAAAATCCGGACGGTGCAGGAAGCATCCTGTATATTCTGTCCCAGAAGAAAGGCGACATCAATACGGCCTTCACGAAGTGCCTGATAAAGAAGGTCCCAGGAACCGAACTGCAGGCGCAAATCGACGTGGGGGTAGCGGATATGAAACTCTTTTAGCACGCTGGTAAGTCTCGTAATGCCGACAGATTCCATTGTACCAATAGTGACAGTTCCGCTCAGGCTGGTTTCGTTGACAATGCTTTCCCGGGCAGTTTGGGTGAGTTCTAGTATCTGTTCGGCATAGGGGAGCAGTTTTTGTCCCTGATCTGTCAATATAATGTGGTGTGGAAGCCGTTCAAAAAGGTGGGTTCCCAGTTCCTGTTCAAGCTGCTGGATTTGTCCGGTAATCGTAGACTGGGCATAGCCTGTTTTCTGTGCTGCTTTCGAAAAGCTACCCAGGTGGGCGATGGCAGTAAACGTTTTTAATTGGCGTAATTCCATTCCACTTCCTCCTCTGCACATTCGGAATTTCCGATACATTTGTTCACATATTTCAATTTTACGGATGGACTGTTTAGTGATAGTATAATACATGAAAAGAGGAAAAAAAAGACCGGTCTTTACAGAAGGGAAGAAACATTTGTATCCTGATACAGGAAAAAGGAGGAATCTGCCATGACTATTCAGATGACACAAAAAGTGCTTGCTCTGACCGGTATTCTGTTAATACTCTTTATGATTATCAGTAATTTATAATATGTACATTGCCCGTTCATATATCAGCCCAAATATATGATATCTCCCACAAACAACGGCAGGAACTGCTTTGATGCGGTTCCTGTTGTTGTTTGTGGAAAGATGTGTCTGACATAATGGATGTTTAGATGAAGGAATATAGGGAAAGTACAGGATTGGAATGACTGGCAATCATGACGGATGAAAGTGTATGACTGCGGTTATGGACTTTTTTCTTAAGAACTGTTAAGATAGACAGCATCAGCTTTAAGCGCATTACATTTGTTTACAGGCGGAGGAAATATGCATTATGATGATACAAAAAGCAATCCTGCATATTCTGGACTTTAATACGAATATGTGTATTTTATCACAAAAAGACCTCGATTTTTCCAGCGATGTCGTGTACGAATATGTAGATAAACGGATTGAACGACTACTGAAAGATGCCGGACAGCAGACAGGTATTTTTTATGCTACCAGTTCATTCCAGCATGTATTACGGCAGCTTCAGATGGAAGAAATAACCTTTGATGATGCGGCAGCAGTTATTGCAAAAAAAACGTATGATATACTGTCTCATTGTGATGAAATGGAGTCGACGGATCTTCTCGTCGTCGATTTTACTGACGATGATGGCGTGCGGACACTGGCTGTGCTGATGCTGGAAAACAAAACGGCATATACTCATCAGGTACTGGATGAGGAAGGAAATGTGTACAATAAACTTATTAAGCATTATGCTATTTTACCGGGGACCAGCCAGAAAATAGAAGCCTATGCCTTAATACGGTTTGATGACTTTTCTATCCGTTTTATAGATAAGAAGCGAAAATGCAATGGGGAGGATATTTATATATTACCCGACCGGCTTTTACAGTGTACATCACAGATATCTGGCAGAGATGCTGTAAAAATAATCAATAAAATAGCTGCTGAAGTAGCAGAAGACCATGGCGGCAGCAGTGTTGAAGCATTATCTAAAGCAAAGAATTACCTGGCAGATCATGCAGAAACATCCGATTCCTTGTCACCAAAAGAATTGGGTTCTGCTGTCTTTTCAGATAACAAAGAAATGCAAAGTCAGTTTGAAGAGAAAATACAAGAAGCACAACTGCCCGATAATATTTCTGTTCAACAGGATTTTGCCCGGAAAACTGGAAAAACTCATAAAATAAAGACAGATACAGGAATAGAAATCACTTTTCCATCGGAATATATTGATAATTCTGACTATATACAATTCATCAATAATCCCGACGGTACTTTATCTATTGAATTAAAAAATATTGCCAAGATTGTAAATAAATAAAAAACAGTCCATATCTAGCTGCATAAACTGGGTATGGACTGTTTCCTTATGGGGATACTGTCAGAAATTAACTGGCCAGGACACTGTAAAATGTATACAGACAGACGAAATAAAGCATGCAAAAAATAAGACGGCGGAATAATCGGGGCGATACATGTTTCAGGAGTTTTTGTCCCAGTAGAATTCCCAGAACCAGTGCCGGTATCATATACACCGACTCATATACGGCAGGTGTAAAATCGATGCCATTAGCGATGAAAAAGGATATAGAGATGAACCCGCTCACAAAGAAAAAGAGAACACTTGTACCGCGCAGTTGCTGAGGCGTAAAATCTGCATAGGCAAAATACATAATCAGAGGTGGACCGGCCATCCCTGTTGTGACTCCGGAAAGGCCGGAAAGAAAGCCTGTCAGAATATCATTACGCTGACACTGACGGAAATGGTAGTGTGAAAACTGCATAGCCAGCAAAGAAATAAAAATGACGGATCCTACGAGAATTTTTAACTGGATGCTGGAAAAATGATGATAAATGAGCAGTCCCGGAGGCTGGGCAAGCATATATCCAATAATAATAACGGCAACAACTCGTGTGCGGGCTTCCCGGAATACAAAAGGAAGCTGCACAATATTTGTGCACATGGCTACGACAAACATGATGAGTACGGTCAGTTTGGGGTCATAAAAAATCATTAATAAGGGGGCTGCAATAATGACCAGGCCAAAACCGGTAATGGCCTGCATGAGGGCCGCCAGAAATATGACAAACGCTGGCATCAAATGGGCCGTTATAAGAGAGAGATCCAATAAATCACTTCCTTTTCCGGAGTAGTTCTATAACAATGGTAGCATAGCAGAAACAAAGTATCAATGTAAAAAAGACTGCCTATGAATTTTCATCATACGCAGTCTTTGATATAAAAGGATAGTCAATCGTGATAGAGCTTATTGATCCGAACCCCTAAAAACGCAGCCAGGACAGCTTTGGCAATATCTCCGGGAATGAATGGGAATACGGCCATAACACAAGCCTGCCAGAATGTTACCTGCAGTACCAGCATCATGGAAATGACGCCACCTAAATAGGTAATAGGGATTCCTACGGTGATGGCTGCAAGAGAATAACGGACAAAGGAGTTATTACGGCCTTTTAAAAGACTGACAATGGGATAGGCAATAGCAAAGGCGATGATGAATCCACCCGTTGGACCGAATAATCTGCCGAAACCGGCTGTTCCGCCAACAAATACGGGTAGACCAGCGCTTCCCAGAAGAATCCAGACGAGCATGACAATAAGTGTTTGTTTCGGCTTTAATATGAATGCAGTCAGATTCATGACTACTGTGAGAGCCGTAATCATCGCAGTAGTAAAAGGCAGGGGAATGGAAATATAAGCAGAAACGCAGCACAAAGCTACGCAGATAGACATTTTGGTTACCGTGCGAATGGAATAATCCGCATGTAAAACTGCTTCACGAGTTGTCATAATGAATCACCTTTCTGTCATGTAAAATGGATACAGACAGCATTATAGCGCCTTTTTATAAAATAGTCAACTTATATGATTATTAATAGGTTAACAATAATAAAGAAGCAAAGACGTAATTACAGCCAGATTTCGACAACTGAAAATAAAAGGAGTAAACCGAGGACGATAGATGTAACTCGTTCATGGGCTGCAAAATAATGGCGGAAAGCAGCTCCTGCCAGTGCCCAAAGCACATTAGACACAGAGCATAGCAGGCACATGATGATACCCAGAAGAAGACGGGGAACAAGAGAAGTAAATGCCGGCAGGATAAAGACCATGTATCCCATGAGGAAAAAAAGCATGACTTTGATGTTTGTCAGATTGAGAACAAAACCGGAAATAAAAAGACGACTTTTTATGTTTTTTTCCTCTTTTTCTGACGTTTTTGATGGAGGTTTAACTATCTTATATGTCAGATAGAGGATATATAATGAGCCCAGTGCTTTGAAAGGGGTTTCCAATTGTGGAATCAGTTCCTGTAAGGTAGACGAACACAAGTAGGCAGCGCCATTAATGATGAAAAAACTGAAAAAAAGCCCCCAGAGAAAAGGGACAGCCCGTTTGAATCCTACTTTCTGACTGACCGATAAGGACATGAGATTATTAGGACCTGGTGTAAAAGACATGCCTATACAGTACACAAGAAATGCGGTCAGTTCCGTTATCATATAAATCACCTCGTGACAGTTGAAAATATCCATCTTATTTTCTTTCTTATTTGTCATATGAATACATTTTATCGCACATCTATCGCATAAACAATACCTGCCATGCCGCTTTTGTTGCACTGCTTTTTTTCGGCGTGTTATAATAATGGCAGGAAAAAGGAGGATGACAGGATGGGATTTTTTGAAAAGATGTATAAAGAAGGTCCGCAGCGCACGCGGAGTGAAAAATTATATGATGATGCATTGCTTCTTATGAATGACGTAGAAAAACAGAACGAACGGCTGCCAGAAGATATACGTGAAACTGTATTGGCTGGCAATGCCTGTGATACAGTTCCTGGTGCCAGCGGCGATTTTGGCCATGATATTCACAATCCGATTCCTGTCAATGGCCCTATCGGTGAATTTTCTTATTTATCCCGGTTGCGCATGAAATCGACAGGAGGACGCGTTTTCTTTCATAAATTACGTACCATAGGGTCTGTTGATGAATTTGAGCTGACCAATGTAAGCGGCCAGTTTGCAGACCATCTATTTTTAGATCCATGGCATCGGGCCCAGAGTGGGTGGTATCCTCATAATTACTATCTGGAACGGGAAGCCGTACAACCCAGAGGCATCACGACGACCTGCCCTGATTTCCCCCGGGATTTGTATAAATTAATCAAAAAGGAAGCTAAGAGATGGTTGTTTGTCGATGTAGCAGAGAAAGAAGCACAGTATATCCATGTAGAAGAAGCACAGGCTTCCTTGCAACGGTTTCGAAATAAAGACAATTCTGATTCATAGATAGAGAAGTGTATAGGCATGATACGAAGTTCTTTATTAGATAAGTTGATGAAACTGGCTGTCCTCGTGATTATTATCGTTGAACTGGCAGCGGTTCAATATTTTATTCCTGATTTCTATCAAACTCTGTTCCGGCTTACTCTTGACGGCAATGTAGAAGGGCTGACAGAGTACATATCTTCTTTTGGATATGGAGCCATTGCAATTACTATATTTATGATTGTACTGACTAATATGACCGGCTTGCCATCTATTCCTTTTTTAACGGTTAATGGTGTTATATTTGGCCTGCTGCCGGGCATTGTCATTTCCTGGATAGGGGAAGTATTAGGAAATATTCTGGGATTTGTCATCATGCGGACCGTGCTGAGGGATAAGGCACGCAAACTAGTGGAACGCAGCCATCTGACAGAAAAACTGGATAAGTACAGTACGATAAAGACGATAGCATTGGCCCGGGCTATACCGTATTCACCGAATCTGGTCATTACGGCAGTGGCCTCGATGAGCCGCATCAGTTTTGCCAATCATCTGGTAGCTACCATCATAGGCAAAGTCCCTTCCGTCATCGTTGAAGTATGGCTGGGGCATGACTTATTGAAATTTGGACAGTACGGTGGCCGGATCATCATATGGGCAACGCTGATTCTGACAGTTTATTATGCATACAGGCAGTATAAGAAAAGATAGAAGGGGTGCAGATGGAACGAGCTTTTGCGTTAGTACGGATGGATGAGAAGCATCCGCATTGGCAGATGGCTGTTTCCCGCAGAGGAAAGCTATATCATCGGGCAGATGATTTCCGTACAGAATTTGGCCGGGATTTTACGCGCATCATCCATTCAACTGCTTATAGCAGACTGAAACATAAGACACAGGTCTTTTTTACGACAAAAAATGATCATATTTGTACGCGTATCGAACATGTCAATCAGGTCGCTTCAGTCAGCGGGACAATCGGGCAATATTTGGGGTTGAATACGGAATTGATACAGGCTATTGCCAATGCTCACGATCTGGGACACTCTCCTTTTGGTCATCTGGGAGAACGGGTTTTACGGCAAATCAGTGAGAAAGAACTGCATGAAACATTCTGGCATGAAAAACAAGGCTTGCGTGTAGTTGATGACATTGAAACACTACTTGACCCCGAAGGAAGAACTTCTAATTTGCTTTTAACATATGCTGTGCGTGATGGTATTATCTGTCATTGCGGAGAAGTACACCAGACCGTTTTACGTCCGCGGAAAGAGGCCATTGATTTAGAATCTATTCAGCGCCCTAATGAATTTGAACCTTATACATGGGAAGGCTGTGTTGTCAAAATCGCTGATAAAATCGCTTATCTCGGACGCGATATAGAAGATGCTGTACGGCTCCATATTCTGACGGAAGATGGATATCCTTTGCAGGAGCTTAAACAAGAATTAAATGGGCATCTTCATGCTCATTTGCCGTCTGTCAGTAATACGGCTATTATGTATCCCCTTATTACCGATTTGTGCAAAGAAAGTTCTCCGGATAAGGGCCTGATCCTGTCCCAGAATCATCTTAACCTGATGCATTGCGTCATGAAATTTAATTATCAGTATATTTATCATAATAAAAGGCTGGAAGTATATCATTCCTATGCCCGCTTGATCCTTGAGTCGATTTATGGAATTTTAAAAGAATGTTATGCTGGTGAAAAGACATTGGACAATATCCGGCTTCTGCAAGAGGATTATCCTACTCTGGGAAAACATTTTTTGGAACGGATGCGAAAATTTTCCGATATAGGCCGTCATATTGCAAAAAAAGATAAATTCGGAAATAGTTTTGGTAATACAATTATCTATCATATTTCCAATTCAGAACAAGATTACCGACGGGCCTGTATTGACTATATTGCCGGTATGACTGACACGTATGCGGAGAAAATATTTGATGAACTGACTACTTTTTGACGATATCTATTTCACTCTAAATGTGATACAATAAGAATTAGCCTGCCAATGGCCTATTATGGATCATAAGAGAATAATAAATGAACAGGCAGGGAAATACCGGTTATTTTCAGGAGGATGTATTCATGAGAGAACTTCCAAAAGCAAATGAAATTTGGCTTCATTTCAAGGGTGGAAAATATCAGATCATTACCCTTGCCGAACATACGGAAACAGGTGAAAAATTTGTTATTTACAAGGCTTTATCGGGAACGATGAAAACCTATGCCCGCCCGTTGAAAGATTTCATGAGTGAAATTGATAAGGAAAAATATCCTAAGGCAGAACAAGATTACCGCTTTGTAAAAAATGCCTGAGAACGGTCTTGTGGTGACCTGGATTTTGATAAAAAAGCCCCTGACACTGACAGGCTGCAGGTACGGAAAACCAGACTTTTCGGCTTGGCTTTTGAAAAGCAGAGTGACAGGGGAAGGGGACTCTATGTGGTACTGATGGATAATAATGTAAGAAATCAGGCCATTAAACACAAACGGAGCTGCAACGAGATGAGCTTATTTGCCCATGTTGTTGCAGCTCCGTTTGCTTTAGGGGGATTGGGAAAGTGATGTAAGAAATCAAAGGGGAAACTCAGGTGTTATTTGATGTCGATTCTCTGACTGGCCTGAATCGCATCAGGATCCTGCTTAGGCAATGTAATAGTCAGAACACCGTTTTCAAAGGAAGCTTCGATGCCGTCGCGCTGGATGTTACGCACGACGAATTGACGGCTATACACAGTATTAGTACGTTCTTTACGGATAAAATGACGTTCTTCTTTTGCCGGAGCTTTGCTGCTCTTTTCAGCAACGTCACTGTTGTTGGAAATTTTCTGGTCATTAGTATTCGCTTCTGGAGATTTTTCTTCCGTTTCTTCTTTGTGTTGGGCTCCGATAGTCAGAATATCATTGGCATAGGTGATGCTGATATCCTTTTTGGTCATACCCGGTAAATCTGCTGTCAGAATATAAGCTTTTCCTGTATCTTCGATATCAACTTTTGGCAGTTTTACTTGTGTTTCTGCTGTTGGCTGGAACAGACCGTTAAAGAAATTATCAAATGTACTGTCAGGAAATGCAAAATCAGTGCTTACTGGAAATAAGTTTCTCATAATATAAAACCTCTTTTCTTAGGTGAATATGTAATAGTAATGACGATGTAGACTTTTTATCCTTTAGTTCTTTTGACCTTTGAGGCTCTAGAACCATCTTCTTTCTGTCTACGCCTATAGTATATTCCTTGTTAGCCATCATGTCAATAGAGTGCTAATAAAAATTATTAAAATTTCAACAAAACTATCCATTGACAAGCTGTAGGAGTTTTGGTATACTTGCAATGTTGAAAACAAAGCAGAAGCTGTCCGCCTCTCACCTTACACGACTGAAATTGTTACTAAGGTAAAATGATGTATACCGATACAGACGGATAGCGTACGCTTTCCGTTCTTTTTTTATGGAGGTGAACGACGATTAGTAAGGAATTACGTATCAACGATCAAATCAGAGCCCGCGAAGTCCGTGTGGTAAGCGACAATAATGAACAGCTGGGAGTCATGTCCCTTCGTTCTGCCCGGCAGATTGCCGAAGAACGGCACCTTGATCTGGTGGAAGTAGCGCCTAATGGCAGACCGCCTGTATGCCGTATCATGAATTACGGCAAATATCGTTACGAACAGCAGAAACGGGAAAAAGAAGCTAAAAAGAAACAAAAAATCCTGACGTTGAAAGAAGTTAAACTTCGTCCCAATATTGAGGATCACGACTTCTATGTCAAGATGAAAGCAGCGCAGCGCTTCTTAGGGGAAGGCAGCAAAGTCAAAGTTACGATTATGTTCCGCGGCCGCGAAATGAGCCACCCGGAACTGGGCGAAAAATTATTGATGCGTTTTGCTGATGAACTGAAGGACGTTGCCCATGTAGAAAAGGAACCTAAAGTAGAAGGCAGAAACATGACCATGGTCATCGCTGTCAACAAAGCGAAGTAAGAGGAGGATATATATTATGCCGAAATTAAAAACCCGCCGTGCTGCGGCCAAACGTTTTACTACTACTGGTACTGGTAAATTCAAACGGATGAAACCGTACAAGAGCCACATTCTGGAATCTAAATCCCCGAAGCGCAAACGGAATCTGAGAAAAGCAGCACTGGTTGCCAAAACGACGGTTGATGCTGTTCGTAAAATGTGCCCCTACATCTAAGGGTATACTCACGTAGTTAACATAGAGATTTGGAGGAAATGAATCATGGCTAGAATTAAAGTTGGCGTTACTGCACACGCTCGTCATAAAAAAATCTTAAAGATGGCTAAAGGCTATCGTGGAACACGTTCCCGCCTTTTCAAAAAAGCAAATGAAAGTGTCATGAAGGCTCTGTTCTATGCCCGCCGTGACCGTCGTGCCAAGAAACGTGAATTCCGTAAACTCTGGATTGCCCGTATCAATGCGGCAAGCCGTGCAAATGGCATGAGCTACAGCCGGTTTATCTATGGCCTGAATAAAGCCAATGTCATCGTTGACCGCAAAATGCTGGCTGACCTGGCTGTTAATGATGCTGCTGCCTTTGCCAAACTTGTTGAAGTGGCAAAAGCTCAGTAAAATATAAGCATATCTTACTGGTATTTCATGCAAGCAACCCCGCTCTACATAAGCAGGGTTGCTTTTTATTTTAATAAATATTTTTCCAGATCGTCAGGAAGAGAAGCGGATGACCGGGTGACATAATAGCTGCTTACGCGGGGCGGGGCAAAATCGAGGAGCGGGACCGAACGGAGAATTCCTTGTTCCAGGTCATCTTCTACCAGACTGTGGGGAAGAAAGGAATACCCCAGACCTTCTGCCAGATATTGAGGCAATTTAGTGCTGTTGTCAATTTCCATAGGAAACCGGTGGTGCCTGGGAAATAAGTCCTGGATGTAGAGGCCGACTCCCTGAAGCGCAAAGTTACAGAATAAGTAGTCTATCTTTTGCAGGTCATCTTTGCGTATGCCCCTGGCATAGGTTGTATCTGCGCTGCTGCAGACTAAATCCAACGTGTCTGTGCGGTATAATTTGCAGATAATGCCATCCCGGTATAGGGCTGAATACGTAAATACTACATCTAATAAGCCGTCCTGGAGGCTGCGGAGCATTTCAGGCGTATGGCTGATGGTAATGTTCAGGGATACGGCTGGTTTCCGTTTCATATAAGCGCGGATACTTTTTTGAAGATGGCATTCATAAATCGTATTTGTTGAACCGATGTGGATTTTTTGGGCAAACGTGGAACTGCTCTGCAAATCCTGGAAAGCCGTGATCTCTAAAGCGATAAATCGTTGGGCGTAATCGAGAAATTTTTCTCCTGCCGGGGTTAGTTCTACCTGCTTATGATTGCGGACGAACAGGGATTTGCCCAATTCGGTTTCTAAATCACGGATGCGATTGGTTACGGTGGATTGGGCGACAAATAATTGCTGTGCTGTTTTAGTAAAATTTTTTATTTGAGCCAGTGCAATAAATGTACGCAGTGTCGTTGTATCCATAAAGTCACCTTCGTTTGGCTGAGTAATTCGAAAAACAAATTGCGAAAATTAATATAATCTATTTCACAAATCATCCTTACTCATTATATAATACGTATAGAAAAGAAACAATTTAGAATTATTTTTTTGTCAATGGAGTTGAATAGGATGAATAAAAAGACTGTTCCCTTTTCGGAAGAACAAATTCGTAATATTATCGCTACGTATCCTACGCCGTTCCATATTTATGATGAACAGGCTATCCTCAACAACGTTCGTAAGTTGATCAAAGCCTTTGATTGGGCTTATGATTTTAAAGAATATTTTGCCGTTAAAGCGACACCGAATCCGTACATTATGAAATTGCTAAAGGCAGAAGGCGTCGGCGCAGACTGCAGTTCTCTTCCAGAACTGGAATTATGTGATAAAGTAGGCATCAAGGGGCGGGACATCGTTTTTTCTTCTAACGACACGCCGTATAAGGAATTTGCCAGAGCCATGGAATTAGGCGCGCTGGTTAATCTGGATGATATTTCCATGATTGAATTCATGGAAAAACGGGGGCCGCTGCCGGAATGGATTTGTGTACGTTATAATCCGGGTCCTCTTCTCAAAGGCGGAAATGATATTATCGGGACACCGGAAGAAGCCAAGTATGGTATGACCCGGGAACAGGTATTAGATGCATTCCGTATTTTGAAAGATAAAGGGGTCAAGCATTTTGGCCTGCATACCATGGTCGTTTCCAATGAACTTCATGCCAGCGGACTGATTAATACAGCTAAAATGATGTTTGAACTGGCCCTGGATGTGCAGAAAACGCTTGGTATCAATGTTGAATTTCTTGACTTTGGCGGTGGTATCGGCCTGCCGTACCGTCCAGAAGAATCGTTCGTTGATTACGATGAACTCAGTGCAGGCATCAAGAAACATTTTGATGCTATAATGGTACCAGCCGGTTTGGGCCATTGCCGTATTTCTTTTGAATGTGGCCGTGCTATCACGGGACCGTATGGGTATCTCGTAACAACGGCCATTCATCATAAGCATATCTGGAAAGAATATATTGGCGTCGATGCTTCCATGGCTAATCTGATGCGTCCGGGCATGTACGGTGCTTACCACCATATTACTGTAATGGGGAAAGAAAACGAACCGAAAAACCATGTTTATGATGTAACGGGTTCGCTTTGTGAAAACTGTGATAAATTTGCAATTGACCGTAGCCTTCCACGCATTGATGATGGAGATATCCTGGTCATTCATGACGCTGGTGCACACGGCCATTCTATGGGATTTAACTATAATGGCAAACTGCGTTCGGCCGAATTGTTGCTTCATGATGATGGCACAGTAACACAGATCCGCCGTGCTGAAACGATTGATGATTTGTTTGCTACGTTAGATTTTTCTGATTTATAAGAGCTGGAACAATACATAAAAAAGCCTACCATGTTGGTGGGCTTTTTTATGGTTCTTTGTCAAATGTTGTGAGAAATGAATTTGTGTACTATCTGCTCTTGATTTCCTATAAATTTTGTCTGATTTTCATAGGATTTATTTCTTCTTTATGTTAAAATACAAATATAAGCTGTGTTTATCATACAAGAAAGGAGTGGAAACCATGCTTGCCGGATTTGATACACTGACGGGTTTTCAGATTTGTATGGTCATTTTCCTCTCCGTATTTTCGTTCCGTTATCGGAAAGGCTGTTCGGAACATTTGACATATTTTTTGCCTGTGCCCATTCTGTATATTCTTTGGGCTTGCATTGTCATATATTATTTTGCTGATTTCTTTTTTATGGCTATTCTCTGGTTCCTGCTGGGAAATTTTCTCAGTGTTGGTCTGGCTGTACTTTTAAGAAAACAGCTGCGGCATTTTTATTATGAACAGTCAGAGAAAGAATTTTACTATCCCTGTGCGGGATGCATGTTTTTTTTCCTGCTGAGTATTACCGTAGTTCTGGCGGGAATCCAGTGTCTGGTGTTTTATATGCCCCTTCTGGTACATTCCTGGTTGTTTAATGAATTGCTTGGTTTTATACCGGGATTGGGAATTGGATTTTTATTGGGAAACTTGTTTGCCGCCTTTTTTCTTTCTGCCAATCAGGAAGTGGAAGACTTTGTGATAAAGAAGGTATAAAATATGGAGAGCGAAGTCCGAAGAAAACAGATTATTGACGTATTAACCCATGCCAGCGGCCCGGTTACAGGAGCTGAATTATCAAAAAGATGCCAGGTCAGCCGCCAGATTATTGTAGGCGATGTAGCTCTGTTGCGTGCCCGGGGCGTTTCTATTATTTCTACGCCCCGTGGATATCAATTAGAACACGTAAGGCATGGCGGTATCGAGCGCATGATTGTCGTCTGCCACGGTCCGGAACAAATGAGGACCGAATTAGAAGCTATTGTGGATAACGGTGGACGGGTGCATAATGTCGTTGTCGAACATGAAATTTATGGCTACCTGGAAGGATCACTGAATCTCCGGTCACGCCGCGATGTAGATCAATATATTCATCGTATGGAGGAAACACATGCAGAATTGCTCAGCCGCATCAGCGGCGGCATCCATTCACACTTGATAGAAGCTGATACAGAAGCAGACATGGATGCCATTGAACATGCATTGGATAAACTTGGGATTTTATATAATTCTTGAATCGTAAAAATAAAAGCAGTAGGAATGGTTGATTTCCTATTGCTTTTATTTTTTTTTGCGTGTACAATACACTGTATATTACAGCTGTCATGACAGTTGTAAAGAATACATTGAGGAGGTATTAACATGGTTTTGGAACGTCTGGAAGCGCTGCCAGTTGGCTCGTTTCACTACAAACTTTTATTAGTTACTGGTTTGGGATGGCTTTTTGATTCGATGGATACAGGATTGATTGCGTTTATACTTCCTGTATTGGCGAAAGAATGGCAACTGGCCCCGGGCCAGATGGGATTGATTGGCAGTATTGGGTTGATCGGGATGGCGCTGGGAGCGGTCGTTTCGGGGACGGTAGCTGATCATCTGGGACGGAAAAAGGTTTTTTCTATAACTGTATTGCTCTACAGTATTGCATCGGCACTTTGCGCTGTATCATGGAATTATCAGTCTCTTCTCATATTTCGATTTCTGGTTGGATTTGGCCTGGGCGGAGAATTACCGGTTGCCGCTACTTTGGTGTCCGAGTATGCTCCGTCGCGGGTGCGTGGCCGCTTTATTGTTCTTTTGGAAAGCTTTTGGGGACTTGGTTGGATTGCTGCAGCGTGCATCGCTTATTTTTTTATTCCTGTATATGGATGGCGCATGGCCTTCGCGTTGGGGGCTGTTCCGGCTGTATATGTATTTTTAATCCGCCTGCATATGCCAGAATCGGTCCGGTATCTTCTGTCTAGGGGGAAGGTCGAAGAAGCGAGAAATATTGTCATAACATTGGAACGGAAACTCCATGTTCCTGTACTTCCATTTAATGATGCGGTGGAAAAACTGCCACCGGCTACAACTGTTTCATTCCGGGAATTGTGGAAAAAACCTTACATAAAACGGACGATTATGCTATGGCTTGTATGGTTTGGCATTAATTTTAGTTATTATGGAATATTTATGTGGCTGCCGTCTCTGGTATTTCAACAGGGATTTACTGTAGTTAAAACGTTTGAATATGTACTTATCATGACGCTGGCCCAATTGCCCGGGTATTATTGCGCCGCATGGCTGGTTGACAGGCTGGGGCGGAAGTATACATTGTCTGTATTTCTCCTTTTCAGCGGTGTTGCCAGTTATTTCTTCGGACATGCTTCGACGGCAGCGGCTCTGATGATGTGGGGTTCGGTTATGTCGTTTTTTAATCTCGGTGCATGGGGCGTGCTTTATACATATACGCCAGAACAATATCCGACAACTATCCGAGCCCTTGGCAGCGGATGGGCTGCCGGGTTTGGCAGATTTGGCGGTATGGCAGCTCCTGTAATGGTTGGTGTTATGATAGGGCATAGTTTTGGCTTTGGCGCGGTGTTCTATATGTTTGCCTTTGTTTTCATTGCAGTAGCTGCCGTTGTCATGGGATTGGGAATCGAAAGCAAGCAGAGAGATTTGGAAAGTATCACGGCAGTCCAGAATCGCTCAAAAAGTGTAAAACAGACGTTATGAGATATAATTTTGCAAAAAGAGGAGTTGTACCTATTGACAGCTCCTTTTTTTGATGGTAAAATTCTTTACATCGCATGAGACCGAAGAACATCAAATACAGTTTTGAAACAAAAGAGTTTAAAATTAGTGCTTGACAAAACGGAATAATGTGATATACTAAACGAGCTGTTGGAGATACAAACTTCGATGGCAGATGACCTTTGAAAACTGAACAATGCAACATACGAATGAACGCCAGATAAGTAGAGAGCCATGTTTGAAGGAGCCGTAAGGCGACGCGCAAACATGAGCGAATCACTTATACCGAGATTAACTCGGTAGTGCGAGGTTCTAGAGATAGAACGTCAAA
>NZ_DGXL01000035.1:0-37849 GCF_002395615.1 Megasphaera sp. UBA4233 | reverse complement strand
GCGTTCTTCCATCTCATAGCGGATAAAAGCATACAGCACCTGCCGTTCGCCGTATCCCAGTTTCATGACCGCTGACGGCAGCAGGTGATGCTCCCGGAACAATAGATACATCGCCTGCACCTCGCCATCGGTCCGAATCAGTTTTTTACGGCTTTGTCCGCCTTTTCCTGGGTCGTATAGCCGTTAAGTTCTGTAATCTGTGCCGTAAGGTCGGCAATCTCGCCTGCCAGGAAGAGCTTGCGGATGATGTCACCAGGAAGTACGGCCCCGAATTTTTCCAGCAGATCCTTGTTCTTGAGGTCCGGATCGGCAATCCCCGCCAGGAGCGTCTGGGTCTGCATCTGATAAATGTCGATATTGTCGGCGCTGCCGTTGGTGAAGTCCACGGCCATCTTCTGGATATCGGCGTAGCGTTCCGGGTCGATGGCCCGGAGCGTGATGATAAAATCGAATCCGAACAGCTTCGAGAGCCGTTCCATCTTCACTTTCTTTTCAGGCCGTTCGGCCAGCTTGTTCACTATATCTGCTTTCAGCAGTCGGTCTACCATATTCATGTGCTTGTTCTCCTTATGCTAAATCCAAGAGATCCCAGTCTGAGAAAGTGAAGCTGTAGCTTTCCTCGCCCATCTTATCGACTTCCCAGTCCGCCAGGATCAGGCTGTCAAAGGTCGCATCCTTGATGACGATGCGTTCGCTGCCAATGGCGTCCTTATCGTCAAGGACGGATACGATGGTCACGACGGTCTGCTTGCCCGCCTTGATGTTGTCGTTCATCTTCTTGATCATGTAGCTCGACACCTTATGCAGCTTCAGCTGGCCTTTACAATCGTAGCCTGTGACCTTATAGCCCTTGCCGACATGGCGGAGCATCTTCACTTCTTCCTTGGTCAGCGTGACCTCGGCCTTGAAAGCGGTGGCTTCGGCCATGAGGTCGCCGTCGATATAGAGGTCGGCATACTTTCCATTCATCACCCGTTTGGCTTCCATGCTGTTCACTGTACTTCACCTCCTCAGATATTGACGGCAATTGTGACATCTTCCATGGCATCCAGGAGCGAAGCATCTACGGCGATAAAGACATTGCTGCCGATATTGGCCATCTTGATGTCCATTTCCGACATATCCGCCAGTTCCTCTTTCGTATACTTGCCATTGGATTCCAGCCAGATCTTCGTGGATTCCACATCAATATAAGCCGTATTCTGCCCCTGCTCCAGCAGGCCCTCCTGGGCCAGCTGGTCCAGATACCCCTGGATAGCCGTCACCAGGAGGCATCGGTTGGCATAGCTATTGGCATACTTGCCAAGGTAATGGTCCTGGGCTGTGGTGCGGATATCGTCATACATCATGTCCATCAAATCGACGAGCTTGATTTTCTGGAACGATACGCCTCTCCCCTGGACTGTCGTGACCAGGGAGTTGATGCCGCGGCCCAGCTTGACCTTTTCCCCGTCAAAGAAGAAGAACAGCTTGCCGGCATCCGTCATGGTATCCATTTCTTCCTTCGTCCAGACGTCGCAGCCAATGACTTCCGGCAGCGGCGCATACGTACAGGCAATGGTCATTGGCGTTCCTGCGATGATGCCCGCGATGCGCCCGCAGTACTGGGCCGTCGTGTAGGTCTTCGCTTTCGTGCGGATGACTTGATTGACGAAGTTGATGACTCCTTCCGTATCCGCCGTGCAGTCCGGCAGGACGGCCTTGATGCGTTTGTTCTTATTCTTCCGCATCCCCTTGATCCAGGTGGCGATGGTGTCGATGTGGTTTTCTTCGATGTCCGGGATGACCAGGTAATCGAAGCGCTTGTTCTCGATAGCCTTGAGGACATCGGTATAATCTTCTGCGTCCTTGCTGATGATTTCGGCGATGACTTTTTTCGGACTGTTCACGTAGCCGCGAAGGGTCAGTTCCAGCTGCTCACGGTTGCTGTCTGAGAGTTCTTTGGGGATGTCATCTGCCGTATACAGGTTCACTTCCGTCTGGGACGGCAGTGTCTCTTCTTTCAGAATCAGAAGGACAATACCGCGTTCGCTGCGTTCGATGGCACTGATGCCTTTTTCTTTGAACGCGATATTAATGGATGGCATTTTCATGGGTTACGTCTCCTTTCCCTGATACCGCTGATGCAGTACCTTCATGATTTCTGCCGTTTCTTCTTTTTCCCGAGCGTCATAGTACTGGAAGGTCAGCGTCAGACACCCACCGTCATTGTCCGTCCCCATCAGCTCCTCACTCATAGACACGACAGGGAGATAACGGTTGCCGACTTTCAGTCCGTCCCGGAATAAATTTTCCGCAGCAAAAAGCACGGCGTAGATGGCCGTGCTTTTTTCCTGCTTCTTCGGCAAATACGTAATGTAGAGGTCCGTATCCCGGTAGACCTCGTTTTCTTTCTGCGGCGTCGCTACCGTCATTGTCTTCAGGAAAAAGGCCGGCGGCGCAAAGCCTTCCTTGACTTCCTGCAAATAGACGGGATACGGGAACCGCTCTTTGAGTTTCTGCTGCACCGCCTGCAGGATATCGAGGTCATGGATCATGTGCCGCCTGCCTTTCTGAGGAGCTTCTTCGTGAGTCTCTCCAGTCCCGGCTGCAAGTCGCTGGCTTCAAACTGCTTGACGGATTTCTCCGTATAGTGCTGGCCTTCATAATAGCCCACGGTCCTGCCGCCCGGCGTTTTCTTGACATGGCCGTTATTCAAGAGATGATGGACCGGATGCTTGTTGACCAGTTCATAGGTCAGCTCCGAGCCGTTATACCCTTCCACCTTATGCTTCCAGCCTTTCTTCAGCTTGCCCGTGCTGCCTTCCGGCGTGTTTTTTACGCACTCCTTCTTGAGCTTGTTGCCAAGCGTCACCAGGCCCTTTTCGGCAGTGCCGGGAAACTCTTCAATAGCAAAAAGCAGTTTTTCTGAAAGGTCATCCAATCCTTTGACCTCAAAGTCACTTCCGCTCATTGTCCGTCCCCCTCACTTCTTCCGTGCAGTACAGTTCCAGTGCTTCATGGCGCATGTACGGGTCCACGATGGTGTCGATGTCGTAGAGGTGATTCTGGTATTTCACTTTCATGTCGTGCGTGATATGCGGACGCCAGCGGATAGTGATCTTGCTGTACTCCGTGTCCGCTTTGCGTTCCATCTCATAGAACAATTTGCCCCGGGCAGGCTCAATGGATGCCCAACAGCGATATACTACGACGTCGGCCTGGGTATCGAAACCATATTCATCCGTCACGGCCTGCTTTCTCAGAATCTCAATCCGTTTGTTCAAAAGCCCCGTCTTCATGGGCATCCCCCCTTTTTCAAAAACAGCTCCGCCGGACCCCGAACATCAGCCAGCGCAGACGTTTCAAAAGGCCTGCGTAGTCCGCTTCCTCCCGGTGCTCATATAAAAAAGCTGCCGCGAAGAGAATCGCTTCGTGAAAAACTACGGGATTCTCTTCGGCATCGGCTTCCTCACAGCGGGATATATCCAGGCAGAGGGCCTGGGCTGTTTCCAGGGAAGACTGAATGACGTCATCATTACTCGTGTCATCTTCATCAATCCGCAGGTATTCCCTGGCTTCTTCCAGCGTCACAATCATGGTTTATCCCTTCGCTTTCATCTCCAGGGACTTGACCGCTTCCTTGAGCATCAGCATGCCATCGACGCGCTGGCTGGCAAGGAAGCCGATCTGGCCGTTGGCGGCATACAGTTCGTTGAGACGCTTGAAGGAGCGGTATTCCCGGTCGGCAATCCAGTAGTAGCTGAAGTCCCCGAAGAGCATGGGACGGTTGCCCGCGGCCAGTTCCGGTGCAAAGGAAGTGCAGTAGCAGGGACGGTTCAGGATGGTATCCGGTGTGCCTGCCGTGACAGACGGCTGCCAGATGTAGTTGCCGTTGTTGTCCTTCACCTTGCGCAGGGCCTTGATGGTTGCATCGTTCAGGAGCCAGACAGCCTTGCGGCGGTACGGGATGCGCAGGGAATGATAGAGGTCGATGACATCATCGAAGGTAATAGAAGCCGTCGTGACCGTCACCCCCACTTCGGCAGACGGGAAAACGCCGGTCGGCTTGTTCTTTCCGTCGCCTACCAGGAAGGCTTCTTCTTCCTTCGTACCGATACGACGGGCAAATTCACCGGCGATATAGCTTTCCAGGTCGAAAGCGCTGTCGTTCAGCAGTTCTTCCGACACACGGATAGCCGTGCCCAGCTTGTACGCCCCGATGGACTGCTGGCCGAAGGTATCCTGGCTGTCCGGGTAGAGGCCGTTCTCTTCCATCCAGGACGCTTCGCCATGACCCGTCACGATGGGAATCTTGCGGTCGCCGCTGGTATGGATGACCGTCGCCAGACCGCGGAAGAAGTTCTCTTCCTGAAGCTTGTCGATGAGCTGGTGTTCGAATTCGTCCGGCACCAGATAGCCGCCATCAGCATCGGTGCCTGCACTCAGTGCGTTCTGTACATCGATGAAGTTCTTATGGCGGATGCTGTCCCAGAAAGCCTTACGATAGGCATCGGACGCACGGCCTTTCTTTTCAGGCATTTTATTGCCTGTTCCCGGAATTTCAGTAATCGGCATCGTTGTCGGCTGGGCCAGCTGGGCATCAAGCTGCTGCTGGCGTTCCAGGCGGTCGATTTCCTTGCCGAGATTTACTACATCCGCTTCCATCTTGTCGTAGCGAACCGCGTCTTCCGCAGACACCATGCCGTTCTCATCACGGACGGTATCCAGAAAATTCTTGGCGGCATCCCAGAGGTTCTTGCGTTTCTCACGCAGTGCTAAAATCGTATCCATTGTTGTCCTCCTTAATGAATGAGCAATGCCAGCCGTTTTTCTAAGGATGCGGCTGGCACTTTATGAATCGGTTCATGGGGTTTCAGTTTTTGTACCAACGAATTGGTAACAGTTACTGGCGTATAAATCATGGCTTCCGGCTGCTCTCCATTGTCCTTCTTCTGGTCGAACAGGATTTCATCGGCAAAGCCAAGTTCCACGGCCTTCTTCGCGTTGAGCCAGGTCTCGTCATCCATCATGTGCGAAATCTTCGTGCGGGCCAGGCCGCTCTTGATTTCGTAGGCGTTGATGATGCTCTCCTTGACTTCGCTCAGCATGCCGATGGTCTTTTCCATCTCTGCCTGGTCGCCATAGGCCAGGGTCGCCGGATTGTGGATCATCAGCATGGCCACAGGCGACATACAGACCTTGGTCCCGGCCATAGCGATGACGGAAGCTGCCGAAGCAGCTAGGCCGTCAATCTTGACGGTGACGTTCCCCGGATAATCCATGAGCAGGTTATAGATTTGTGCGGCGGCAAAGCAGTCCCCACCCGGGCTGTTGATCCAGAGCGTGATGTCACCGCTGCCTGCGTTCAGTTCATCTTTGAATGCCTTCGGCGTCACTTCATCACCCCACCAGGTTTCGTCGGAAATCTGGCCGTCCAGGTAGAGCGTGCGATTACTGCCGAAAGAATCCGGTGCTTCGTTGGTCACCCACTTCCAAAATTTATGTTTCATTCGTTTCTCCCTTCTGGGCAAAGGCCCCGGCGTCCTTGAGCTTCGTCATGCTGCCATTGACAAGGTATAGATTACCGCCTTCTTCATCCGGCACGGGATTCATGTCTTCCATCTCCCGGATGTCGTTGGCGGACAGCCAGCCGTTCTGCCGGCCGATGCTGTAGCCTGTCATGCGGCTCTCATAGTCGCCGCGCATGAGACCGTTCACGTTGAACTTGAGGAAATACTGTTTCTTCTCTTCCGGCAGGAACAGGGCTTTCTGCATGGCCTGTTCCCAGCGGATGACCCATGGATCCAGCGTATACTTCACGAATTCCATGGACTGCTGCTCGATATTATTGAAGGAACTTTTCTCCAGGTCGCCGATCATGTGCGGCGGGATGCGGTAGAGTCGGGCAATCTCATCGAGCTGGAACTTCCGCGTCTCCAGAAACTGTGCTTCTTCCGGCGGGATGCCGATCTGCTGGTACTTCATGCCTTCTTCCAGCACAGCCACCTTGTGGGCATTGCCCGTCCCCCGGTAGACGGCATTCCACGAATCCCGGACTTTGGCCGGATCCTTCAGAACGCCCGGATGCTCCAGCACCCCGCTGGGGCTGGCCCCGTTAGCAAAGAAAGAGGCACCGTATTCCTCACAGGCCATGGTCATGCCCACGGCATTGCGGGCCATGGCAATCGGCGAATAACCGACCAGGCCGTCAAACCCAAGGCCGGGGATATGCAGCACTTCTTCCTTCTGGAGTGCCACTTGCCCGTACGGCTTGATGTTCGGATTCTCATCTCCTGTCTTGGTATACAGATAAAAAATCTTTCCCCGGTCATCCCGGCAGACGGCCATCTTGTCCGGCCTGAGCGGGTATAGTCCCTGTACCCGCCCTAACCGGTCACGGATAATCTGGGCGTAAGCATTGCCCCAGATGAGCAAATGACTCATAAGAGTCTCCCGAAAGATGAACGATGTCATCTCCGGGTTCGGCTCATCATGAAGCAGATGGTACAGCGGATGATCATAGACCCGCTCCTTGCCGCCAGGCGTGTAACGGTACAGCTGGAGCGGCAGGGCTGCTAGGGTTTCCGCCAGGATGCGGACGCAGGCATACACCGCCGTCGTCTGCATGGCCGTGAACTCGTTCACCGTCTTGCCGCTCGTTGACGGGCCGAACAGGTAACGGAAATCCGTGCCGATATAATAGTTCTGCGGCTTGTCCCGGGTACGGAACAGGCTGGATAAAAATGGGATTTGCATGAAAACCTCCTGAAAAGGGATACTTAACCTAGTAATTGATAGTTTACAAACACGTTTTATTATTGGTAAACTATTTTCATAATAGTAAATCTCAGAAAGGAAATGAGCGCTCATGGGCAGAATAACTATTGAAAAAAATACGGTGCAAGAAACATTAATCATTCCCCTCTATGCCAGGAAACTTGGCAATGAACTCTTCCCTCACATTCTCCTAGACCCTTATGCGGATGACGTAATCAGACATCTGAATTACGATTTTTCTGCGCTTGATAAAAAGAAAGGTTCTTTTGTTTGGAAGTTTGGTGCCTTAGAAGGTATTCTTCGAAGCAAAGCTATTCTTTATGAGATGCAAGACTATCTATCTTCCCATCCAGATGCGGCTGTTGTGAATATGGGATGCGGATTAGATCAGACCCCTCGCTTAGGAGATAACGGAAGAATGAATCTATACAATATTGACAGGAAAGACATTATTTCCATACGAAATTCGCTTCTTCCCCCTATTGGCCGAGAAATCAATATCGCGGCTGATTTAAATGATGATACTTGGACTCAATACATTGATGTATTTCAAGGAGTTTTCCTGTTTGCAGCCGGAGTGTTTATGTATCTCAGAGAAAAAGAGGTACATCAACTTATTCTGAGGCTAAAGGGTGCCTTTCCCCACGGTTGCCTCGTATTTGATACTATCGGCAGCTTCGGTATAAAGGTACTGATGAAGAGAACATTGAAAACAATGGGAATACATGGCATAAAGGGAATGTTCTACTGCAATAACCCACTTCATGACCTAAGATTGGACGACGACATTAAGGTATCTGTACGAAAATACCTGACAGGCTATGTTGACCTGAAAAAGGAAGGCATCTCTCCACTTTTAAGGGGAATGGCGTATCTTTTCGATTGGGTGTTCAGAATGAACATCTGCCAAATTATCTGGTAATAAAAATCAAAAAGCAATAACACCCCGTTCGTCATAGACACTGCCGCTGCCTATCCCGTTGCGGATGCAGCGGTCCAGTGCCATGATGGACGCCACAATTCCGTCGATTTTTTCGACGGATTTTTCTTTGTCCGGCTTGATGTTCCCCGCCGGATCCTGCCGCATGACGACGTTGCCGGCCATCCATTTGAGGACGGGATTGCCGCCATGGAGGATGTTCCCTTCCATCAAGAGCTTGAACAGCTCCTTCGATGGTGGCGACATATCCTTGAATCCCTGGCCGAAAGGCACCATGGTAAAGCCCATGTCTTCCAGGTTCTGCACCATCTGGGTGGCGTTCCACCTGTCGTAAGCGATTTCCCGGATATTATAGGTTTCTCCTAAACGTTCGATGAACTTCTCGATGAAACCATAATGGATGACGTTCCCTTCCGTTGTCTGGATGAAGCCCTGCTTCTGCCAGACGTCGTATAGGACATGGTCCCGGCGGCACCGCAGTTCCAGCGTGTCTTCCGGCAGCCAGAAGAACGGCAGCAGGATGTATTTCTCGTCATCGCTCCGTGGCGGGAAAGCCAGAACCAGGGCCGTGATATCCGACGTACTGGACAAGTCCAGCCCGCCGTAGCACATCCGTCCCCGCAGGAAATCCCGGTCAATGGGAAGATTCCCCTTGTCGTAGACCTGTTCCAGTATCCAGCGGATGCTGGCCGAAGTCCAGATATTGAGCCGGAGCTGCTTGAAGACATTCTCCTCCGCCGGATTTTCGACGGCATTCCGATAGGCTTCCCGGACGCGGTCAATCTGTATGGTGTGGCCCAGTGACGGGTTCGCCTTGTACCAGTTCGCTTCGTCCGTCCAGTCTTCCTCATGCTCCAGGCCATAGACCACGGGGTAAAAGGTGGCATCCTTCTTCCGGCCCGCCATCAGGTCCAGGGCTTTGGTATGCAGTTCGTAGCAGATGCTGTTCTTGTCATTGCCCGCTGTGGTGATGATGAAAAAGAGCGGCTGTTCCCTTGCATCGCCGGATCCTTTGGTCAGGACATCGTAGAGCTTCCGGTTCGGCTGGGCGTGGATTTCGTCAAAGACCAGGCCCGACACATTGAGGCCGTGCTTGGTCCCGGTTTCTGCCGACAGCACCTGGTAAAAACCGGCATTACGGTAATTGATGATGCGCTTCCCTGCCGTCCGGATTTTGGAGCGGCGCATCAGGGCCGGACTCATCTCGACCATCTGCCGTGCCACATCAAAGACGATGGACGCCTGATTACGGTCACAGGCCGCGCCGTACACTTCGGCGCTCGGTTCATTATCGGCATAAAGAAGGTACAAAGCGATAGCGGCAGCCAGCTCGCTCTTCCCGTTCTTCTTTGGAATCTCTATATAGGCCGTCAGAAACTGCCGTTTCCCGTTTTCCTTGATGATGCCGAAGAGATCACGCACAATCTGTTCCTGCCATGGCAGGAGCAGGAACGGCTGCCCGGCCCATTTGCCTTTGGTATGACAGAGATGTTCGATGAAGGCAACTGCCCTGTCGGCCTTGTCCTTGTCGTAATGGGAATCCGGCAGCATGAACGCTGACGGCTTATATACAAATGCCAAACTTGTCACCCCCTTAACAGCAGTTCCATTTCATCCGCTTCTTTTTCTGCCCCATTTTCTTCCCCAATCATGCGGCTCCGGGCTGACGGGGTCAGGCCAAACTGCTCACAGAATTTCAGCATGATCTTGAGGTTCGTCTGGGCGATGGACACTTGCGGCACCTGCTGCAGATAACCGTTCGGCGTCCGTACCATGTCGCCGTGCTGGGTAATGAATTCCTCAGCCCCTTTCCATCGGGCGTAGGCCTGGCAGTACCCGGCAAAGGCCATCATATCCAGGTTGGTCAGCATCCCCATCTCGGCGAGGACTTTCCCCAGCCGCTTCCATTCTTTCTTGGCGTCATCTTCCAGCCAGTCCGGGCAGCGCGGCAGTTTGCCCTTGGGCATGGGTTCTTTCTTATTGAGGGGACGGTGGCCGGGATTGCCTTCCAGCACCTTGAGCGCTGTCGGTTTCGGTTTTCTTCCTCGTACAGCCAAGCCATATACCTCCTTTCTGTAATAAAAAACAGCCCCGCAGGGCTGTCTGTATGTTGAGTTAGAATTTTTCCAGTTCGTCCGCCATGCGTTCCAGCCAGGAGCCGACTTCTTCGAGTCTGCTCAATTCAGCTCTGGGAAAACCGAAGGCTTTCGTCACAGTCTCTTCCCGCCCCCTCAGTACAGTCCTTCAAGGGCTTCGTATTCCCGTTCCAGACGGCTGAGATCCTGGCAGATGCACTGGAAGCGGAAACGGTTCTTGCAGGCCTGCCGTTCTTTCTCTAGCTTTCTGATTTTTTCCGCGCGTTCTTCTAAGACGTACCGGCTTGTGCCGTTCAACAGTTAATGGTAGTCCTTTTCAAACCTCGTCATCGCTGTTTCCCCGCTTTCTTGTGCTTCAGGTGTTTTCCCTTTTGGTATGTATATATATATCACTCTGAACGCACATAATAGCAAGTCATTTATCCGATATTCATGCACTTTATTCGATGACTTTCCATTCATCGGCTCCGGGTATCAGCCCAAGACTGCTACCCGTATCCCACTGTACATGGATGGTCCCGGCATCATCGACGAACTGGACGGTGCCTTCCGTTCCCTTAGGCGGGGCTTGCCTGTCATCCATGGCGATAAGCCGGACCCGCGTTCCTTCCATCCGTTCCCGGCTGTGCCGCAGGCCGGCCCGCAGGATGGACAGGTCGAAACCGAACCTGCGGTAATCCCGCTCCATGTTCTGATAATACCAGTCCTCCGGAATGCCGAACCGCCGGTCTTCGTGCATGATGTACACAAGACCGCTGATGATGCCGTCATCTGTTTCCACATCCACTTCTTTTTTATAATAGAACCGCGGGAAGCCTTCATAGGCATCGAGCCGCCGTTCATCCGCCGGAGAAATGCACCAGAAAACAACCGGCACGAAGGCATCCGCCTTCTTCTCGATCGTGGCGTAACATCCTGTCAGAGAACCTTTGAAGATAAGTTCATAGCCCCGGATTCGGCCCGTTCCTGCAAGAACGGCGTCCGGACACCGTCTTGCCATCTGTCCTTCACTCATGTTGCTGCCGTAGGCAATGTAGATTCTTTGTTTCATCGCTCTCATCCTTTCTGAAGGGATTGCCCTTCTACCACCCCAAGGGCAGCCGAAGCTGCCCGTAAGGCCATCCCCTTCAAGCGGCGGCATTGCGCCATGCGGAATTGCCTGTGAGGTGTTTCAAGAAGTGGAGCCGGCAGGTCTTGAACTCGTCACCGATGAGTCCGAGCCGGAGCATCCAGCAGCGGAAGGCGTATTTCTCATTGTCCGTTTCGGTCTTCCGGGCCGAGGCTTTCTTCTGGGCCAGGGCCTGATGAGCGACGGCCAGGCAGAACTGAATGTATGCCTTGATTTCCCCGGCGTGGAGTGTCCCGTTGAAAAGCCGGAACTCGACGGTCCCTTTGGTGAAGGTGGCATGCAGGTTCAGCCCGTGGTAGCGGGTGCTGTTGTAATGATGGTTCCGTCCGTAAGGGGCTTCCTGATACCAGAGGTCGGCGATGCCGTCCAGCGTGTCCGGCTTTTTCCGATTGAGGTCCTTCAGGAAGGTGGTGTTCGTTTTCCGGCAGTATCGGCTTTCCCGCGAGGGGTTGATCTGGAGGGCGCGGTAAATCATGTCTTCCTTGCTCGCCATAATGTTCACCAGGTTCCGCAGGGTCTTTGCCGTGAAGCGTTCGGCCCCGACGTGGATGTGGATGCCGCAGGACTTATTGGCAAAGGCCCCGGCCTTGCGTAGCATCCGCACCAGTTCCTGCAGCTTCGGGATGTCTTCGTAGGAAAGAATGGGGCTGACTACTTCCGTGCGGTAGAAGCTGGAAGCATCTGTAATGTTTCCGTTCACCTTCTTCTGTGGAACCAGGCTGGAGTCGTTCATGGCTTTCCATTTCCGTCCCTGTTCATCCCTTGCGGTGTAGGTATCGTAGGCTCCGCCTTCGTGCCGGCTTTCCGTACCGAAGAAGCGGGCCATGAGGCTGGCGGCCCGGCTTCTCGTAATCCCTGTCATTTCCATTTCGATGCCAAAGTGCAGTGTTTTCATAATTCTCTCTGTCCCTTCTATGTGTGCGTGTGTTCTTTCGGTACACTATATATCACTCTAAAGGCACACAATAGCAAGTCATTTTGAGAATAATTATGAATTAAATCGAAAATCTATGGGTTCCGCTGCCGGCGTTCCTTCTGCTTTATGGCATGAGCCTTGGCTTCTTCTTCCGTGCGGAAGGCACTCCATCCCTTCAGGCCTTTCAGCAGGGCCATGCGCGATTCGTGGCTGGCCTTGGTCCCCATGCCGATGCGCAGGAGCCACATCCGCAGGTAGTACTTCTCGTTTTCAGGCTTCCGTGTGTCAGCCTGAACCCGTTTCGCTTTTTTCGCTGCGCTGACCATGAAGGCCGCCAGTTCAATCAGTGCGCGGTTCTTCACGGCATTGCCGGTTGCGGCAATGCAGAATGTCACCGTATCTACCGCAATCCAGAAGCCCCGCCCTTCCTTGCGATAGTTCTGATAGATGGCAAAGAAGGAAGTCTGGTCGGTACCAGGTTCTTCTTTCAAGTCTTCCACCAGCCTGTCCGGCACATGGATGTTTTCATGTCCTGCCGCCCGGTTCAGCAGGTACTGCTGGGCGTGGAGCATGAAGACCAGATTGCGGAGCTGCGCACCGTCCATGCCATCAATGGGAACCTTGATTTCCATCCTGTCCTGATGCGGCAGTGCGTCCAATCCTGGCGTTTCATCCTGCTCCAGCGGCTCTTGCGACACTTCGGGTTCCGTTCCTTCTGCCGGTTCTGGCTGCGGAAGGATGCCTGCTTCCTGTAGGAAAGCCGTGATGGCGGCTTCTGTCTTTTCATCATCGCATTCGATATCGCCGCTGCGAAGGATGCGGAACCCCCGCCCTTCGTAGGCAAAGGCCGGCGTCCCCGTATAACGGAGCTTTTCGTTATGGTTGAATGGAATCAGCCTTCTAGCCAGTTCCTTGCGGTCGTTCAGGTTCGTCTGGATTGTCATGATCTATGTACCTCCTTGTTTTGCTAGTACATATATCACTCTGAACGCCGATAATAGCAAGTCATTTTTGCACTTTATCATAAGGAATTTTCTCATTTCCACGCAGTACAAACACACCTTCACTCCCGCACTCGCTGATATACCGCTTCACGATGACGTCGACGAATTTCTCGTCCAGCTCGATGCCGTAACAGATGCGGCCCGTCTGCTGGCAGGCCATGAGCGTCGATCCGGAGCCGAGGAACGGGTCCAGGATGATGCAGTGGCTCATAGAGGAATTCTGTATAGGATAGGCCATGAGAGCTACAGGCTTCATAGTCGGATGTTCCTTGCTGGCTTTCGGCCGGTCGTATTCCCAGATGGTCGTCTGCTTGCGATCAGAATACCATTGATGCCTGCCATTCAGCTTCCAGCCAAAAAGACACGGTTCATGCTGCCATTGGTACGGGCTTCGGCCCAGTACCAGGGCGTTCTTCTTCCAGATGCAGCAGCCAGACAGGTAGAAGCCCGCGTCCTTGAATGCCTTCCGGAAGTTCAGCCCCTGGGTATCGGCGTGGAATACATAGATGGAAGCATCCTGCTCCATGTTCTGTTCCATATTGACGAAGGCCGCAAAAAGGAACTGGTAGAACTTGTCATCCGGCATATTATCGTTCTTGATCTTGCCAGCTGTTTCTTCCACATCGACGTTATACGGCGGGTCCGTCAGCACCATGTTTACCTTCTTCCCGGCCATCAGGCGTTCATAGGTTTCCGGCAAAGTGGCATCGCCGCAGATGACGCGGTGATCATCCAGGAGCCAGATATCTCCGGCTTTGGCGACGGTCGGCTTTTCCAGTTCGCCTTCCACATCGAAGTCATCTTCTTTGATTTTCTTGTTGTATACTTTCGAGAAGAGCTGCTCGACCTCGGGTGCTTCAAAGCCCGTCAGGTCGACGTTGAAGTCGACGCTCTGCAAATCGACGATAAGGTCAGCCAAGAGCTGTTCGTTCCAGGCACCTGTGATTTTGTTGAGCGCAATGTTGAGCGCCTTGACCTTATGCTCATCCTCGATATGGACAACGACACACTGGACTTCTTCGTAACCCAGATTCTTCAGTACGGTCAAACGCTGATGCCCGCCGATGACCGTCATGTCGTAATTGACGATGATGGGTTCCACATAGCCAAACTCCTGAATGGACTTCTTGATTTTCTCGTATTCCTTGTCGCCAGGCTTCAGCTGCTTCCTGGGGTTATATGCCGCAGGCTTCAGCTGGCCGATGGGCAGCATCTTCCATTCCATATCCGATGTCTTCACACGCTTGCTCCTCTCTGAAGGCAGCCGCCACCGCCCGGCCATAGCCGGCGAGGTGGTGCCACCTACAATAATTCCGTACGCTGTCCCGTGACAGCTTGGTCTTCCTGGCGATGGCTTTGTAGCCCATCCCCTGCTTCCGCATGGCTTCTATCTGCTGGCGCTGGCAGTCGTTCATGACAGGCTCCTTTCACACAACAAAAAAGCCCCGGGCCAGCCGGCCTGGAGCAGATGATTCGATTTTAGATGCCGGGTATCCCCCCTTACGAATTTCGCGTTTTTTCACGTTTGAGGGGGCGGCGGTCATGGACGGAAGGGCTGCAGAGATTTGCATCCCCCCCCCGCCTATTGTAAAATGACCGTCTTTGTAATAAACTAATATTAGTTTATTAATTGTTAATCGCGGAGGTGCATAATATGGCAGATGAAAAAATGAAAAAAGCTTTTTTACATGTTCCAAATCTTACTGAGCAAAAGGGGATAGTAATTAAAAAGGCTTTAGAAGAAGCGTCTTCCAAAGGTCTGACTGATGTAAAAGGGTATTTTGATAATAATACTCTTGAAATGCAAGGGAAAGATAATACCGGAGCCACGGTTGTCTTATCTCATGAATTTGTAGGTACCGGAGAAAACTTTAATGGCTCTAGATATCCTAGACATCACAGCCAACAGGAATTGGAATATAATTGCAATGAGCTTTATGACGCAGGATATAAGCAAGTTCAAATTGCTAAAAAACTTGGAATTTCTCAATCCCGCGTGTCACAAATTTTACACAAAAAATAAATTCAGTATCTGTACTCGATGTCCCGGTCTTCGGTCATCGTCTTATGGTCATGGCAGCTCTTGCAAAGGGGCTGCCAGTTCTTCTCATCCCAGAACAAATCCGGGTCGCCGCGATGCGGTTTGATATGGTCAACGACGGTCGCCGGGACGAGCCGTCCTTTTTCCTTGCAGCGGACGCACCAGGGGTGGCGTTTCAGGAAAAACCTCCTGGCTTTCTGCCACTCTCTCCCGTAGCCACGCAGCCCCACGCTCTTCCGTTCGCCCTGGCACTTCTGTTCATGTTCGTCACAATATTTTCTCCCATACGGCACCAGCCTTGGGCATCCCGGATACTTGCACGGTGTCTGCGGTCTTCTTGGCATTCGTATCATCTCCGGCATCAAAAAAGGACCGACGGCTTCAAGCCTCGGTCCTTATCTTTTTCTTGCTGATTATAGTATATCTTACAGAAGTCAGTGACATCAAGTGCTGCTTTAGTGACATTTAGTGACATTCTCCAGGAATCTCGATGTGTTTCAGGGCTTCGTCATGCAGGCGGTACACCTGGCGGATATGAAGTCCGAGGGCATCGGCAATGGATGCCCAGTCCTTGAAAGCCAGGTAGCGGAGTTCCAGGATGACCCGTTCCCGGGCATCCGGCACCCGGCTGACAGCCTTCATGATGTCGGCCTTGAGTTCGACCAGGACGTCGATGGCTTCATCCACTTCCTGTTCCATATCCATCATGCGGGCAATGGTTTCTTCCAGACGGTGCGGATTGGGTGTCCCGCTTGGCGGCACCGGGCTGAGTGTCGATGACGCCTTGATAGCCAGCTGCCGCAAAGACGATACCTGCTCCAGCTTGCTGTCTATCTGTATGTTGATGTTCCGTGCCTGTTCCAGGTACGCCTTGGCTTCCATACGCTTTTCTTCTCCTTCTGTTTCCTGTTTCATAGTATACCCCCATTTTCTGCTTCCGTCATGCCCAGGTCAGCCTTTACGGCTTCAATCAGTGCGGCCTGGGTTCCGTTTTTGTGTTTCAAGACATTCAGGATGCGTTCATCAATCGTGTCCTTGGCTACGATGTGCTGTATGATAACCGTCTTGTCCGCCTGCCCCTGCCGCCAGAGCCGGGCGTTGGTCTGCTGGTACAGCTCCAGGCTCCAGGTCAGGCCGAACCAGATCAGGATGGAACCGCCCTGCTGCAGGTTCAGGCCGTGTCCGGCAGAGGCCGGATGGATGAGGGCCACAGGTATCTTTCCTGCGTTCCAGTCGGCGAAATCCTGCGGCTCCTTCAGTTTCCTGGCTTCCATCCGCTCCCGGATGCGGGCCTTATCGTGCTTGAACCAGTACGCCACCAGGACTGGCTTGCCGTTGGCACTTTCCACCAGGTCTTCCAGGACATCCAGCTTCCGGTCATGGATGGCCGCCACGTCCTTGCCATCGGTATAAATCGCGCCATTCGCCATCTGCGAAAGCTTCAGGGTAAGCGACGCGGCATTGGCAGAGGTGACCTCGCCGCCTGGAAGCTCCAGTACCAGGGACTTCTTCAGTTCGTCATACCGTTCCTTCTCCTTTTCACTCAGTCTGACTTCCTTCGCTACGCTCACCAATTCCGGCATCTCCAGATAATCTGTTGCCTTCATGGACACAGTGATGTCGGCAATCTGGTGATAGATGGCTTCTTCCGCTCCCGGCAGTGGCTTGTAGGAATACACCACCATGCCGTTGCGTTTGTCCGGCTGGAAGTAGAGGTTCCGGTACTGGCTGATATATCTTCCCAGACGCTCTCCCATATCCAGGATGCGGAACTCAGCCCAGAGGTCCATCAAGCCATTGCCGCTGGGCGTCCCTGTAAGGCCGACGATGCGTTTCACTTTAGGACGCAGGGCCTTCATGGCACGGAACCGCTTCGACTGGTGGTTCTTGAAACTCGACAGCTCGTCCAGGACGACCATATCGAAATCCAGGCGGCTGTTCTCATAGAGCCAGGCCAGGTTCTCGCGGTTCACGATATAGATATCCGCATCCTGCTGCAAAGCCCGCCGCCGTTCTGCCACGGTTCCCACGACCACACTGCATGTCAGCTCTTTCAGGTGATCCCACTTCCTGAGTTCATCCGGCCAGGTGTCTCTCGCCACCCGCAGCGGAGCTACCACCAGCACCCGCTTAACTTCAAAGGCATCATACATGAGGTCACGGATGGCCGTCAGCGTTGTCACCGTCTTGCCAAGGCCCATGTCTAGGAACAGGGCTGTAATGGGATGGGACTTGATGTATTCGATGGCGTATTTCTGATAATCATGCGGCATGAACTTCATGCACCTCTGCCCCCTTTCCCATCAGGCATGTGGGCGATAGCCTTCAGGACTGCGGGAATATCCTCCATGGCATCCAGGACGAATACCTGGTAGCCCAGCCGTCGCAACATGGCATGGCGCTTCAGCTGCAGCGGCCTTGGCTTCTGCCCCGGCGCCTTTACTTCCACAAAGCCCATCTTCCCATCAGCCAATAGAATCAAGCGGTCCGGCATACCTGCAAATGATGGCGAAACAAGCTTCACTGCCTTACCGCCAGCCTTCTTCGTTTCCATCACCAGGTGGTGTTCGATTACTTTTTCTCGCATATTACTCACCTCTTTTTTATAGGGGTGCAGGTCGGTGAAGGTCGTTTCATAAACTTCCCTTAAAGACATTTTTTCTATTTTTCAGCCCTAAAGGGGGTTTATATATTGACCTGCACCGACCTGCACCCTTCCCTTTTTCTTACAGGAAATCTGTGACTTTCAGCTTCAGCCCATAAATGAAACACCCGGCTTTCCGCTTACGCCTGTCAAACCCAGTTTTCTCTAATGCTCCGTAAAAATCCGTCGTACTGCGGGTATACTCGTTCATCTGCTGGCAGTACAGCCGATAGGCTGTATAAAGTTCCCCGGACTTTTCCTGGCATGATGGATCCACATCACAGCAGTCTTCCAGGAAATGGCGGAGCCAGTCATTCTGCCCGCGGTACTCCTGGATAGCATCCCGCACACATTTCGGCATAGTCAGATGGTACTTACCGGCAATGACCTTCTCCGCCCCTTCGATGATCCAGCGCAGGATAGCGGGGCCAGCCGTTTCCACCAGATAATCCGCATAGTTCTTGATTTCGCCATGGCCTTCAAACTGCGCCTTGAAGGGGATGACGATAAGCCGACGCCATGTCCCCTCATCACTGGCCCCGACGCGGGGCAGATGGTTGGTATACAGGACCAGCGTATGGGTCGGCACAAAGGTAAACGGCGTCTTGTATTTCTTTTCGCCGCCGACTTCATCTGTCGAGCAGAGCTGCTTCAGGACGGAAGTGGAAAGCCGGACACCTTCTTCCATCTCGGCCGCGATGACCATACGCTTGCCCTTGAGTTCCGCCATTTCCGGCTTGATGTTCCGCTTGCAGTTCGCCGTCAGGGCATCGGCAGAGATGCCGCCGCAATAGCTTCCCAGCACCCGGGCAATGGAGTTCCAGTACGTAGACTTCCCGTTCCGTCCATCGCCATAGGCAATGACCAGGGCTTCCACGTACACTTTGCCAATGGCCATGAGCCCGCAGATTTCCTGGGCGTAATCAATCAGCTCCTGGTCGCCCGTAAAAAACTCGCCCAGGGCCTGCTGCCAGACCGCTTCCCCTTCCTCTCCGGGATTGACAGCAGTACATTTGGTAATATAATCTTCCGGACGATGATCCCGCCTGCCCGCCATCCCCTGCCGCAGGTCGTACGTAAACGAAGGCGTGTTGAGCAGGAATTCATCTGCATCCAGAGCCTGGATGGGAATGAGCAGCATCGGCTTCAGGGCCTGCAGGGCCGAAATGATGTAGCGCATGTCCCGCCGCTTCATGACAAAGGCATAATATGCCAAAGCCGCCTGGTAGGACTGGAAGGCTTTCTGCTGACTGCCTTCGATGACTTTCTCCAGCATCCGGCCGCCTTTGTCGATGAGTTCTGCCGCAACGCCCAGTTCCTGCAGTTCCTTCCTGCCAGCTTCCATCTGGTCCCTGGCATCTGCCAGCTGCAGTTCCAGGAATTCTTCCGCTGCACCGATGGCTTCCTGATGGGATTCGGCCCAATAGATGCCGTTGTACCGCAGGAAATCGGTACTTTCCGTATACCGCAGCTCATCGCCATATTCCCGTTTCAGCACTTTGGCCTGGCCGATATCCGAGTAGTCTTCCGGCTTCAGGCTGCCTCGGCTGGAAAAATCGTTATTGTACTGGTCCGGACTGACGTACCCGTCTTGCCTGGCAATGCGTTCACCAAAACGCACAGCGCTCTGCCAGATTTTATTGAGTTCCGCATCAGCAAGCGGCGGGTCGCATTTTTCGGCCTCTTCAAGAAAAATGGAGTAGGCCCGCTCTGTTGCTCCGTACCGTTTGATGACCCGGCCGGCAAAGCGGCTCATGGTATTATTGCGCTGTCCCTGGGGAATGGTCCTCTGCTTATCCGTCTGGATTGATAAGAACTGGGCAATCGTCTCCGGCCCGTTCTGCCAAAGAACAGCATCGGCGAAACAACCATAGATGAATCGTGCCGAATCTAGGGCCGCATCATCAAAAAAAGGAAATCGTTCATAGACGACATGTTTCAGCGCAGTATAGGCTGATTCCCGCGCTATAGGGAGAATGGGAAAATAGGCATGGAACCGCGGCCTGGCGCACTTGCCGTCCTTGGGCTTCATGTGATTCCGGGAAGGAACCACCACTGCCGCTACGCCTGGTAGCATGGAAATCAGTTTCTCACCCGTGATCCATTCCCCTGGATTCTCCGTATGTGTGTTGTCACAATCCATGACAATGACATCTGATAACAGGAAGTTACCCCGACTCCGATAATTATCCTTAAAAGCTGCGCATACATGATCAAAGGCCACTGCACTTTTAAGTGTTTCCGCATCCTGGATAACCTTCTGTTCCGGATAGTGGCAGTTTGATTCTTCCCCCGCTACATGAGCGGTATATAATGTGAAGTTCATTGTGGTACCTCCTCAAAGGAATTTGTGAAAAAACGCAGTCTGTAATTCTTCCATCGGGCTCTTCTGATTTCCGCATCCATGCCAGGGGAAATGATATCGCCGAACACCCATACTTCCCGGCACAAGCTCATAAGTACATTGCCAAAGTGCAGGCCTAACTCCCGTTCCATCGGGTTAGTGTCATCCAGGAACTGCGTGAACAGGAGATGTGGGGCTATGGGAATACAGCCCTGTTCAAAAGCAAACCGAGAATACCGCCGAGCGTTTTTTACGTTCCCGGCGATATTTCCTGAATACGGCGAACAAATGTAAACCAGTGGCCGATACGCCCTGACCGTTTTCTGTTCACTGTCGATAAGCGCTAATGCATCGTGTAGAGTCAGATCTTTGTAGTGTTCGTGATTAAATATCGTCACACCCGCACCTCCCTCGCTCAATGAGCGGGAAATTCCCCTCTGCAGTCATCAACTGATAAATGAACAGCCGCCCTTTTTGCGTCCAGTATGTGCAGATGCGGTTATGCGAAACTCCGTTTCTATCAGGGACGTTGAATGTCTTTGTACTAGTGTAACCCAGCGGAGCATATTCCTGGTAGAGAAGCCAGATGTTGCCCTGCTTATACTGGATGCCCCGTTCGTGGAGCCAATTGTTCAGTCGTTGGGCCGACCAGCCGTAATCCTTGGCGATGACCGAGGTCTTAACTAGGTCTTTGCACTGGAGGACCAAGTCATAGTAAGATGCCTTGGGCTGAAGTTCAGCAATCTGCTGCTGTTGAGCAGCTGCCAGAAGTTCCATGGATCTGCGATGTTCTCGTTCTTCCTTGAGTCTGGTGAGTACAGCGATAGCCAAATCCGGATTATTGAGGATAGCATCCGTTGCATATAACCCTGTTCTGCGAATGGACGGAATCACTTCATGAGCCACCCATCTCTTAAAGGTTCTTGCTTCTGGTTTACGGCTTCCAAGAATCAGCGTATACAACCCTGGTTCATTGACGACCCTCTTTTCCGGATTTCCCGGAATACCCTCGGTTAAAACTAGGGTATTTTTTTCGTCATCATCCAGTCTCGACAATGCATCACTCGGATTTCCGATATCCAGAATCCGGCACACATCGGCGGCTACAAACCATGGCTCGCCGTTCACGATGGCCGTACGCACGTTCATTCCGTTGTAAATAAAGTTTTCCATTGTAGTCATTTTGATGACCTCCTCTGATGTAATTTGGAGTTGCCCCCTATTTACTAGCCACGGCAAATCGTCAAATCTGACGGTCCGCAAAAATTTCTTTCAATCTTTTTTTAGCCCGTTTCAAAAATTGGGTAATGTTGTTTTCATTGACGCCGATTCTTCTGGCATAATCTCGAATGGATTCCCCATTGACGTAAACAGCAATGACAGCATCAGCCCACTTGGGTTTCTTTGCTAGTGCTTTTTTCACATCACTGCAAACAGCGTCATATAATTCTCGTTTCTCCAGCCATCTTGCGTAACCGGTATCTTCCAGGCAATCCAATCCATCAGTATCATCTGCATCCTGGTCATCTTTCCGGCTTGGCTTTGGAGGGATACCGCGATGACGCGCCATTGTATGCCAGTTGTTGTAGTCCGGCCGATTCAGGAGCGTATCCACCGCGTCCTGCACTCGTTTTTCTCTGTCTTCTATTGGGTCATCCGATTCCACTGAAATGTTCAACCAACCTTCCATTTCACACAATTCGATTTCAAGTTCCTGAAACGTATTTTCATATCTTAACTTCAACTTCATGATTTGCCTCCTCGCCAGAGAAAGCACGATCTTCGGCAAGATATGAAAAACAGGTCTGTGCAGAGATACACAGACCCGTCTGGAGCCAGAAAGAGCGCACAGCAAAGGAAGGGTATCTCTCACAGATTCCTCCTAACCTAATGAGTTGGAAAAAATCTGTATTTGATATCCTGCCTAGATCGCGCGCTCTACGGCATGATTTTCAATTTTTTACGTGGGGAGCGACCCCGGTTTATGATGATTTATTGATGCAATTCACTTCCTATACCAAACCCACCACATCCTTTCACAACATGTCTTTTACCGTCTGATTTTATTATTGCAGGTTTTTAAATTTCATGATCAACTCGTAGAGTTGACTTAAAAATTCAGTATTTATCAGCGTTTTGTCATTTTAGGCATAAAAAAAAGACCCTAAAAAGGGTCTAAAGTCAACTTGTTGGGTTTTTTATTTTTCAAAATTCTTTTATTGTGCTACCCAACTCCTTCATTTTTCGTTTCTGCAGTATCAAATTAAAGTTATCAATCGTGATTTTAGGGAAGTTTGACAAAATTGTATAATATGTTTTGTATGGCTCCTGATACGGTGAAACATTATTTACGGATTTTTTGAACAACATTTCTACAATAGGTAACTTTAACTGAAGCGCTACACATATTGCCATCAAGACATCTGTTCCCATATTGGAATATTCGCCGCGCCGAATCCTTCCTAAATAATCTTTGTGCAAAAGCGTTTCTTCATTAAATTGTTCTGGTGTCCAATGACGGCTATGTATGGCAAACCACAAACATTCACAAAGAGTTGTATATGGATTGCTCGCCATTTGCACTAAAGTACGTTCTTCAGATGTTTCCTCAAACATAGCATCGATTGCACTTTGAACGGCTTCGTCAGAATCAATTTTACTAAGGGCCGTCTGTGCTTCAGGATGAAAAGCCAAAATTCTAGCATCTATTTCTTCCCCACTGTATAAAAAGGCCTGCCCCAAATCTTCCCGTAAATGCGGATAATCAATATACTTTTGTGCCCGAATATTGATCACACACTTTTCAAGATGTTTCTTAGCATTTGCGGTCAGATGTGGAACTCCGTCTTTTATGGCAACATACTTAGTGAGGGCGATAACGAAATAGCCATCTGCAAATATGAACCGGCCGCTGTTCAGCCACTTTTGCAAGTCTTCATTTGCTAAAACAAGAGCCCCCGCTTCAACTTCCGTAAGTCTTACAAAATCTTTGCTTTGGTTAATATCTGAAAAAACGGCATCAAAATCCGGCAGTTCACTCAGTATCTCCTTCAGCCCAACTTCCAGAAGTCGATATTTTACCGATATACGGGAAACAATAAAGAACTTACTGAGTTCTTCAATTAAAGTATCACAAGAACCCCATCTTGATTTCGCTTTTTCGGCATCCAGTAATTCTAATGCCTTTCGTGTAAACATGACCTTTGGCATTAACACACGAGGAGCCAGGCGATGCGCCTGCCATTCCAGCCAGCGAACTTCATTTGCTTTTGTATTGCTACCCGCTGATGGCTCATAAAAAGTTTCAGAACGGCGGCACATCATGGGAAATAGTTTTTCTTTGCTCCGTTTATTTTTAATAGCCAGAATTTCAAAATATTTTTTGTCTTTCTCCCAGTGGAGAACTTCGTGGATAAGTGTATTCCGTTTTGCGCCTTCTCCTCGAAAAGAGGCCGTTAAAGGATCCACTAAGATAGTTCCCGCCGGATACGCTTTGAGCACCATAGTCTGGGTGTCTTTATCATAGACTTTGACTTCTCCGTCCAACAGCATGCAGCATCCAAATATATCCAAATTTTCGGATAACTGAACTTTTTCTACCGTAAGACCTTCTTCTTTCAGAATCCGGTCTACCGGTATAGGCATTGGCTGAAGCAATGCCTCTGGACAATGGTGCATCAAATATTTTTCAGCATAATCATCCAATCGATTTTTCCCCAGTACCAATGCGCCTGTTTTTCGATTTATATCAAAGATATCACTCGGTGTCAGCTTCGTCATTAGCCTTATTTATCGCTCCTTTTTCCATGTAATCCAATGGCAATGCCGCCAGAATTTTTTTTGCCTCCCTCCACTGCGGGTAAAATTCCTCCACCAATGCTTGGAACCGATGTGTATGGTTTTCCTCCAGTAAATGTACCAGTTCATGCGTTATCACGTATTCCAGACACTCGACAGGCTTCTTTGCCAACTGTAAATTAATCCATATCCGGCGTTCAGGTATCTTACAGGTTCCCCATCGGGTATGCATGTTCTTGACGCGATATTCTGCTGCTTGGATACCCGTACGCTTTTCACATAGAGCAATTACCCCGCCCATGATTCGTTTGATTTCCTTACGGTACCATTCTGTAATGATTTTTTCTTTCTGTGCCTCCGTAGTTCCTTCCGGCACAGTCAGCACAAGCTTCGTCGGTGTTTTCTCTATACGTGATCTTTTGCCTTGGTATACTACCTGAAGCCTGTATGGCTTACCCCAGATATAATAAGACTCGCCGGATATATATTCTCTTTTGTTTTGTCGTGGCTGCCCCAGCATCTTTTCTCTTGTCTTTATAATCTCAGGCATCTTGCGCAGAACAAATAATCGAACGGATTCCGTTTTTGTATTCAACGGTACACTGACCGAAACCTCTCCATCCGGCGGAAATATCCGTAAATACCAATTTTTCAAATTTGCCTTCTTGATAATCATAACCGGCAAGCCGCCTATCACTACTTCCTCGCTATACATCGTACTCCTCCTGCCGGTTGGCCAAATCGAAAATTTCCAAGGCTTTTGCTTGTGCGACCTCACTGGTATATCCGTGGTCGAGCAATTTCTTACAAATATTCTTCTGGATTCTTCGCTGTTTTTGGAAATTCCCTTTCCACCCGGGCTGCAACGCATTCCGGATTGTTTCATCAATGATGAGGGTCAAATCTTCATCTTTATGAAAATACTCGAACAAAGCCATCCTGGCTACACTGGTCCTAATCTTTTCCGGATACTTATTTTTACGTTCAGGGTGTAGAATGGATTCAGCCAATTCTACTACCTGGCGCAAGTACTCCTCATAACTCATAGCCTCGATTTTGCGTTGCTGGATGACATCTTCCAGCATTTCAGACAGCTTGCCGTAATACTGCTTGTTGGAGCTCATCTTTTTCACGATTTCACGACGGAGGTTACCTTCGATTGTTGCTGTCTTGGCTTCCTGACTCCCTGGCAAATCTTTTATCAATTCTGCCGGTGTCGTGGTTTTTCCTTCAAGCAACAACTCTACCAAAGACATCTTTCCCAGTGCGCTGACCACCTTACTATCCTCCGCACGGATGTATGTATCCAGAATATACCGCATGTCAGCTTCATAAGGTTTGAGGTCTATATAATCACAACTGGCTAATTTAATCATTTCCTTGATTTGGTTATATCCAGCCAAACGCTGACGCACACGTTCAACATCTGATTCATCATATTTATAATCAGAAACCAGTCTGTCACAGCAATTGGCAAAGGAACGGGTAGCTGATGCGGTCAATGTGTACAGCGTATCCCGCTTCGCGCTTTTTTCCTGGTCTTCATCATCATCCGAACAGAAATATGATATATAGTCAGTATCTTCTTTTGGATCGGGCACATTTTCCAGCAATTCGCTCAAAGAATTCAGCGCTCCGTCCATTTCGGCCTTTGCTTCATCATATCGGTTTTTAATCAGCCCATCAACATCTTCTTTATCAAATCCATCAAATGCTTCGGAAGTATAATCAGCAACAGCGAGTTGTATATTGCGGAACAAATCCATATAATCCACGATATAGCCATAGTCTTTATCTTCGCCATCCGGTCGGTTGACACGACAAATGGCCTGGAAAAGGTCATGGTCACGCATCGACTTATCAATATACAGATAGGTTGCGCTCGGTGCGTCAAAACCTGTCAGAAGTTTGTTTACCACGATGAGAAGTTTCATCTGGCCCGGTTCTTTCTTGAATTTTTCTTTTGCCTCTGCCTCAAAATTGCTGACATCTTTTCCATTCAACATGCGCTCGTATACTCTTTTTTTATATTCCTCTTCATCCTCTTTCGTTAAATCAGACGTCGCCGTGCGTACGCTGGCAGTAGATGGCTCATATGACGTTACGACTGCGCACTTGGTGAAATTCATGCTCATGAAAATTTCCCAATAACGGCAGGCTTCATAAACGCTATTTGCCACCAACATAGCTGTACCCCTGTCATCACACAGTCGCGGTTTCAGACTCATATCGAAGACAATATCAGCGGCTATTTTTTCCAGTCGCTGCTTTGAGCTATACAGTTTATTGATGGATGTCCACCGTTGCTTTAGCTGTTGCCTGGCTCTTTCTGTCAGCCCTCTCGTCTTGTTTTCAAACCAGAGGTCTGCCTTTTCCTTACTTGATAAATCCTGATCAACATCCCTTGCTTCATATCGCAAATCAAGGACTACGCCATCTGCTACCCCTTCATCAAATTTATAGGTATGGATATATGTGCCAAAAATCTCTAAGCTGGATTTTTTATCTTTTTTTAGCAAAGGAGTCCCGGTAAAACCAATCAATACGGCATCCGGCATAATGGTTTTAACAGCTTCATGCAATTTCCCCGAGTTGGTACGATGGCATTCATCAATGAATGCTACAATGTTTCCCTTTGCCTTGAAGTCATGCGGTAGATTTTTCAGGAGTTCTTTTCGGTATTGATCGATATCCGCCTGTTCTCCAGCATTATGTCCATATTTGTGAATCAGGGAACAAACTATAGAGTCTTCGTTACTATTCAGGATATTCCGCAAATCTGCGCAGCTTTTCGCACGACGCACTTTTTCATCCACGTCAAAAAAGAGGCTTTCTATCTGATCATCCAATTCCTCCCGGTCCGTAATGATAACGACCCGGCTGTCCGCTATGTTCTCGATAATCCATTTAGTCAGCCAGACCATAATCAGTGATTTTCCAGACCCTTGGGTATTCCAAATAATGCCGCCTTCTTTATCCTGGATACGTTTGCGAGCCGCGATGTTGGCAAAGTATTGATTATGACGACATACTTTTTTGATGCCCGCATCAAAGATGACAAAATCGAAAATCAGCGAAAGGAACCGCTCTTTCTGGCATAACGAAATAATACCGTCTCTTAGGCGGTTTTCTGTCTTAGACTGCAGGTCTTTGATGGTCTTGGACAGTGAGTCTGTGGCTTTGGCATCTTCTTTCCACTTCAAGTAATACTTTTCCGGTGTGTTGATAGTGCCGTAACGCAGCCCTTCTCCTTCGTTGCCGGCAAAGAGGAATTGCGCTGTGCTGAAGAAATTCTGGATATTTTCCCGCTTCTGGTTCTGCAAGAGCTGGCGAATACCTTCGCCTACGCTGACACAGGAGCGCTTCAATTCAAAAATTCCCAGAGCAATACCATTAACATACAAAACCACGTCCGGCCGTTTATGCGTATTCCCGTCATAACGCAAAACAGACACTTCTTCTGCTACGGCAAAGTCATTTTTGTCAAAGTGTTTCCAGTCAATATAGTGTATGGTTGGTCGATTTCCCTTTTCGTCCCTTACTCCCTGCAAGCCATAGCGAAGCAAGGAGTATACATTCCGATTGACCTGGTACAGGGAATCCACCTGGTTGTTGGCCGTCTGCTCCAGTCGACTGATAGCTTGTTGAATCTGTCGCTTTGAATAGCCGCGGTCTTTCAAATTCTTTCGTAGAAGATCTGGTTTAATGGCCGTGTTATCTAAGTCTTCCAGATTGCCTATATAGGTATACCCTAAATCATCTTCCAACCACTTGAGCACTCTGTTTTGTAATTTTCGTTCCGCATCTACGTTATCCATTCACTGTATCCCCCTTTGCTTACAGAGGTAATCGAATACGGCCGGTCAAAAGATCGTCCATTGCGCCCTCACGAATTTGCTTCATCTTATCCAGTTCTGTTTCCAGATTACGTATTTCATCATCCATCGCCGTCAATGTGTTAACAATAGCCTGTTGCTCGTTTTGTTTTGGAAGCATAACAAGTAAATTTTCTAAAATATCACGAGAAAGTCTAGGAATACTTGTTCTTCTAGTTTGAGCGCTTATTTCCTGCTGTCTACTTAGCAAAAGATATAATAAAAATTTTTGACTCACGTTGTCAGTATGCTCAAAAGAATAACAGTCATCTGCAGCCCAAAAATTTTCGTTGCTAAACCCTATATCACCTGCATTCCCTGCTGCAATAACAAAGACTGAATTTCGGCGACAATTATAGTCATTAAAATAACCTAAGGGTTCTAAACTGTTTTGATATACTGGAAAGGTTTCCTTTTTATGCGTCGTATATAATTGACTACGTACTACACGCTTTCCTCTTTTTATTTTGGTAAAATCAAGCAATCTACCTTTTTTCCACTCTCCGCCAAAACCTTCCAGTCGCGTCTTACCGCTCACAAGATCTTCCAATGCGCCCTCGCGGATTGCCTTTTTCTTTTCGATGAGTTCTGTCAAATTGGAGATATAAGTATCAAAAGTAGAAATGGTGTCGGCAATAGCTTTCTGTTCATTAAGCGTTGATGGAATGCAGATTTGAATTCTAGATAACCTGGATGGGTTAATAGCAGGATAACTTGTACCAGTACAATTATCCAGCACCGCTGAAACAAATCGTTCTTGCCTGAGTAATATAAAAAGAAAGTTTGGGTTTATTTTCGCCCTAATCTGAGCATAGCCAGTTGAAAAGACATAATCTCCATTTAGATTAAACAAATAATTATTTCTTTGATACGGACGAACGGTTTGAAAAAAAATATCACCTTTTAATGCTACTCTTCTTGCTCTTGATGGAGCTGTTCTTTGAGTTTCCTTTCTCGGATTAATAAGACTAATTCCTTTTACGGCTTCTAAATCAACATATGTAAAACTAAAAGGTAGGTCGGATTTAGGATTGATAATTGCAAAATCTTTTAGCTCTCCTTGTTTCCAATCTGGAGGATACTTCACCATCTATACCCCATCCTTTCCAAGGCTGCTTTTGCTGCTTGATGTGATGCTTCTGTCTTGGCTTCAATTTCTCCTAAAGTATGTTCATATCGTTTTGCGATGAGTAAGACGCGGGATGACAGAGTATTCAGCACTTGGTCAAATTCGTCACGGATATCTTCAGATAGTTTTGCCATCCATTTCTTATCAAAGAGCAGTTCTTTAATTTCATTCACTGTAAGAGTTGCATACTTATCAACAAGTGCATCATCCAGCTGCTTCCGTGCCCCTTTCCAGACAATGTCCGTATCATCCTTTTCAGCCCATTTAGCCGCATACGTTGTTAATGCGTCGTATTCATCTTGGTAAATTTCTGGCAGCTTCGCCGTATCCGCAGCTGCTTTTGCCGCTGCTTTCAATCTAGCCTTTCCAAAGCTACCATTCTTATTACGAAGTTCATAGTTTGCCAGCTCCGGCAACTGAGTTACAATTTTTTCCATTGCATTAGTCTGTCCAGCGCCAAAAAGTTCTTGTAGTTTTATCAGTGCATCTACAACAGGTGAAGATTTCTTTTCTTCCAATTCTTTGATGCGTTTATTCAGCGACGCCTTGGTAATTCCATCGCCCGCATCATTCAGCACTTCGTTTAGCAAACCATCTTCTCCAGATTCTTCTTCACGCATTTCATCGAGTTCAGCTTCCAAGGATGATGATTTTGCAGCTAAAGCATCCAGGGTGTCCAACTCGTTCTGAAAATATACCTTTTCTAGAATATCTTTCGGAATAAGGGCGCCTTCAAAAGATTTGACCTTTGTCGGATCATCTATCATGATAGTCTTGCCATTTTCATCTTTCAGCACCTTGCCGTTTTTATCTTTCTTTTTTTGCTTCGCATACTCGTACTCAATCTCGCGGCCGGCTTCATAACCACTAGCTTTGATTACATAAACATCATCCTGCAGCTTAGCATTCCAGTAGTTCATCAGGCAATCATAAATATCATAGTTGTCGAGCAGCTTCGCCGGTTCATACTGTGCCAGCAACCGCAACGCAATGTCACGAATCATACTTTTAGGATTCGTTTCTGCCGTAATTCCCAGAAGGTCCCTTTTTACATCATCCTTCCACTTGGTAAATAATGTGCCGGTTTCGTTTTCTTTTTCTGCCTGAATTTGTGCATCCTCGCCCATCACATTTTCAATCTCTACAGAAGGGATAGCCAAGGAATATACGTCGTGTGCTTTATCCTTGTATGTCAAAATAGCCTGCTTCAATGCAGGAGAAATATTCCACAGCTTCTGTAAAGAACGGATATCGTTACCGGGAATGCCGCCGTGCAAATGGGCAGAAATGTTCTGCGGCAGTGTGTCATCTGGTTTCTGGATATAACGAGGAATATTCAAATTTCCCTGATTATCTTCCATGATTTCATTATAGGTTACAAAGCGGGCATATCCAGGTACGTCCACTCTGTTTGTATAGGCTTGCACAATCCGTTCAATATCCTGTTCCCGCAGACGGTTTTTATTGCCATCTTTCTTAAATCCCCGGCTGGCATCAATCAGGAAAATTCCCTTCCGTTTATCCGTGTTTTCTTTGTCAATAATAACGATGCAGGCAGGAATGCCTGTTCCAAAGAATAGGTTAGCCGGCAGACTTACAATGGCTTTGATGTATTTCCTTTCAAGAATCTGTTTGCGGATGGTTTCTTCCGCATTGCCACGGAAAAGAATACCATGAGGCATAACAATTCCGGCTTTACCAGTACTATTTAGTGATTTTAAGACATGCAAAAACCACGCATAGTCCCCATTCTTTTCAGGCGGTATGTCAGCAAACCCGTCAAAACGTTTAAATTCATCTTCACGTGGTTTTATCCCATCTGTCCAGGACTTATCAGAGAATGGTGGATTCATGACTACAAAATCAAACTTTCTTAATTGCCCATGCGCATCCAGATACTTGGGATTTTGCAATGTGTTACCACTACGGATTTCCCCCGTTCCCTTTTGGTGGAGGATTAAATTCATTTTTGCCAAGCCGGCTGTCGATGTATCTTTTTCCTGTCCAAAAATGGATACTATCGTATCGCCATTTTCATCAACCGGTGCCTCATCTGCAGCTCGGATTAATAAGCTGCCACTCCCACACGCGGGATCATAAAGTGTCCATTTTTTATTGGGTTCTTGTTTAATCTCGCCAATACCAATCAGTCTGGCGATGGTACGAGATACTTCACTCGGTGTATAAAATTGCCCCTTGCTCTTGCCCGATTCCTGGGCGAACTTCATCATGAAGTATTCATAGGCGTCGCCAATAATATCATCACCACTGGCACGATTATATTTAAAATCAATCGCCGGATTCTGGAATACTGCAATCAACTTCGAAACCTTATCCACCAGTTCCTTGCCAGATCCCAATTCTTCGGCATTATTGAAACTCACTTCAGGAAGAGACCCCTGGAGTTTATTCGCTTCTAAAAACTTCTGGATAATTATATCAACGCGTTCGCCAACATTGCTTGTCCATTTAACGGCGATAAGATCATCAAAAGAAGCCCCTTCGGGGACAGAAAAATCTGCTAAAGGCTGGTTCTTGTATCTGTCCGATACATATTTGAAAAACAGTAATACCAATACATAATCTTTATATCTAGCCGGTTCCACGCCGCCGCGCAGCTTGTTGCATGCTTCCCATAGGATGGAATATAATTCTGATTTCTTCACTGCCATAATCCTCGTATACCCCTATCTTAACATTTATTTATAATTGATAAGTCAATGACCGTCGAGAGTCATTGCTTATTGCTTACTGCTTCTGACTTTTAGCCCAAGCACTGATTTCTGAGTACTTGAATTTCCAAGACTTCCCAATCTTCTGAGCAGGGATGCCTTTCCCCTTCCGAATCCAATCACGGATAGTAGCTGGCTTCACGCCAAAATACTCTGCCACCTCATTTACGTTGATCCAACGTTCTTCAATGTTCTCCACCATGATGTCTGCGCCTTTCATTGGTTTTATTAAAATTTATGCTCGGTGGATATCAACGTCACACCGAGCCTTCGTATGTTTGTATTATACCATTGATCAACTATCCTCTTCAAGATTTTTTAGCGGTTTAGTGTGGTTTGTTGCTGTTTTTATCAGTCTCCTTTCTAAACCGATGCGCCACATAACACCTGTGAGAACAATACTTCCGTTTTTCTCCGTTGGGTATTAAGTTATGGCTCAGAATGAAGGATAAGTCAAGTAACTCGTGAACGACTATCAAACAAGTGAACGCATATATTTAATTAGCCGTTCAAACGTTGTGTATTTTGAATTTCGGAAAATTAGTTCTCGAAAATTTGAAAATGATTTTTATTGAAAATTAAAAAATGGACCTTCGAAGCAAGGTGCTTTAAAAGTCCATATATCAAACAATTTCCAAGATAAGGTGCGTTTTTTTCTGGCGTATCAACACTGTCGTTTGTATTTCGGTTGCCTTAGAATATTTGATACAATTACATGATGTTGCCCGAAAACTCTTTGACGATGCATCCTGGAATGCTAGAGGTAAATGCACACCACAAGATTAGTCATAATTGTAGTCATTAACAATTTTTTTTTTAAATGACAGCTTTTTCCATAAACCAATCATAGTAGGAAGAATATTCTTGGTTATCAAAGTCCTTTCCTAGCTTTCTGGGTATGAGCATCCTGGTATCTTTTTCGCCTAAGGCTTTTTCAATTTCCTGCTCATGATCTTTCAGCTGAAGATACCAATCTCTACCCTTGCCAATATATACGCCTGCTGTCGCTCTATGTCTTGAGGTATTAATCGTGAATTCAATAACGACAGATGCTACGCCGGTACTCAGGTTATACCAGTTAGTAGCAAAAGCTTTCCGACAGGAAAAAATTTTTCCAAAATCACTATCCTTCTTAAAAGCATAATCACAAAAACGCTGCCAAAAATCCAACTGCAATTTTCTTAACGGCGTCAATGTTTCTGCCGCTTTAACGGTTTTTGCCCATTCATTAGGACGTTCCACCACATTAAACCGAGGTGCTGGCAGGGAATCACCAATACGCCAGAGTTCGATTTCAATGAGGAAAATTCCAATATTTTCATCCGTATGCTGATTCAACCATTCGATTGCTTTTTTATGTTCATCACGAGCCTTCTTTACAATCCAAACAATGACTTCTGCATCTTTGCCGGCAGCATAGGTAATGATCTTACCGAGATGATCATGGTCTGTATCTTCTAATTGATTTTCAATGATAATACCTCGAGAACTGCCGCTTTCACGAGCATAAATATCTACACTGAAACTTCCAACCGAGGATTCTGTTTCTTCAAATTCTAAATCAATCCCAATTGCATCGCTGAGTTGTTCCAGATTTTCCTTTGCAGCAAGCCATTTAGAGAAATCGGCTTCTTCATGCGGCCATATCGAACGCAAGTCATCTATTTTCTTCATGCGTCCAAGCTTTTCCATTCTTTCATCACATCCTTGGCTATAATAGCTCGTTCACTTTATTCCAATTATAACATATTCACAAAAGCCAAGCCTTTTAAGATAAGTAATTTCTAGGTCGTTTTTCATTGTGTAATAATATTTATAGTATTATTGTCAGCTTTAATATTTTTTAAAATACCACATATTGTATATTGGTAGTAAAACAGTAGTATTTTTCTTTTCTGATTCGCCGCAAAGCCCGTGTTCATGCGGTTCTTCAAAAGATGGACAGATATTGCCGTGGCAAATGAAAAGTATCTTTATCACTTTATTTTTACTCCTTCCTATGCCGAGATATGCCAATATAATGCGGTTTTCCGAGGTTCACACGTTTCTGTAAAAAAGACAGAACCCGGCAAAAAACGTCATAACTTTGCCCTCTGTAGTAGTAAAAACGGTAGTAAAACGGGCCCTTCCTACTACCGAATTTTTTGGGTGATTTTTCCTCTGTTATTATAGCAAAAAAGGAGGGTTATAGTCAGCCAGCGAAGACAGCAGGTATGTGTCAACAAGTTATCCATTTCCAAGCATAAAAATACCCTCATTACTGTTTTATCCAGTAACGAGGGTACGATAAATTATGGTGAATACCCACAATTATCTGCGAGTTTCTGTATCGTAATCTTATCGATATTTTTTACCGCAGCAAGCTCCTGAAAAGAAGCGGCAAGTACCTCTCTAGGAGTTTTTCGTTTCATTTTTTACGGTCTTCCGCCGCCATTCGAGTCAGTCTCATTCCAAGGTCATATGCCTTTTTCAGGTCCTTTGGAAAAACTTCTTCCCGCTGCCGCTTCTTGTCCGCTTCATCAAAAAGGTTCTGCCTGTAACGGGAATAATCATTGTATTGATAAGTGTTGCAGCAGTACTGGACTTCGTTATATCCATAAATGAGGTCCATGGTTTTTCCCCAGGTTCCCAGCAGCTCCGGATAATGGAATTTTTCCATCTCCTCTTCCTTGCAATTCATGGCATAGATCAAAGCAGAGAATTTTTTATCATGAGGAACCATATCGGGCTTCCCGTCCTTATAGAAATATGAATAGATTGGGAAAAGGGAACGATTGAGGAGGCTGATGACCTGCCCGTTAGGATAGCCGAAATAGACGGGACTTCCCACGATGACCACATCGGCTTCCCAAATCTTTTTGAGAACAGGCTGAATACTGTCCCGGACAGCGCATAACCCATCCGTTTTGCTATTCTTCAGCTTACAGGCATAGCATTCCCGGCAATCCGTAAATTCATAATCTACCAGATGGATGAGTTCTGTTTCAGCACCAGCCGTCTCGGCTCCCCGCTGTGCCTGCTGCAACAATTGGGCAGTGCTGAAATTTTTTCTTGGACTTCCATTCAATAAAATTGCTTTCATCATAATCTCCTCTTTCTTTCAGAATGTCGTGCTGGTTCAGACCCAGCAGTCCATCGAGTTTTGTCCAATGAATTCGCTTTTTCTACAATCATGTCAATTCCATTCCCGTAAGGATAACTTCTGTTTTTTTCTTGAATCCGTGCTTTCCGTAGAACCCCGGCATGGAAGCTCTCTTATGTCCATTTTAACACAGAGATGCTCTAAGTACTACTGCATTCTGCTTCCCTATCCTACGATTGTTTTGTTAAAATATCCTCTTTACCGTTTTGTCCAGTAAAAAAGGGTACATCCGTTTTTCGACGATTCGGAAATGTCATCCATCATGGGCTCTGGAATACTAGCCATTGCTTTTGGTTGAACAGAAGTTTCCTATTTGTTGATTTTGTTATCCATGCGATCACTGAGAGGCACCACTTCAGATGCAACAGCCTGATTCATCTGCCCTACGTTGACGACATCCGTATCCGCTTCCCCTGTTGCCACGCCGGTGATCTGGTGGGTTACAATGTCACTCCCTATGGCGATGACAGCATGAGTGGATTTCCAGAAATGATCTGTATGCGTCGTTTCGTCATCCGTTTCATCATCAAAGACAGCGCCAGGCTTTCCTGCCTCACGATTTGCCATGGGCCCGCTCCCCAAGGCAATGGACCAACAAATCCAGTACCTTATCTTCCCTCCCATCTTATCTGCCTCATTTCTGGTTATCTGCAACATTTTATGCTAAAATGTTGCAGATAATAAAAGATGAGGGAGATTTTTATGCGAACCTTTAACTACTCGCAAGAAATGCAGAATTTACTGACACCTGAAATTGTCCAGCTTCTTACCTGTATCCATGACTGCGGTCCTGCTCTTTTCATCACGCCTTATTGGGAAACCAAATCACTTTGGGTTGAATCTCGCCTACCTGCTTCAGTTCTTTCCGCACATTTAGTTTTGTGGTTTATCTCTGGCATGAAATATTTTAGAAATTAATTGAGCGAATCATGGAGAAGAAAATAGAAAGGATGATGTATATTGAGCGGCAAAGCCAAACTGATAGTAGAAGCGCCCAACGGGGATTTTTGCCCCGTCAGGCTCATGCAAAAAATTATGGAGGGAAAATGGAAATTTATTATTTTGTATTACCTCATGCTGAAGCCGACACGGTTCAATGAACTCCAACGTCTCATACCAAACATCTCGCATGGCGTTTTGACCACACAGTTGAAGGAAGACATGGGATAATCCCACATTGGAAATCATATACATCGAAAACGCTCAACTCAAATTTGAGAAGGGCTACAATGATACCGAGAGGGTTCTTTGATTTGCAAGCCGCTGCATGGACTTCATGTGGTGGCTTTTTCAAATTTTCCGGAATATGATATACTTCTATCAATAACAGTTATACTATTTCGAGGAGACAGAATACACGCAACTATTACACCAGATACAGTGTCGAAATCACAAAGGCTCCCTATGAATTAGGCAAAAATTAATCAAGGATGTGCAACCATTATGATACAAATCGAAGAAACAGTCTTTGCCCGTAAACGCTGGATAGAAAGTAAGATGCTCGCTTATGGATTTCATAAAATAAATGAAACGTATATACTTGAAAAACCATTTCTTGACGGGAATTTCAAAGCCATCCTTTCCGTTACCTCAAAAGGGCTGGTTACGGGTAAGGTCATGGACCGGATGACCCAGGATGAATATTATCAGTTGCGTCAGGAAACCTCCGATGGTGCTTATGTCCATACAGTCCGTTCCGCTTATCTGTCCCTGCTTAAAGAAATTGCCTTTTTATGTTGCGGAGATGTCCTATTTGCCTCACTTCAGGCCAACCGGCTGACCCAGGCCATTTTGGACAACTTTCAGGTCAGGCCGGATTTTCCCTGGAATCATTCCGCACGATATCAGTCGTACGGAGCCTTTCGTCATTCTTCCAACCGGAAATGGTTCGCCCTCATCATGAATGTAAACAGAGGTGTGCTGGATAAAGACGGCAATTCCGGTCAAGTTGATATCATCAACGTAAAAATCAGACCTGAACAGGCAGAACAGCTCTACCGTATCCCCGGCATCTACCCGGCTTATCATATGAACCACAAGACGTGGATTTCAGTGGTGCTGGATGAAACCTTACCGGATGAAAGAATCTTGGAGTTCATTGACACAAGCTATCAGTTAACGATTCACTAAAGAGGAATACAAGTACTAATTGTACAATTATTACGTCTTGCACTTCCTTTATTATGAAATCACCAAAGCTGTGATATACCAGTCATCACATTTTTCCACCCTATCGAATAGCAGATTCTGTTATAAAACCAACATACTTGTCTCCCCGGCCATGATATACTGATTCCAGAAAGACAAAGAAACCAATAAAAAACGCCTATGATGACTGTATCATGAATAGGCAACAGAAAGGGGCAGACCTCATGAAAAATATAGAATGGAAAGATAAAGTGGCAAGTTTTAAAAAAATTGATGTGCGCGGCATTGCCGGTAATTTCCTTGATGGGCTGAAAAAACAGGCGGCAAAGCTCCCCGTCGGCGAAGGGATAGAAGTCATTCAAAGTTTCGAACCCATTCCCCTCTATGAAATCATGGAAATGCTGGGATATGTTCACTATACAGAAAAAACAGCGGAACATGAGTATCACGCTTATTTCTATCGGACCGAGGAAAAAGGGAACGTAGAAGATGCGCCGGAACGGCCGGCAGTCATCGCCAATTATCCCATGATCGATGAAAAACTGGGCGAGCTGGCTGTAGAATTTTGGGATATGACCTGGAAAAGCGAAAAACGATATCTCGATTACAACATCCGGCTCCTGCTCTCTCTGGCCAATGCCGTCGGTGCCGGAAGGATGCGGCAGGCCATGCGGGAACTGCTGAAAGCCTATGCCAACGGGCTGGATTCCAGAGCCCTGGACGACGTGTTTGAACAACTGGCCTGGAATATGGGCATCGGCTTCTTCAGTTCGGAAATTGCTCCGTCTCCCCTGTTTCATGCGTATAAGCTGATTAAACAGATGGAAAAACAGGGAAAAGAGAGAGACGAAATCAACCAGATGCTAAGAGAAAAATTTTCAGATAAAAAAGGTGTATGCAAGTAACATGTACCCTCTTTACCGGATGTCCCGGTAAGGAGGGTATTTTCATGGGCTATACCTATGAATCGTGAATACAGTGTCCCATAATCCGACATCATAAAGAAAGAGTTCCCTATTTCACGATATGATTCTTCGACTTTATTGAGCGTTCTTCTTGTTTTTTGCCAAATTGGGGTCTGTAACAAAATGAGTTTTTGATATGCTCCCCCTATGAGAGACAGTAAAAAATAAAACTGTCATCATAGGGGGA
>NZ_DGXL01000032.1:0-24343 GCF_002395615.1 Megasphaera sp. UBA4233 | reverse complement strand
CTTGAGATTGATGGCTATTGTGGACCTGAAACAGTGAAGGCATGGCAGAAGTTCCTGAACAGCAAAATCTGATGCGTTGGTTCAGTTTTGGTTCAGTTGATGCCAACGAAGCCCTAAAATAAAGGAAAGAGCACCTGACTCTTAATCAGGGTGTCCAGGGTTCGATCCCCTGATGGTCCACCATAAAAGACACGGATAGCCATCGCATTTGTGCGGTGGCTATTTTTTATACGGTTACCGGACCCGTTGTCTTTGCCCCCATTTTGACCTCTGCTGCCTATAGGACCCAGGAACCATTCCACGCACGGGTATTTACAAAAAGCCCCTATCTTTTCAGAGAGCAAAATGATAGAATTAGATGTTCATACAAAAGGAGGAACTATGTTAGAAAAATTTCAAGAACTTAATATCAGTGAAGTCATCATCCGTGCCCTGAATGAAATGGGTTTTGAAGAACCAACCCCGATTCAGGCAGAATCCATACCTGTCGCCATGGCCGGCCGTGACATGATTGGCCAGGCACAGACCGGTACGGGAAAAACAGCCGCCTACGGCATCCCCGTATTGGAAAAAATCCTGGCAGCCCCACCCAGCAAAGAAATCCAGACAGTCATCTTATCGCCTACACGCGAACTGGCTATGCAGGTAGCGGAAGAAATGAATCATCTGGCCCAGTTCACACCGATTCAGGCACTGCCGATTTACGGCGGCCAGGATATGGAACGGCAGCTGCGCCGGCTCCGGAAATGTCCTCAAATCATCGTCGCCACACCGGGGCGGCTCATCGACCATATGAAGAGAGGAACTATCCAGCTCAGTCATATCAGTACGATTGTCCTGGACGAAGCCGATGAAATGCTGGATATGGGATTTATTGATGATATCAATCTCATCATGGGAGCGACACCGGAAACGCGGCAGACACTGCTCTTTTCGGCGACTATGCCCAAACCGATTCAGGAACTGGCAGAAAACTTCCTACACGATCCCAAGATTATCCGCATGAAAGCCAAAGAAGTAACCATCGACTTAATCGAACAGTCCTACATTGAAGTGCCGGACCGTCAGAAATTCGATATTCTCTGCCGCCTCCTCGATTTACAAGAACCGGATCTGGCTATTATCTTCGTCCGCACCAAACGCCGCGTCGATGAAGTATCGGAAGCACTGAAGAAACGCGGTTACTCGGCAGAAGGCATACACGGCGATCTGACACAGGCCAAACGCGATACGGTCATCCGCCAGTTCAGGGAACGCACGATTGATATTCTCGTCGCTACCGACGTGGCTGCCCGCGGCCTTGATATCAGCGGTGTTACGCATGTATTTAACTACGATCTGCCCCAGGATCCGGAAAGCTATGTCCATCGCGTAGGGCGTACGGGTCGTGCCGGCCAGAGCGGCGAAGCAACGACGTTCGTCATCCCCAGAGAAATCGAACATCTGCGTACGATTGAACGGCTCATCAAACGCCGCATCCAGCGCCGTAAGGCACCTACATTATCGGAAGCACTGGAAGGAGCCCAACAGACGGCTATCCGCAATCTGGTCGGTGCTGTCGAATCCGGAGAATATGGAACCTATAAGGAAAATGCGGAAGAATTGCTCAGCAATTATGACAGCACGGCTCTCGTCGCCGCCGCCATCAAACTTTTGACTAAAGAACCGGATACGACACCAGTCAAAATCACGGAAGAAGCACCGCTGCGCGTCAGGACCAGCCGCCGGCAGGGATCTGGCCGGGGAAATAACCGTCGCCGTGACCACAGCCAGCACTCAGGGAAGCAGCATGACGGCCAGCGTCATTTTCATTCCAAAGGGAACCGGGACAATCGTAAAAAAGATACGGGTGATACGGCCCGCCGTGTTTTTAAACCGCGTAAAAAAGAACACAAAGAACCCACCCGTTCTGTTTTCAAGCCCTACTTTAAAGATTAATCACAGACTGGCATAGCATATTCAGACATGAAAAAACCATGGAAACGTAATCATCAGATTACAATTCCATGGTTTTTTCTATCCCATCTGACGGGTCATATAATTGTATACAGCGTATTATCTGCCAATCAGAGAAAGTCTTTAATTTTTTCCCGCTTGCCCCAATTACGGAGTTTGCTCAGGGCTTTCCCTTCAATCTGGCGGATACGTTCACGGGTGACATTAAAATGCTGACCTACTTCTTCCAATGTACGGGGACGTCCGTCTTTCAGTCCAAAACGCAGATAGAGTACTTTCCGTTCCCGGTCTGTCAGACAGGAGAATACGTCCTCTATTTGTTCTTTCAGCAGAATAAAGGAAGCCGCATCATCGGGAGCCACTGCTTCCTGGTCTTCGATGAAATCACCCAGATGAGAATCTTCTTCTTCCCCGATTGGTGTTTCCAAAGATACCGGTTCCTGGGCAATCTTCATGATTTCCCGTACCCGTTCGACAGAAATATCCATTTTTTCCGCGATTTCTTCCGGCAGTGGTTCCCGGCCTTTATCCTGCAGAAGCTGACGGGAGATGCGAATCAGTTTATTGATTGTTTCTACCATGTGTACAGGGATACGGATAGTACGGGCCTGGTCAGCAATAGCCCGGGTAATGGCCTGCCGGATCCACCACGTAGCATAAGTACTGAATTTATAGCCTTTACTATAATCAAATTTATCAACAGCCTTCAACAGACCCAGATTGCCTTCCTGTATCAGGTCCAGGAACAGCATGCCCCGGCCGACATAACGTTTGGCAATGCTGACAACGAGGCGCAGATTGGCGTCGGTCAGTTTTTTCTTGGCAACGCTTCCCGCTTTGATTTCTTCTTCCGTCGCATCGGGGGAATTGCCCCGTTCAATAGTCTTGGCCAGGGTAATTTCTTCTTCTGCAGACAACAGCGGGACACGGCCGATTTCTTTGAGGTACATGCGGACCGGATCATCAATATTGATGCCTTCGGGAATGCTCAAATCCATATGGATTTCCGGGACCTTTTCCGCATCATCGTCATCGAGATCATCATCCATAGTCATCTGGTCATCTTCACCGATGATATCGATGCCTTTGTCAGCAAACACCTCATACATCTTGTCAATCTGATCGGGAGTCAGATCATCTTCTTCCATCACATTCATGATTTCTGTATAGGTCAGGCTCCCCTTTTTCTGTCCCGTCTTAATCAGCTGCTGGATATGCTGCAGCGTCAGTTCCTGCCGTTCTTTTTCGCTCAGTTGGGGCGCATCCGTTTTTTTCGCACGTTTGCTGCCCCGTGTCGTTTTCTTTGTCTTTTTTTTGACTGCCTTATTTTCATCCTTTATATTTGCCATAAAGTACTAGCTCCTTTCTTTCTCCGTCAGGACCAATGTTTCATTTCTTCTAAAATCTGTTTACACGCCGCCAGCGCATCTACGAAACGGGGATCATTACTCTGTCCGTAGGCGGCTGCCCGGGCGCTGTATTCTTTATACTTTTTCTGCAATTCCGCCAGGCGGAACCGTTTTACATAATCGAGTAAAACAGCTTCGTCTACGGGAACATCTTGCAGTACCATGATTCTTGCAAGTTCTTCGGCCTCCTCAGGAGTCAGATTATTCTGGATGTCACTCGTAGTGTACATTCCCTGTGCATCAGCAACTGCCAATATTTTTTCATAAATACGGCGCCGCACAGTATTGGCAAAAAATCCCGGGATGATCTTTTCCCGGATACGGGTACAGGATTGGGGATGATCCATGAGAAAACGCAGGATATTTTCCTCTGAAACCGCATTGGGGCCACCGCCCCGGGCTGCAGCATTTTCCTGCGAAACGGAATGGGAAATAGTGACCTGCTGCTGTCCTGCTTCCGGATGAGCTGCCACGTATTTGTTAAACTCACTGCGGATTGCGTTTTCATCGATCTGAATGCGGGCTGCCATTTTTTTTAAAAAGGCTTCCAGGACGACGCGGTTGCTGACTTGCGCCAATACGGGAAGAAGTGTCGCCGTGATGGCAGCTTTGCCTTCAAGGGTCGTTTCATCCGATTGCTGGAGTGCCGTCATGAGCATGTAATCCAGCACGTTGGGCGCATTATCCACAGCTTCGCGGAATTTGTCAGGGCCGGCGCTATTAATATATTCATCAGGATCCTTGCCCTGCGGCAAAGATACGACACGGATGCGCATCCCCAGATTACGAACGATTTCCATGGCACGCAGCGTTGCCTGCCTGCCCGCCCCATCCATATCATACGATAAAACCAGCTCTTTTGCCTGACGCTGGAGAAGCCGCGCCTGTTCATCGGTAAACGCCGTCCCCAGGGACGCTACCACGTTGCAGATTCCCCGGTTATGAGCCGATATGACATCCATATACCCTTCAACCAGGATAGCTCTTCCTTGTTCATAAATCGCCTTGTGGGCTTTGTCCATAGCAAAGAGCAGGCGGCGTTTATTGAAAATCATTGTTTCCGGGGAATTCAGGTATTTGGGCCGGCTGTCATCGAGCACGCGGCCGCCAAAACCAACGATGCGTCCCCGGCCATCCCGTATGGGAAACATGACACGGTTGCGAAAGGCGTCGTAGTACCGGCCGTTTTTTTCTTTGGCCAGTCCGACTTCGACGAGTTCCGGCCCGGTCACTCCCTTTTTTTCAAAGGCATCGGTCAGTTTATTCCAGCTGTCCGGGGCAAATCCCAGCTTAAACGAATAAATCGTGTCGTCGCTCAGGTGGCGGCGATGAAAATAGGCAAGGCCCGGTTCGCCGTAGTGGGTCTTCACCAGACAGTTATGAAAGAAATTGCCGGCCAGTTCATTAATTTCAAACAGGCGGTTCCGATGCGTATCCCGTGCAATGTCATCGGCTGATTTTTCGACTTCCGGCAGCGGGATATGCGCCCGTTCAGCCAGTCGTTCCACGGCTTCACTAAAAGAGATGTTTTCTTTCATCATGATGAATTTGAAAACATCTCCGTGGGCATGACAGCCAAAACAATAATAGAATCCTTTATCAGCAGCGACACTGAACGAAGCCGTTTTTTCATTATGGAACGGACAGCATGCCCAGAAATTGCGTCCCCGGCGCTGGAGAACCAGATAATCGGAAATAACACTGACGATATCATTGGCCTGCCGTACTTGTTCTATAAATTCATTTGTAAAACGCATATGCCACATCACCTGTTAAAGAATTCGTGTAGTAATACATTCTAGATATACAGCCTGATTCCTGCCTGGCATCTGTATAGATTTTGCATATCACCTATGACGGCAGGACATTTCTCACAGACCTTACATTATATACTATTCCATAAAAATCTTCAAAATCCTTTTTCTACCGGTAATTTTTCTTTGTACCGATAAAAATCCCCCATTTTTTCTGTTGATTTTATCAGCCTCTTCCGTTACAATATAGCTGTGCAGTTAACATCCTACGTTGATTTCCCGGTTTCTCTTTTGTACAATAGATGTGTATGTATCTTTTACCGATAAAGGAGATGCCATGATTGAAGTTATCGTAGGCAGACTGGAAAAGAAAACATCCCTGCTGGGTGCCTTGCGCCATGCCGGTGTTTCTGCCACCATGCGGCGGCGAATCAAGCACAACGGCATCTGTACCTGTAACGGCAGAGCCGCTGATACTCGTGATTTCGTTTCTACAGGCGACGTCATCCGCGTAGAGCTTCCGGAATCCAATCCCTTCCAGCCGGAACCGATTCCCGTTGAAATAGCCTACGAAGATGATTATATCATAGCTGTCAACAAGCCTGCGGGATTATTGATGCATCCTACGTCAGGGGCTCATGATGGAACGCTGGCAAACGCACTGGCCTGGTACTATCAAAAGACAGGGCAAAATTGTTCTTATCATCCGATGCACCGCCTGGACCGTAATACCTCCGGACTGTGCCTGATTGCAAAACAGCCCCAGATACAGTATGCTTTCAGCCGGCAGCATCTGGACTATCACCGATATTATCTGGCCGTAGCCGAAGGAAGATTTCCCGCCCGGCGCCTGACCATACACTGGCCCATTTCCCGGGCTCCGGACAGCATTATACTGCGCCGTACCGATGCTGATGGCAAACCGGCCCATACCGATATTCAGTGTCTGGCTGTCACAGATGACTTCAGCCTGCTTCAAGTAACTCTTCATACAGGGCGCACCCACCAGATCCGGGTGCATTGTGCCAGCCTGGGCCATCCCTTATGCGGCGATGATTTGTATGGCGGCAGCCGGACCAAGATAGCAAGGCAGGCACTGCATGCATTCCGCATTCAGTTCACTCATCCGGTCAGTGGTACATTCATTACGGTTAATTCCCCGTTGCCGGCAGATATGCAACAGTTGTTCTGCTGTGCCGGCTGGGATTATCATAATCTGGTCCCGCTCTGAGGACCACCATATCTACACGTATACCTTTATTAAAAGGAGGAATTTTCCTATGCCATTAGTTACAACTACAGATATGTTCAAAAAAGCCTATGCCGGTCATTATGCCATCGGGGCTTTCAACATCAATAATATGGAAATTGTCCAGGCTGTTACCGACGCGGCAGCAGACCTTCAATCCCCAATCATCCTTCAGGCCTCGGCCGGTGCCAGAAAATACGCCAAGCCGAGTTATCTGAAACATCTCGTAGAAGCAGCTCTTGAAGACCATGACCTGACGGTAGCCCTTCATCTAGATCACGGCGCCGATTTTGAAACGTGCAAATCCTGCATAGATGGCGGGTTCACATCCGTCATGATTGACGGATCGAAGCATTCGTTCGAAGATAACATCGCCCTGACCAAGCAGGTCGTCGAATACGCTCATGCCCATGGCGTCGTCGTCGAAGGCGAACTGGGTCAGCTGGCAGGCATCGAAGATGATGTCAAAGTAGCCGCCCATGAAGCTTCCTATACCCGTCCGGAAGAAGTAGAAGAATTCGTAAGCCGCACTGGTGTCGATTCCCTGGCTATCGCTATCGGGACCAGCCATGGCGCCTATAAGTTCACGCCGGAACAGTGCACCCGTAACGAACAGGGCGTCCTCGTACCGCCGACACTGCGTTTCGATATTCTCGAAGAAGTGGCTAAACGGCTGCCTGATTTTCCGATTGTCCTGCACGGCGCGTCCTCTGTCGTACCGGAATATGTAAAGATCATTAACGAAAATGGAGGTAATCTCCCTGATGCTATCGGTATTCCGGAAGACCAGCTCCGCAAGGCAGCTTCCCTGGCAGTCTGCAAAATCAACATCGACTCCGATATCCGCCTGGCTCTGACAGCCGGTGTCCGTCTCCATATGGCCCAACATCCGGATCACTTTGACCCGCGCCAGTATCTGAAAGACGGCCGTCAGAACGTCTATGACCTTGTTTCTCATAAAATCACAGAAGTACTGGGGTCGGCACATAAAGCGTAATTCCCCAAAGTTTCTATTGATTTTTATTCCGTTTTATGATAGAATTTCTTCTAGTGTTCTTGTAAATTAGGAGGTGAACCCATTGCCGCAGATTAAATCCAACATCAAATCGATGGAAAAAGATGCAGCCCGTCACGCCGTAAATTCCCAGGTCAAATCTTCCGTTCATACTGCTATCCGCCGTACGACCGAAGCAATTGCCACAGGTGATGCTGAAGCTGTAAAAAAAGCATTTGATAAAGCCAGCAGCGTCATCGACAGTGCTGCACAGAAAGGCGTTCTCCATAAAAATACTGCAGCCCGTAAGAAATCCCGTCTGGCTGCCAAAGTAAACGAAATGGATAAATAATCGTAATGCTAACAAGCCCCACGGACCGTGGGGCTTGTTTTATATATCAATTCTTTTTTAAGGAGGTATCTGTATATATGCCGCAGATATACCAGATACGGCATTTTCTTACACTTTTTTTTCCGTTATTGCTCACCCAGATGGCCCAGGTTGGCAGCGGCGTCTTTTCCAGTATTTTCAGTGGCCAGGCCGGCACCGTCGATCTGGCGGGCGTCGCCGTCGGAGTCAATATCTGGTACCCGGTCTTTGCTGGTATGTGCGGCGTCTTCTTTGGCGTTTCCCCCATTCTTTCCCAGCTCCGGGGCGCTGGGAAAACGGAAAATATTCCCGGATACATTTTACAAAGTCTCTACGTCGCTGTCATTACGACGGCCGTCGTCCTCGCAGCAGGGATGCTATGCCTCGATCCGTTTCTGGGCATAATGGGTCTGGAACCTGCCGTATATACGATTGCCCGCGAGTACCTAATTGCACTGGCCTGGGGCATACTTCCCACGTTTCTCGTAGCTACGCTGCGTTACATTACCGATGCCCATGGCAAGACCCATGTGTCTATGGCTATCTTATTCTTCAATATGGCTGTCACAGTGGCATTGTTCCGCCTGCTCGTATTCGGTGGATTCGGCATAGCCCCCATGGGAGGCGTTGGAACGGGATATGCTATTACCATAGCAGCCTGGCTGACACTGGTTGTTTTTCTAGTATTGTTTTCTTTTCTGGAGCCATTCCGCTCATACGGTCTGTGGCATCAATTCACTAAACCGGACTGGCACACAATCTCTGAGCAGCTGCGCATCGGCATCCCCATGTTTGTCGCTATTTTCTGTGAGACCAGCCTGTTCTCCATCATCGGCCTGCTGATGGCCGAATTTGGTACGGTATTCCTGGCAGCTAACCAGGCAGCTATCAGCTATTCGACTCTGATTTACGTATTTCCCTGGAGTCTCAGTCTGGCATCGACGATTGTCATCGGATATGAAGTGGGTGCCCGGAATGGACGGGCTGCCCGCCAGTACGCCCATATCTGTCAGGGATTAGCTCTGATCATTGTCTGTCTTACAGCCAGCATGACCTATACATTTATAACTCCTATCAGTGCCTTGTTCTCCTCGGATGCCAGTACACTCATACATATCCGCCATTTTCTCTTACTCGCTGTCATATTTTCCTTCTGCGATGCAGCAGGGACTCCTGTCCAGGGCATTTTAAGGGGATATAAAGATGTTCGCATCATTACAATCGTAGCGTTTGTTACCTATTGGCTTATCAGCCTTCCTATGGGATATGGTGCAGCCCATCTCCTCCCATATGGGGCATACGGGTACTGGTACAGTCTGATCATCAGTCTTGCCATTAATGCACTGGCCCTGAATATCCGCCTATGGAAACGGACTGCCTGGACTCTGTAATCACCAGTTAATGTGTTAATTATTTATACTAGGAGTGATACATATGCATCTCGATTCTTCTATTTCCTCTCTGCTACCCGGGTATGCCCGGGTATTGCTCAAAAAGGGATTAAATCTGCAGCAGGGGCAAATTCTCGTTATCTCAGCCCCCGTAGAATCCCATGATTTTGTCACCATCCTCACCCGTGAAGCATATGAAGCGGGTGCCCGTCAGGTCGTGATGAATTGGCGGTCCGATGACTCCGCCCGGCTGCGTTATGAATATGAAAATCTGTCAGAATTTACAACTATGCCTGACTGGCGCCGCGATTTCAGCCTTTGCTATTATCGCCAGAATGCAGCATTTCTTAGCCTTATTTCTGCTAATCCCTACCTCATGAAAGGCATAGACATGCAAAAATTAGTCGCCTGGCAAAAAGCCTCGAATAAGGCGTTAAAAGAATACATCGACGGCATGATGGCATCCAGGACGACCTGGCTCGTCGCCGCCGTTCCCAGCCTCGTATGGGCACGTATCCTGTATCCGGAACAATCGGAAGAAGCTGCCTACGAAATGCTTTGGAAGCAGATTCTCCAGTCTTCCCGCGCTGATGGCGAACATCCGCTGGCGGACTGGGATGCTCATCTTCTGGAACTGAAGAAACGCCGCGATTGGATGACCAGTCAGCATTTCACAAGTTTGCACTATACGTCCGGGCAGGGAACCGACCTGACCATCGGTCTGTCAGACAAGCATATCTGGCAGGGAGGTGCAGAAGAAACGACATCACATATACTGTTCAACGCGAATATCCCTACAGAAGAAATTTATACGGCTCCTGATGCCGCCCGTGTCGATGGCATTGTATATAGCACGAGACCGCTTGTATACAACGGAAATCTTATCGATAACTTCCACATCATATTCAAAGATGGACGAGCCATAGAATCGAAGGCAGAAACAGGGGATGATGTGCTAAAACAGATATTGTCTATGGATGAAGGCGCCGCCCGTCTGGGAGAAGTAGCCCTGATTCCCTATCATTCCCCTATTTCCCTGTCCCATATTCTCTTTTATGAAACACTCTTCGACGAAAACGCCTCTTGCCATCTGGCATTTGGCAAGGCCTATCCAACCTGCCTGTCTGGCGGCAGCGAGATGGATGATCAGGAACTTTGCGCTAATGGCCTGAATGATTCCATGATTCACGTCGATTTCATGGTCGGAAGCGACGACTTATCAATCACGGGTACTCAATCTGACGGAACAACAGTTCCCGTATTTATAAATGGAGACTGGGCATAAATCAGCAAAAAAAGCTCCTTGCAGGCAACCAAGAGTTTAAGCATATCTCTTGATTGCCTGACAGGGAGCTTTTTACATGATACCGGAAAATCTTTTAACACATAATCCGATTATTTACCTACATAAGCAATGACTTCGACTTCGACGAGGGCATCTTTCGGCAGTTTGCCAATTTCCACGCAGGAACGGGCCGGAAGAGTCTTATTGAAGTATTTAGCATATACTTCATTGACAGCTCCGAAGAAGTTCATATTGGTGATGTATACCGTTGTTTTGATGACATCATCATAGGATGCACCGGCTGCTTCCAGAATAGCGCCGACATTTTTCATGCACTGTTCTGCCTGGCCTACTACGCCGCCGCCTACGAGTTTGCCTTTTTCCGGATTGATAGCAATCTGACCAGAAGCAAAGAGGAAATCGCCTGCTTTAATCGCCTGGGAATATGGTCCTACTGCACCAGGAGCTTTTTCAGTACTAATAACGTTTACTGCCATGATAAAACATCTCCTTAAAAAAATTTATCTATCCTGTTTATTATTATACAACATCTAATTTCATATTTCCACTGTATATGATATATATTTACACAATACTCTTGGTGAACTATACAAGACTTCTATATAATAGCATATACTAAATCAATAATATTACGTAAAAATCAGTCATTCTCAGTGCCTTTGTTTTCCGATGCCGTTTTTTCACCATCTGCCACAGCCAGAAGGTGACCTTCTTTATCATATTTCTTCTTGTTCAGGCCACACAGGAACCATGCCGCCGTAATAGCCGCAATGAAGACCCATGAGGAAAGGATAGACATACGGGTATCCGGATTGTACAGCATGCCAATCGTTACCAGAATCAGGAAAGCTATGCAGAAGTAATTCGAGTACGGATAGAGTGGCGATTTGAACGGATGCTTAGCCATGACTTCCGGTCCCCAAGCCTTGCGGAAATTTTTCTGGGCCCAGGCCAGGACAAACCAGGCAACCATACCTGGGAATACCGATGCGCTATACAGATACAAAAACAGTTTGGAATCGGGAATCAAGTAATTCAGGACAACACCGATGGCCAGTACGATGACGGTAACTCCAATTCCATTGCGGGGCACACCTGAAGGTGACAATCTGGCAAATATACGCGGTGCCTGGCCATTCTGTGCCAGTGTATAAAGCATGCGCCCTGAACTGTACATCCCAGAATTACAGCCTGATAAAGCGGCGGTAAGAACGACGAAATTGATAATTCCTGCAGCAGCTGTAATACCTACTTTGGCAAAAGTCATGACGAATGGACTGCCAATGTAGCTGACTTCTGTCCAAGGATAGATACAAAGGATAACAAAGATAGAACCAATGTAGAATATAAGGATACGCCATACGATGTTATTAACAGCCTTTTTTAGCGTCCTTTGTGGATCCTGGGCTTCTCCGGCTGTAATCCCAATAAGTTCAACTCCTTGGAATGACGCCGCTACGACGCACATAGCCGCCAGCATTCCTCCCCATCCATTAGGCATAAAACCACCATGAGACCAAAGGTTGCTGATGCCAACAGGCACGCCGTCATTACCAAATCCAAAGAGGATGACCGCTGCCCCGACGATGAGCATAACGATAATCGTAACGACTTTTATCAGGGCAAACCAGAATTCAAATTCGCCGTAATATTTAACGGCCGCCATATTGGCCGATGCGACTATAGCCATTCCAGCCAGAGCCGATATCCATTGCGGCAAGTCCGGGAACCAGTAATGTACATAAATCCCCACGGCTGTAATCTCTGATAACCCGACGACGACCCAGAGAAACCAGTAAGAACAAGCTGTCAGATATCCCACAAAAGGACTGATATATTTGTGACCATACGTTGCAAAAGAACCAGTCACTGGCTCCTGGTACAACATTTCCCCCATAATACGCATAATGAAAAACATGACGACACCCGTCACGGCATAACATAACAGTACCGACGGACCGGCCATCTGAATCGTGTTGGCTGACCCCATAAACAGGCCAACACCAATGGTTCCCCCCAGAGCTATCATCTCTACATGGCGCGGCTTCAGACCGCGTTCCATTTTCTGCTGTTCCATTTTACCTCCATAGCTTTGGAATCATTATGGTCTTATGAAATGATGCGTGTCTTATTTCATCGTAACATAATAATGATGATCTTTTAATGTGGACATCAATTGTTCTACGTGCTTTTCATTTGCCGTTTCCAGTTCCAATGATACGGCAGTCTGTCCCATATCCACGCCATGCTGGCTCCGTTCGTGGACGATAGAGAGTACATTGGCATTGGCGTTGGCAATGATGGTCAGAAGTTTAACCATTTCGCCCGGTACGTCAGGAATAATCGTCTGGAAGAAAATCTTGCGGCGGGACTTGATAAGACCCTGATTGATGACACGCTGCATATTATTGACATCAATATTGCCACCACTTACGAGAGCTGCCACTTTTTTGTTGTGAAGGCCGGAAATCTTACCGTTCATAAGAGCTGCGGTAGGTACGGCACCAGCGCCTTCAGCAACCGTTTTACAGCGTTCCAGGAGCCAGAGTATCGCCTGGGAAATTTCATTTTCATCGACGGTTACTATATCGTCCAGATAATGGCGGCAGATATCAAAAGTCAGATCTCCCGGCGTTTTAACAGCTATCCCATCTGCCAGCGTCGCTTTCCCATTGTATGTAATAATCTTCCCTTGTTCTACCGATTCTTTCATAGAAGGCATGTTTTCCGTCTGTACGCCGATGACTTTGATTTTGGGATTAACGCTTTTTGCTGCTACAGCCAGACCGGAAATCAATCCACCACCACCAATAGGCGCAACAATGGCATCCACATCGGGCAATTGTTCAATAATTTCCAGCGCAATCGTCCCCTGCCCTGCAATAACTTCCGGATCATTAAAGGGATGGACAAAAGTGTACCCATGTTCTTTCGTCAATTCTACCGCTTTAGCAGCCGCTTCATCAAAAAAATCTCCGTGCAGCACCACATTAGCCCCGTATCCACGCGTAGCCGCTACTTTGGACAAAGGAGCGTGCTTGGGCATGCAGATGGTAGACTGACAGCCATAAGCGCTGGCAGCCAGGGCCACACCCTGGGCATGATTGCCTGCCGATGCAGCAATAACACCTTTTTCCCGTTCTTCCGGAGTAAGGGATGCTACTTTATTATAGGCACCGCGCAATTTAAATGAACCAGTCCGCTGTAAATTTTCCATCTTCAGGTATACCTGGCAATCAGCTATTTTACTAACTGAATTGGCAAAAGACAAACCTGTTTTCTGCGCTACGCCCTGCAACCGTTTCTGTGCTTCCTGTACCATTTCTAATGTAACAGCTTCACTCATGATAGATTCAACCTCCTTAATATACGTAAACCATAAATCCAATTGGCTTTACGGATACGTGTCAAACGTATCTTATGCTTACACTATACTTCTCAAATAGTCTACTGTCAATAGATATACTTGCGATTTAATTTTCGTCTAATGCTACCCCGATTTTAATATAATCGTGCATTACATCTGTGTTTATGAGAAGAATTTAATTATTTTCCATGCTTTTTATTTGATGTTTTTTTATTTCACTCTGTATTTTTTGTCCATTGTAATAATACATTAGGCTTTTGTAAAAAGATATATGTTATATACAATTAATTATCATGAGCGACATGCTTTTTAATCATCTATCTGATTGTGCTGCCTTATCAAGAAATTGATTTTCGTATATAGAAATTATAAGTTACGGGATTGCTAATATCATATTGATATTAGCAATCCCGTAATCGTATCAAATACACAATAAAACGACCTAATGGTAAAAAACTGCCTCAAGACAAGGCAAGCTCCTGCAGCTTGCCTTGTCTTTCCCTTTCGGTAGTACCACGTTGCGGTTCATCCTATCCGTGCATAACGTAAAACAGCACATCCGAGTGGATGTGCTGTAACCTGGTGGGCGATAACGGGCTTTAGGCAGTGAACCGTATTTGAAGGAGCTCTGCGACTCGCAAATGCGTGTGAATCGCCTATACCGAAACCGTGTCTTATGAATCGGCAAGCTCCTGCAGCTTGCCTTGTCTTTCCCTTTCGGTAGTACCGCGTTGCGGTTCATCCTATCCGTGCATAACGTAAAACAGCACATCCGAGTGGATGTGCTGTAACCTGGTGGGCGATAACGGGCTTGAACCGCTGACATCCTGCTTGTAAGGCAGGCGCTCTCCCAGCTGAGCTAATCGCCCAAAAAATGGTGACCCCTGCGGGATTTGAACCCACGTTCACGCCGTGAAAGGGCGGTGTCTTAACCACTTGACCAAGGGGCCATGGCTCCTCAAGTAGGACTCGAACCTACGACAAATCGGTTAACAGCCGATTGCTCTACCGACTGAGCTATTGAGGAATGTCTCATGTATTCTGTATCGAACAATAAAGATTATACTAGGTTATGAAAAAAAAAGCAAGTACTTTTTTCTATTTTTTTGCTTTATTCCATTTTTCTTTTCAGCACTGGAATAAAAACTGCCAGACAATACAAAGCTGCTATGGCAGCAATGCATCCTCCTGCATATCCGATATCACCTAGTAGTCCCGCATCAACCGCTTTTCCTCCTATCCAGGTTCCACTGCCGATTCCCAGATTGAAAATACCAGAAAAAATCGACATAGCTACGGCTGCTGCTCCGGCCGGAACACATTGAATCAGTTCAGCCTGAAACGTCACATTAAAAACCGTTGCCGTAATTCCCAGCAACACACAAACGAAAATAACCATCATGATATCTTGTGACGCCAAATCCAGCAGGAAAAATAACCCTGCCAGACAAATCAGGCTCAGGCGGATGAGTAGAAATCGGAACTGATTATAAAAGTGTGAAAAAATAATACTCCCTAACAATCCGCTAACACCAAAAACAGTCAGAATCAACGTAATCCACGTATCGCCCATATGGGCAATCTGCTGCATAAACGGTTCAATATAACTATACACCGTATAATAAGATGTAGAAAACAATACCGTAATGATATAAATAGCCAGGAGTATACGATTTTTCAGCATATGCGGCAGATCAGAAATATAAAAGGGCTGATTTTGTTTTAAGCGGGGAAATACGACAGTTAGATATATAATAGACAGGAGTGAAATACCTGCCAGACATAAAAATGTCATGCGCCAGCCCAAATACAAACCAATAGCCCTTCCGATAGGTAATCCGGCAATCATGGCAATAGACGTACCGGTTATAATCATACTCAATGCCAGAGACCGTTGCTCTTTTGGTACAAGCCGGACAGCAATAGGAGCTGCAATAGACCAGAAAACAGCATGGGCACAGGCAACGCAGATACGGGCCAGCAACAGCATCCAGAAAGAGACAGCCAGACCGGAACCAATCTGTCCGGCAAGAAATAATGCCATGGTTCCCAGCAAAAGACGCCGGGATTCAATATTGCAGGTAATCAGCATCAGAGGCAGGGATAATCCGGCTACGACCCAGGCATAAAGGGTAATCATCGTACCAGTCTGTGCTTCTGTCATAGAAAAAGACTGGGAAATGTCTATCAATAAACCAATGGGCATAAATTCAGATGTATTGAAAATAAAAGCTGAAATCGTCATTCCTGCTAATGGGAGCATCTGTTTTAAAGGTACTGTACCAGTCATTTTCCCTTCCTTATACTAATCTAGAATCTTATAGCTCATTTATCATAACCCAAAAACATAATTTAGTCAAAAAACATCCCCGTGACTCGAAATCACGGGGATGTAGTATTACATTTACCTCACACGTTACCTGGCAAAAATAAACCGTTCCGTCTTATTCTTACATCATGCCAGGCATTCCGCCCATGCCTGCCGGAGGAACAGCAGGACCAGCCTGAGCCGGTTCCGGTTTATCAGCAACCAGCGTTTCTGTTGTCAGAACCAGAGCAGCAATAGAAGCGGCATTCTGTAAGGCTGTGCGTGTAACCTTAGCCGGGTCTACAATACCAGCCTGAACCATATCAACGTATTCTTCTTTCAACGCATTAAAGCCTACGCCGTCTTTAGCGGCTTTTACCTTGGCTACGATAACGGATCCTTCCAGTCCTGCATTAGCGGCAATCTGGCGTACCGGTTCTTCAATAGCACGTTTTACCAGATTAATACCAGTCTGAACGTCCCCTTCTTCATGGAATTCATCAAGAGCCGGAAGAATATCAATGAAGGTCGTACCACCACCTGCTACAATGCCTTCTTCAACGGCTGCACGTGTAGCATTCAGTGCATCTTCCAAACGCAGTTTCTTATCTTTCAATTCAACTTCTGTAGCAGCACCGACTTCGATGACAGCTACGCCGCCGGACATCTTGGCCAGACGTTCCTGCAGTTTTTCTTTATCAAAATCAGACGTTGTTTCAGCAATCTGGGCTTTAATCTGGGCAATACGGTCTTTAATTGCCTGCGGATCACCGTGGCCTTCTACGATAGTCGTTTCATCTTTCGTTACACGTACCTGACGTGCCGTACCAAGATCTTCCATTGTAATGCTGTCCAATTTACGGCCTACGTCTTCCGAAATAACGTTAGCACCTGTAAGTACAGCAATATCCTGAAGCATTGCTTTGCGGCGGTCACCAAATCCCGGAGCTTTTACAGCAACGGCTTTGAACGTACCACGCAGTTTGTTGACAACAAGGGTTGCCAGCGCTTCACCTTCGACATCTTCAGCAATGATAAGAAGTTCCTTACCAGCCTGTACTACTTTTTCAAGGACCGGCAGCATTTCCTGGATAGATGCAATCTTGCGATCCGTAATGAGGATATACGGTTCACTCATGACAGCTTCCATTTTTTCTGCATCCGTTGCCATGTACGGGGAAATATAGCCACGGTCAAACTGCATGCCTTCTACGACAGACAGCTGTGTACCCATCGTCTTGGATTCTTCAACAGTGATGACACCGTCTTTACCAACTTTTTCCATAGCTTCAGCAATCAATTTGCCTACTTCTTCATCGCCTGCAGAAATGGAAGCAACCTGGGCAATAGATGCTTTATCAGAAACAGCGATGGAACGGTTCTTGATTTCTTCAACGAGTTTTGCTACGGCTTTTTCAATACCGCGTTTAAGGATCATCGGGTTGGCACCAGCAGCAACATTACGCATCCCTTCCTGGATCATGGCCTGGGCAAGCAGCGTAGCCGTTGTCGTACCATCACCAGCTACATCATTTGTTTTAGTTGCTACTTCTTTTACCAACTGGGCACCCATATTTTCAAACGGATCTTCCAGTTCGATATCGCGGGCAATAGTAACACCATCATTGGTAATGGTCGGTGCGCCAAATTTCTTATCAAGAACTACATTGCGGCCTTTCGGTCCTAATGTTACTTTTACTGCATTAGCTAATGCGTCAACGCCTTTGCCTAAAGCACGGCGTGCATCTTCATTAAATAAAATCTGTTTAGCCATGTTAAACACTCTCCTGTATTATAAGTATATATTCCATGATAACGACCGTTACAGGTCTCGTATTACATAATTGCCAGAATATCGCGTTCGCTGACGATTAAATATTTTTCTCCTTCATATTTGACTTCTGTTCCTGCATATTTAGAGAAAATAACTTTGTCGCCTGCTTTGACATCTAACGCAACGCGGGAACCATCTTCCTGAAGTTTGCCCGGGCCGGCTGCAATAATTTCACCTTCGCACGGTTTTTCTTTAGCTGTATCAGGCAGATAAATCCCACCGACAGTTTTTTCTTCCTGTTCCAATACGCGGATGACAACGCGATCTCCTAAAGGTTTTAACATTGTATATTCCTCCTAACATGTTATGTCATTCTCTTTATTAGCACTCACTATATCCGAGTGCTAACTACAATATATATATTACCCAGTAAAGGTAAAAAAGTCAATAGTTTTTTTTAATTAGGAAAAAAATACCAGGCAAAAATCTGCCTGGTACAATCCACTATCGACGATTATTTTGCTTTGCCATACTGGCAATGACTGCTTCTGCAACATGTTTCAACGTCGTCCGTTTTTTCATGCTATATTGCTGCAACCGGCGATACGCTTCTTCTTCCGGAATATGGTATAAATCCATGATGAGGCCCTTTGCCCGTTCCACGATTTTGCGCGTTTCTATCTGCTCATTCATCTGTTCGAGCTGGGCATTTATTTCCTGCTGCTTTTTAAATTGAGACACGGCAATTTCCATAGCAGGGAATAAATTAGTAGGTGATACGGGTTTTACCAGATATCCCAAAACACCCGAATCCTTCGCTTTATCGACGATATCACGCTGGCTGTACGCCGTCAGCAGTAACACGGGCGCCAGATGGTCATGAGCCATCATTCGGGCTGCATGGATTCCATCCAGACGCGGCATCTTGATATCAAGCAATACGATATCGGGTCGCATTTTACGCACCAGCTCCAGCGCTTCCACTCCATCGGCAGCTTCTCCGACTACTTCATGACCGGCATCTTCTAGCATTTCCGCCAGATCCATTCGGATAATCGATTCATCATCACCGATAACCACACGATACCCCATTTTAATCTCCCCTTTTTTCTATTGGAAAATGAATTACTGCCCGGGTTCCCTCCGGTTCTGCCCCGGAAAAAATGATGGTCCCGTGAAGATCTTTCTCAACCAACGTTTTGATGATTTTTAGTCCCAGATGGTGACGCTTGTCCTTAGTCATCGTTTCCGGCATACCGCAGCCATTATCCTCTACCGTGATATCTGCTGTTTCCCCTTGACAACAGATTTGCAGCGTAATAATGCCTTCTTTGCGACCAGACAGCCCGTGCAGTACAGAATTCGTAATCAATTCATTCAGGACCAGTGATAACGATGTGGCTGCATCAGACGGCATCATCAATTTCTGCCCATGGAAAACCGGTATAATATGGCTTTCTGTACTCACGAGACTATGCAATACCAGTGACAATAGTTTTTCTGCTACATCAGATATATCAATATATTCTTCATCATGATGGGATAAGGTCTCATGAACGAGAGAAATGCTGATAATGCGGTTCAGGCTTTCATTCAACGCTTCCTTTGCCTCTTCGCTCTGGACGCGCCGCAGCTGCATGCGCAATAAACCGGCTATGGTCTGCAGGTTATTTTTGACGCGGTGATGGATTTCCTTGATGACTGACGTCTTAATCATCAATTCTTCTTCCTTTTGGTACAGCTCCGTCCGTTCTGTAATAACCACAATAATCCGATCGACACGTCCCCGCCGCAGAATAGGGATAATCCGTCTCGTAAAGACATTTTTTCCATGCTGTACATCTACGACCGAACCCTGCCGGGTTTCCAGTGCCTGTTTTACTCCGGCAAAATGGAACTGACTGCTATAAATATTTTCACCAGTCAGGCGTTTGAAACGTCCCCGCAGCTGCATGATGCTTTCCGCCATATCGTCTACATAGCGGATTGTACCATTACCATCGACGAGAATAATGCCATCTTGCAAAGATAAACGCTGATATAAGCGGTTCATGTGCTCTTCAATGGGTACCTGCAAAGATAAAAAAGCCGTTTCCGTCAAAACATCCCTGCTGTTTTCAATCCGTCCCACAAAAGAAATGACACCAATAGTAAGTCCTCCATTATCGACAAAGGGATAACAGGAAATGGGCTCCATTTGGCCATAATTCGTTTCTATCGTCCCTTTCAAAGGAGTCCCAGTCGTTAATACCTGCCATACAATCGGCTCATCATACCGGGTAACGACTACTCCGGAATCAGGCAGTGCAGTCAAGCTGTCTGATTCCTGAAAAAAAGGGCGTCTCTGTGCTGTCAGGACCAAGGTCCCCGCTTCCTGGCCTGGGACATACACATAGATTTTCCTGTGAGATAAATCACTGGCAAACTGTAACAATTTTTCACTATTTTTTAAAATGTGGATTTGCACATCTGATAAAGAACTGGCACTCTGGCAAATCGATTCTATGGGAGACATATCAGTCACCTCAGCATGTCGTAATAGATAATGCAGGGCGTGCATTCAACGTCAGATCGGCAAATCGCCCGTCTATAGCCATATAATATGCCCTGCAGCCTATCATAGCCCCATTGTCGGTACATAAGATGGGATCCGGCCGATATAACTTATACTGCCTCTTTGCACAAGCGGCTTCCATCGCAGCCGCAAGGCCGCTGTTGGCAGCAACGCCTCCGGCTACAGCAATTTGTTTCATACCACTCCAACGGGCTGCATCCATTGTCTTTTCTACTAATGTTTCCACTACGGTTTTCTGGAAACTAGCAGCGACATCTTCCGGGCTGTAACCGACATGGCGCTGTTCCTGTGTATGCAGGTAATTAAGAACAGCCGATTTCAGTCCACTGAAACTAAATTCAAAATTATGTTTTTCGTGCAATGCCTTGGGAAAGACAATCGCATCGGGATTTCCCTTTTTTGCCAGTGCATCAATCTGTGGCCCACCGGGATAGGGATATCCCATGACGCGGGCAATCTTATCAAACGCTTCCCCAGCTGCGTCGTCCCGTGTCTGCCCCAGCAATTCAAAGGAGTTATAGTCTTTAATCGTAACCAGCTGGGTATGGCCGCCTGATACGACGAGAGCTAAAAACGGCGGTTCCAGTTCAGGATGACTGAGGAAATTTGCAAAAATATGACCTTCCATATGATTAACGCCAACCAGCGGTTTATCAAGGGCAAAACTGAGTGCTTTCGCAGCGGCAACTCCTACCAGGAGAGCCCCTACCAGGCCAGGGCCATATGTGACACCGATATGATCAATATCATGGATATCGACTCCCGCCTCATCCAAAGCTTCTTTGATGATAGGCATAACATATTCAATATGCTGGCGTGATGCAATTTCTGGTACTACACCGCCAAATTTGCGATGAATCGGTACCTGTGTCGAAATGATGTTTGAGCAGATGTGACGACCGTCCCGAATAACAGCAGCCGATGTTTCATCACAGCTTGTTTCCAAAGCTAATGTATACATAATACGTTCATCCTTTTTATTATTTTACAGCCCACTTATATTTTTCCTTCTGACATCCCATGACATAGGCATCTTCCACAGGCTCAGAATAATAGCTCTTGCGTACAGAAAGGACTTCGAATCCCAGTTTGCGATATAATCCCAGCGCCGGTATATTGGAGACCCGTACTTCCAGAAATATATCCATACAACCTTCTTCAAAAGCCTTTTCCATCATAACCCGGACGAGCAGCTCACCATAGCCCTTGCCCTGCACGTCTTTACGCAGAGCAATATTAGTGATCTGGCCTTCGTCGGTAACACGCCACAACCCGGCATATCCGGCTATATATCCGTCATCGCGAACCAGTACGTAATACCGTGTCAATTCTGTATGTTCCAGTTCGTGGTCGATGCTTTCTCTGGACCATGGAACAGAAAAGGATTCTGTCTCAATATCATAAATTCCAGCCGCATCTTGTCGCACGGCTGGCCGTACAATCATAGACATAGCTTTTCACCATGCCGTTTTTCCCATAATACTTCAGCTTCACTGCGTCGTTTATATGCTGGTGTCAGCGTCATACAATCATCACAATCACCGGCATCAAGCCGTCTGACCGCCGCCATTGCCAGGCTTCCTGCCCGTGGGATGCGCATTGTCGGCGGGGCAAGATAAAACGCAGGACATGCATTCTTTATCTGTTCCTGATAGAGAATAGCCCCATCACCACAAAATACAACCGGTCCGCTTTGTGACTTGCAAGTCGCCAGAACATCCGTCAGGGGCATGACCGAAATCGGACTGCATTCTTCGAGATCCCATTCATGCCAGAGATATGTAGAAGCATATACATTCCCCTTTTGTGCATCAATGAGTACACAGACAGGATAAGACATGCCAATAAAATTCCAGGCTAATGCCTGAGGCGTCTCAATTCCCACGATGGGAACCTGCCAACCGAAAGACAATGCTTTAGCAGATGCCAGGCCGATGCGCAGTCCCGTAAATGAACCAGGTCCTATGGAAACAGCAACGCCATCAATCTGATTTTTTTTGACAGATGCCTTCTCAAGCATATCGGCAATATGAGGCATGAGTTGCTCCGAATGGGTCAGTTTTGCCTGTATCGTCAATTCCGCACGGAGAGAATCTTCATGCAACAGGGCTACACTGGATACGAGACTTGACGTTTCAATGGCTAATAGCATATTTCTGTACCTCTTTTTCTACTTGTAACCAGCGGTCACCGATAAATTGAAATTGGAAAACCCGCCCGGTCAAACTGGTCTTTTTTATCGTAATATGTAATGCATCGTCAGGAAGACGATCAGAAAATTTTTCTGACCATTCTATAACCGTAACGCCACTGGTAATGTAATCATCAAATCCCAGGTCATCCAGCTCATACTCTTCCTCTAGGCGATAAAAATCAAAATGCTGCAACGGAATATCGTGTTCATAGAAGTTCAATATAGTGAAAGTAGGACTGACTACATTCGCATCAATTCCCATTCCCCGGGCAATCCCCTGGACAAAATGGGTCTTTCCTGCCCCCAGATCACCATGCAGTGCCAAAACATCACCCGAATGTAACGCGGATCCTATAACCATACCCAGATTGATAGTTTCTTGTTCTGACTGTGTCACAATGTCCATATCAGAGCCTCCTTAAAAATGAGTCCAGCCAGTAGGAGCCAGAATTGATTCAGAATCACCGTCTACGAGAAGTACATCTCCACTACCCGAACGGACCACACCAATTTGAGTCACATCAGAATATTCCGCCTGAAGCGCATGAAAATCAGCCGGTTCCATCGTAAAGATCAATTCATAATCTTCCCCGCCATTAAAGACATACTTCCAGACATTTGTCTTCGATTCTCTGGCCCAGGCTTTTAGTTCATCACTAACCGGAATGGCTTCTTTCTTTAAAACCAGACGTACATCACTGGCCTTGGCTATTTCATTGCTCTCGCTAGCAAGTCCATCACTGATATCATTCAGACTATGACAGTTGTATTTAACCAGAAGCCGCCCAAGTTCAACTTGCGGGACAGGAAATCGATGAGCCCGCTTCAGCTGGGAATAGCCATCATGATTTTGTAGAAGCACTGCCAATCCACCACTTGAATTGCCGATTGTGTGCGATACAGCCACGATATCTCCTGGTCTGGCACCGCTGCGGCGTATCGCCTTTCCTTCTTCTATTTCACCGAAGGCCGCAACGGTTATGACCATCCCTTCCTTAGAAGTGACTGTATCTCCGCCAAGGATGTTGACGTGATAAGAACGGCAGATATCTTTAATGCCATCATATAGAGAAACAAGGCCATCCACTTCCATATCCGGAGCGATTGCCGTAGACAAAACGATATGCGTAGGAACACCACCCATAGCAGCGATATCACTGAGGTTAGAAGCTACAGCTTTATATCCAACATCATACCAGTCTCCCGTGCGATGAATGATAAAATGGCTGTTTTCCACCATCGTGTCAATAACAGCAACCTGTTCCATACCGGCAGAAGTTTTATATACGGCACCATCATCACCTATCCCGATGACGACAGGGTCCGGATTGAACAACGTATCTTCTTTAATGGCATCAATAAAGCCAAATTCACCAAGTTCAGAAATTTTCATAAGAGTACTCCTTATAAAAAAACAAAGGTACACTACTCAAGTATCTATTGTATATAAAAAAAAGATACTTGTAAATGACAAGCTTTGAACCTCTCACGTATATAGAAACGGAAGATTCTTAGGAAGATCGCGGATAAAAAAAGCAGCTCACACAAAATGTATGAGCTGCCTGTGGTGACCCGGTAGGGATTCGAACCCTAGACCTACTGATTCGTAGTCAGTCACTCTATCCAGCTGAGCTACCGAGTCATGTAGAGGGATATCGGTCTCCTGCAGATCCCTCTCCCTCTGTGTTTTGGCAGG
>NZ_DGXL01000024.1:238-7629 GCF_002395615.1 Megasphaera sp. UBA4233 | reverse complement strand
CTCACCGCCTAAAGAGGCGGGAGATTTCTTGCAGAATCAATTCACAATTACAATTTACGTTTATTTCTTACTTTCACATATCGGCGATTCTTGGTTTCTGCCGTAGTACGAATTAGCCCTTGCTTCACAAGTCCCATTAATAGCTGTCTTGTCCGAGAATGCTTTAGTCCAATCATATTCTCTATATCTTCCGCTTTATATTCAATTCCCACTTCCATTTTATTAAGTATTTCTCGTTGCCTTTTTGTTAGTAAAGAAACAGTTTCTCCTAATTCTGCCGATTTTTCTGCCGATTCTGCCGATTTTTCTGCCGATTTTCCGTCAGAATAATTCAGATTTGGCAGTATCACAAGAAACATGGTGTTATCCGAGTAAAATTCTGGTTCTTTCCGGGTTTGAAAATTGACAGCATTTTCATAACCATCCAATATCTTTCCGAAGCCGCTGCCAGACCGTTCCATATATCCCAAACGGTCAAAGATATCTGCCAGCACCGGATTTCTTCTGCGTGATGGAATTCTGCGAATATTTCTATCTTGAATATTGGTACCATCAAACATTCCACCTGGAGAATAAATTTCCAAACGGTCATCAAAGATATCGACGTGCACTTCACTTCCATAATCCAGGTAATCCCGGTGAACCAGCGCATTAACCAGCGCTTCAAAATAGCTGCGATGCACATATTCAGGAAATTCAAGACGTGAATTATCCGTTTTTTTCCATACTGTTTTTGTATGCACTCTGATAAAAGCTTCTGCATTGGAAAGGAGTGAAATAACGCTACCGTTATATTCCTGATGATCCAAGGCATCAACGAGGCCCCCACTTTTAGTAAGTCCATTCCATCTGGTACAAAACACCCGGGAATATCTGACTGGGGACTCATCAGCCAGCAGGGCACCTGCATTTGTCAGATTTCCGTTATCATCTTCCATTCCCCAGGAAAGGTAGGATGCTTCAGGCAAGCTTTTATTGGTCCAGATTTTGTACCGTTCCCGTACTTTAGTAAATGAATAATCAGAAGATTTGTAGGATGATGTCAGGGAATCAAAACTGCTGTTTCTTCCACGAAGCACCAGTCGCTTTAAATCGGTGGCAACGGCAGGAACGCTCTCATTACCCACACGAATATACGCTTCTGTTGTACCATCAGCATGATAATAATAAGGCGTTTCTTCCCCTTTATATACCTTTAAGGCAATGAGTTTCTTACCACCCCTCTGACAGAATTGCAGTCCAAAATCTGGTATCGGTTCTAAATGCGTTTTAATAATCTCACTAATTTTTTCTGCGTCTGCTTCTGCATCCGGTAATCCAATAATCGTATCATCATCGGCAACACCAAAAAGCAAAGTGCCTCCATTTGTATTAGCGAAAGCACTGATGGTCTTACACCAACTTTTAGGGCGTTTTGTTTCCACGGCTTGTTTCTTGTCATAAGTTGTAGCTTCCCCTATGAATCCTTCCAGCTTCGTCATCCACTTCACTTCCTTCATATTCTCTATTATTTTCTTTACTCTTACATGTATATCTACACGGTGCATCTCCCCGGTGTCGGAATCACTAAAAGCACATTTTTACGAGATGCGTGACATCAATGCTACGCACTCAACGTGGTGGGTGCGGGGGAACATGTCCACGGGCTGTACTTTGACGGTCTGGTAGCCGTGCTGGTCCAGGTAGGCCAGGTCGCGGGCCAGGGTAGCCGGGTTGCAGGAGACGTAGACGACGCGTTCCGGTCTGCTCTGGGCGATGGCTTTGAGGACGGGTTCACCGCAGCCGGCCCGGGGCGGGTCGAGGACGATGACGCCGGGACGGACGCCTTCCCGGATGAGTTCCGGCAGTTTATAGACGGCGTCACCGAGGATGAATTCGGCATTTTTCACGTGATTGTCCCGGGCGTTGCGGACGGCGTCGCGGATGGCCGGGGCGACGATTTCGATGCCGTAGACCTGTCTGGCTTTCCGGGCCAGGAACAGGGTAATCGTCCCGGTGCCGCAGTACACGTCGGCTACGGTTTCATTTCCCTTCAGGTTGGCAAAGTCCAGGGCCTGTTCGTAAAGCCGCTGGGCCTGTTCGCTGTTGACCTGGAAAAAGGACTGGGCTGAAATGTGGAAGGTCAGCGGCCCGATGGAATCGTGAATCGTATCGCTGCCGTATATGGTGCGGGTCTTAGGTCCCAGTATGACGTTGGTATGACGGGTGTTGACGTTCTGGACGATGCTGGTCAGACCAGGGATATCCCGGCGCAGGCGCTGTACCAGGTCTTTCATGTGGGGCACCATATCACCGGCCGTGACCAGGCAGACCATGATTTCTCCCGTATGGACGCCGACCCGGCCCATGATGTGGCGGACAATGCCCGTCCGGGCATCTTCGTCGTAGGCCGGTATCTTGAAGTCTTTCATCCATTGGCGGACGACACGGATGATGGCGTTGTTGTCTTCCTTCTGGATGGCACAGTCGGCCACGTCGATGACTTTGTGGGTAGAAGCGGCAAAGCAGCCGATGGCGACTTTTCCCCTGCCGGCTGCCGCGACAGGAAACTGCATTTTATTGCGGTAGTGCCAGGGAGACGGCGCGCCCAGTACGGGAAGTACGGGGACATGGCTGAGATGGCCGATACGGACGATGGCGTCTTCTACCTGCTGGCGTTTTTCCTTTAGTTCTCCTTCATAACTCATGTGCTGCAACTGACAGCCGCCACACTGATCATAGACGGGACAGTGCGGCTTGATACGGTCCGGTGAAGCCGTGACGATTCCGGTCAGTTCCGCTATGGCATAGTTCTTTTTGATCAGCTGGATCCGTGCCCGGACGGTTTCTCCCGGCAGCGCCCGGGGTATGAATATGGTGAAATTCTCATATCGCCCGACACCTTCCCCGCTGGTGCCCAGCCGGAGAACGGGGACTTCGTAGATTTTCCCTTTTTGTACGGGAATCGCATGTTTTTCCTTCATATAGATCCTTTCCCGGATATACGAAAGCCTCTCCGCAGGTAACGGTATGCTCTATCCTTGCCGGAGAGGCTTTGGTTACATAATAATTTCTGAAACGACCGGTTCCTGTACGGGAGCCGGGCCGTCTGATATGGTAATCTGTTCTGCCGCCTGCCGTGCCAGTTCTTCCATCGGCGCCTGAGAATTGCCGTAGAGCGTGAATAACGGTTCCCCAGCCCGGACCGGGTCATACAATTCTTTGAACAGGCGTATGCCGACCATCGGGTCGATGGCGTCTTCCTTGCGGGCCCGGCCGGCGCCCATGCGCATGGCCAGTTCTCCCAGTGCCCTTCCATGGACGGCCGTGATATAGCCCGTTTCGGCCGATACTGCGGTGTACATCTGCGGGGCCCGTGTGAGGGGCTGCTTCCCGATCCAGGACGCACTGCCGTGCTGGGCCCGGACGAACTGGCGGAATTTTTTCAGGCCTTTCCCGTTCTCTACCAGCCGGCGGATACATGCTCTGCCTTGTGCTTCATCCGGCACTTTGCCACCCAGGATGAGCATCTGGCTGCCGATGGCTTCTACGACTTCCATCAGCCGGCGGCCGCCTTTTCCCGACAGGGCTTCTACAGCTTCATCCACTTCCAGGCTGTTGCCGATGGCCGTCCCCAGGGGGGCTTCCATGGAGGTCAGGACTGCCCGCGTCGGACGGCCGGCCAGACGGCCGATATCGACCATAGTCCGTGCCAGCTGACGGGCCCGTTCTTTCGTCTTCATGAAAGCCCCGTCGCCGTATTTGACATCAAGGACGATGGCGTCGGCACCGGAAGCGATCTTCTTGCTCATGATGGAACTGGCAATGAGGGGGATGCTTTCGACGGTCGCCGTCGCATCGCGCAGGGCATAGAGCAGTTTGTCTGCCGGGGCGATTTCACCGGACTGGCTGATAACGGCCATTCCCATGTCCTGCATCTGCCGGAGGAAGGCGTCTTCTGAAAGTTCCGTCTGAAAGCCGGGAATGGACTGGAGTTTATCGATGGTCCCGCCCGTAAATCCCAGGCCCCGGCCGCTCATCTTGGCCACGGGTACACCGGCGGCAGCAACCAGGGGCGCCACGATGAGCGTCGTCGTATCGGCGATGCCGCCCGTACTGTGTTTATCTACTTTGATTCCCGGGATAGAGGACAGATCGACGAGGTCGCCGCTTTCTGCCATGGCCTTTGTCAGGGCTGTCGTTTCCGTTGCATCCATGCCCTTCAGATACACGGCCATGCACCAAGCAGCGGCCTGATAGTCGGCGATTCGGCCTGCCGTATAATCCCCGATGAAACGGGCAATTTCTTCGTCCGTCAGCACCAGGCCATCCCGTTTATGGGCAATGCAGTCGATAGGCCACATAGGCGTCACCTCAGTTCAGAAAGAAATCCCGTACCGGCCGGAAGCTGCCCCAGGGAGAAGTTATCCATGATGGTCTGTCCCAGGTCGGCATAGGTCTTGCGGATGCCCAGATCGACCGCTTCCGTAAGGGCCGGACTGTAAACGACGAGGGGCACCCGTTCCCGCGTATGGTCTGTCCCTTTCCAGGTCGGGTCATTGCCGTGATCTGCCGTGATCATGAGCAGTTCATCAGGCTGGACCAGGGGCAGGAAATGACCGAGCATATCATCAAAGGCTTCGATGCAGGCGGCATAGCCTTCGACGTTACGGCGATGTCCATACTGGCTGTCGAAATCGACGAAGTTGGCCATGAGCAGGCCTTCCCGGTCCCGGTGGGCCAGCAATTGTTCCGTCAGGGCTTTCATGTCTGCCGGATTATCCCCCGTATGGTACGATTCGGTGAGGCCGATGTGTGCGTATATATCGCCGATTTTCCCTACGCCGGCGACAAAGCGTCCCGATTCGGAAAGATAGGAAAAGACCATCTTTTTCTTGGGAAGACGGCTGTAATCCCGGCGATCGCCCGTACGGATGAAATGGCCCTGTGTCCCGATAAAGGGACGGGCGATGATGCGCCCTACTTCATAGGGACCGACGCAGACTTCCTTCCGCGTGATTTCGCAGATGCGGTACAGTTCGTCAAGAGGAATGACATCGTTGTGGGCGGCAATCTGAAATACGCTGTCGGCCGATGTGTAGATGATGGGAAGGCCCGTGCGGAAATGATCCGGTCCCAGCCGTTCGATGATTTCCGTACCCGATGCAATTTCGTTACCGATGTAGCCGTATCCTGTCTTTTCCGTAAAGGCTTGCAGCAAGTCCGGGGGAAAGGCATGGGGGAATGTAGGGAAAGGAGTTTCCACGATATTCCCCATAAATTCCCAGTGGCCGCTGGTCGTGTCTTTGCCGGCCGATTGTTCTTCCATCAGGCCATAGGATCCGATAACTTCCGTAGGTTCCCGGTGAATATGGGCAATGTTTCCCCAGCCGAGACGACGCAGATTGGGTACGCGCAGCGGCACCCGGGCATCGATATGTCCGATCGTATTGGCCCCGGCATCTCCAAAGGCTGCCGCATCGGGGGCATCGCCGGCACCGACACTATCCATGACGATGACAATGATTCGTTTAAATTTCATGTGATTCACCCCTTTGGGAAATATGTTCTACCTTTTATTATACCATAGGGTTGTTCCGGATGTGCGGAAAAAGGGAGTGTCTCAGAAAAGATATTTTCTGGCTTTCTGGAAATTGGCGATGGTCTTGGCATCGACAATTTCATTTTTGTCGATTAATTGTTCCACTTCTTCCGGCGTATAATATTCCAGGTTCATGAATTCGTCTTCATCGAGGTGCTGATGGCCTTTTTTCAGGTTTTTGGCCAGATAGAGGTATATCCGTTCGTTGCAGAATCCCGGCGACGTATACACGTAGCCCAGGGGCTGGATATCGTCGGAAGAAAAGCCCGTTTCTTCTTCCAGTTCCCGGTGTGCGCATTCTGCCGGATTTTCCCCGTCGTGTTCGATTTTGCCGGCCGGGACTTCCAGCATGGGCTGGGCAGCAGCATAGCGGTACTGGCGGACGAGGATGATTTTGCCATCATCGGTCACCGGTAAAATCGCGCAGGCGCCAAAATGCCATACGGCTTCCCGGGTGGCCGTCTTCGGTTTGCCGCCCTGTCCGTCGTCGATTTCTACCGTATCGACAGTGACATGGAGGACCCGGCCATGTAAAATTTCTTTTCTCGCAATCATGCGTTCTGTACTGATACTCATGTGTATTTCCTCCTCTTTTTTAGTGGCTGGTGGTTAGTGGCTGGTCAATTTTACACCAAAAAGGCTGTCGCATGATGGCGGAACCCTTCTTGCGACAGCCTCTCGTTATATCTGACATCAAAGATTAGTCATTATTGGCCCGTACTGCCTATACCGCCCATGCGGATGCCTGATGCATCGTCATTATCGGTGGTCAGGTATTTCATAAAAATCCCCTGGGCAATGCGTTCCCCTTTTTTTATGGTATAGGGAACGTCTTTTGTATTGTAATAGGCAATCATGATATGGCCTTCGTTATCGGGATTGTTGTAATAATCGCAGTCAATGATTCCCGTGCTGTTGGCCAGCATGAGGCCCTTTTTGAAGGCCAGGCTGGAACGGATGAAAATGGAAAGATATTCGTTCAGTTCCATATACGCTTTGAGGCCCGTCGGCACGACCGTCACGGCATGGGGAGCCAGGACGGTGTCGGCTGCGGCTTCCAGGTCATATCCGGCGCTTTTTGCTGTTTTCCGCTGCGGCACGTGAATATCCTTTCCTTCATATGCCGTAACGACTTCAAATCCCCGGTGTCTCATTACTGCACCTTCTTGCGGTCATTCTGGCGGCCGCGGTTATTGCGCGGGCCGTGATTGTGGTGTGCCGGTGCGTCCCCGCCGCCGAGCAGTGCCTTGCGCGACAGGTTGATACGGCCCTTGTCATCGATTTCTACGCATTTGACCATGATTTCATCGCCGATATTGACGACGTCTTCTACTTTTTCTACCCGTTCTTTGGCCAGCTGGGAAATGTGGACCAGGCCTTCTTTACCCGGCAGGATTTCCACAAAGGCGCCGAAGTTCATGATGCGCGTGACTTTGCCGAGGTAGGTTTCCCCTACTTCCACATCTTTCGTCAGGTTTTCAATCCATTCTTTTGCCTTTTCGCCGCCGGCGGCATCGACAGAGGCGATATAGACCAGGCCGGAGTCATCGATGTCGATTTTGGCTCCCGTTTCTTCCGTAATCTGTTTGATTACTTTGCCGCCCGGCCCGATGACATCGCGGATTTTATCGGGGTCGATGTGCATGGTGATGATGCGCGGTGCATAAGGAGACAATTCCTTGCGCGGTTCGCTGATGCATTCCAGCATCTTGCCCATGATGAAGATACGGCCTTCATGAGCCTGTTTCAGGGCCTTGTCGAGGATTTCCCGGCTCAGTCCCTTGATCTTGATATCCATCTGGATGGCCGT
>NZ_DGXL01000024.1:0-141 GCF_002395615.1 Megasphaera sp. UBA4233 | reverse complement strand
ACTTTGAAGTCCATGTCGCCGAGGGCATCTTCCATTCCCTGGATATCGGTCAGGATCGTAAAGTCATCGCCTTTTGTTACCAGGCCCATAGCCACGCCGGCCACAGGTGCCTTGATAGGTACGCCGGCATCCATCAGGGCC
>NZ_DGXL01000033.1:62742-137021 GCF_002395615.1 Megasphaera sp. UBA4233 | reverse complement strand
TTCCAGCCGCCGTTGGAGTTGAGCGAACGGGGATGGTAGCCGCGCGTCGTCTTATAGTAGTTGTAGTAATCCTTGACGAACCGCGGTGCATCAGCCGGAAGGTTGTCGGGCACACCGCCGGCCCGTTTATAATAGCCATTCTTATAGTCGATGGTCCGCTGGTCACTGATGGCTTTGCGCGTCGCCATCCGTTCTTTCTGAAGCGTATCGGCATCCTTTTCATAATCGAAGTAGCCGTTCGCCGTAACGCGGCTCATATCGTACATAGTCGATGCGACCGTCGCTTTGATGCGCGTATCGTTAGCGGCCGCATTGAGGGCAAAGCCGCCGAAACCGCAGATGCCGATAAGCCCGACGCGGTCGGGATCAACATTGTCCTGCGTCGAAAGGAAGTCAACAGCCGCCGAGAAATCTTCTGTGCTGATGTCCGACGAGGCCACGTAGCGAGGAGTGCCACCGCTTTCCCCGGTAAAGGACGGGTCAAAGGCCAAGGTCACGAAGCCCTTTTCGGCCATGGTCTGGGCATATAAGCCCGATGCCTGTTCCTTGACGCCGCCAAAAGGACCGGCTACGGCCAGGGCCGGCAGCTTGCCTTTGACGCCTTTCGGCGTGTACATATCAGCCGCCAGGGTAATGCCGTAGCGGTTGACGAAGGTCACTTTCTGATGATCGACTTTGTCGCTCTTTTTGAAAGTCTTGTCCCATTCCTGAGTCAATTTCAGGTTTTCCTTGACAATCTTATTCGGTCCTTCGTGCCGTGCATTGACGGTCTTATACGTCGTCTGTGCTGTTTCTTGTGCCATCGCTGTCACACCCCCTACTGCCATCAACCCTGTCAAAGCTAACGTAAGCATGAATTTAGATTTTAATTTCATAGCAGCCTCCATTATATACAATAAAAAAAGTTTCAATTTCTTTGCTTTCGTTTATATATAGTATAGACGAGGCAGCAAACGATATCAAATGCCTATGGTCTTAATGCATCCATGCTTTTTGACTATGTTTTTTCTACTCTCCATACACGTCCTTGGCATAGCCAAAGGCAGCCCAGGCTTTGGGCCAGCCGCTGTAAAAAGCCAGCTGCGTAATGATTTCTGCCATTTCTTCTTTCGTGACGCCGTTCTTCTTGGCCGTCTGGATATGATACTTCAAAGAACTGTCCGTAATCCCCTGAGCGATCAGGGCCGAAACGGTGACGATGCTGCGGTCGTGCAGGGAAAGGACATCGTTCTTGCTCCACACTTCGCCAAAGAGGATATCATCGTTATAACGGGCAAAATCAGGGGCAAAGTTCCCCAGCTGCTGCCGCCCTGCGGTCTGGACAATTTTAACGGCTTTTTTCGGCTGATTATCAGTTGTATTCATGGCAAATGCATCTCCTGTTCCCAAAAATCCTATCCCGGCCAGGGCGATGAGCCCGGCTGCTAACAACGGCTTACGGAAGAGCTTCATAATCGGCCTCCGCTACGGCTTCACACCATTCCGTACTCGTATCGGTCCCGTCGACTTCGATGGCCAGATGCTGGAAGGCACTGTCCTTGGCAGCACCGTGCCAATGCTTGACATTGGCCGGGATGTGGACGACGTCGCCGGCATGGAGTTCCTGTGCCGGTTTCCCCCATTCCTGATACCAGCCGCGGCCGGCTGTGACCAGGAGCATCTGGCCGCCGCCTTGACTGGCATGGTGGATGTGCCAGTGATTGCGGCAGCCCGGTTCAAAAGTGACATTGCCGACAATGACCTGTTTCAGTGACAACATGTTCAAATAACTGATACCATCAAAATACTGGGCATAATCGACATTTTCCCCGCCGATGGCAAAGGGGCTTGTGTTCTTAATTTCTTCAATAGTCATTTTCCTTCGTCTCCTCGTTTTTGTAATACATATAATATATAGTCCAAACGGTCCAGCTGAATCTGCTTATCGTGAATCGAATCGAGCAGATACCGTCGATGCCTCTGCAGAAATTGTAACTGCTGCTTTCCGGTCAGGGTCCGGTACTTCTCAATGAAATCGCAGGAACAGCCTGTGTCAGCAAGGCATTCCCACATATCTGAAGCCATATCTGTGCCTCCTTTTTTGCTATTTTCTACACTTTTATCTTAGCAGTCAGCGATTGAAATGTAAAAAGCTTATATTTTATATCCGGAAATACGTAAAAAGCATTGCCAAATGGACAGACCTGCCGTATACTAAACGAAAAAGAAAGGAGTGTGTTGCCATGGAATTGCGGACATTACACTATTTTCTGGCCGTCGCCAGAGAAGGAAACATGACCGGAGCCGCCAATATGCTGCACATCACCCAGCCGACACTATCACGACAGATGGCCGACCTGGAAAAGGAGCTAGGTAAACAGCTCTTCATCCGGACCAACCGCAATACCCACCTGACAGAGGAAGGAATCCATCTCCGGCAGCGGGCCGAAGAAATCCTGTCCCTCGTTCGCCAGACTGAAGCCGAAATCAACAATGATCAGCTGGAACTGACTGGCTGTATCCGCATCGGTGCCGGGGAGACTCCGGTCATTCATTTCCTGACTGATACCTTTGCCAGGCTGCATAGTCAGCATCCCGGTGTCACGTGCGAACTCTTTACGGGAAATGCCGATACGGTGGAAGAACGACTGGTCCATGGTCTCATCGACTTTGCCCTGTTCATCGAGCCGTTCAATCCGGAAAAATACGAATACCTCCGTTTGCCTGAAACCAATACGGTCGGAATCATTACCCGCAGCGACAACCCCTGGGCAAAACTCCCGGCCATTACACCGGACATCCTGAAGGATATCCCCCTGCTCACGTCTTCACGGACAGCAACGGCTGCCTTTGATGTCCGTACCTGGTCCGGAGGACAGGTGACAACGGAGGACCTGCAGATTGTCGGACGCTTCGATCTCATCGCCAATGCAGCCCAGCTTATCCGGACAGGTATTACCAGCGCATTTGGCATCAATGAACTCTTCCAGCTCCAGACGCCGGACCTGGCTTTTGTCCCCCTGAAGCCGGCCGTCTCCTGTTCCTGTCTCGTAGTCTGGAAAAAATACCAGCTTCTCACCAAACCATGCGAAGTCTTTTTACGACTGCTAAAGGAAAGCTGTCCACATACGGATACAGAGAATACATGACGCAATGAATTATGATATAATAAAACAAATATGACAAGGAGAAGATAGCTATGATGATAAAAAAACTGATTACCTTTGAAGACCTGGGATTCGTTCAGTGGGGCGTGCTGGATACCGAAGAAACAGGAGTATACAGCGCTATTGCCTTAGAAGAGGCGTTCTTTACCCCTCTTCCGGAAACATTGGCAGAATTTATCCAGCAGGGAAATGAAGGCCTGCTGGCCCTGGCCGATGCCCTCGAACAGAACGAAAAGACCCAGGCCGTGAAAGCCAAACCGCTGGCCACGGTACACATTCTGGCCCCGTTGCCGCAGCTTACGAAAAATATCTTCTGCGTCGGTGAAAACTATGCCGAACACATCGAAGAATTTCATAAGAAAAAACTCGATTCCCTGCCAAAATATCCCCAGTTTTTCACCAAAGCCCCGACCTGCGTCATCGGGCCGGAAGATACCATCGATTCTCATCCGCAGGTAACGAAAGAATTGGACTATGAAGGAGAACTGGCCGTCATCATCGGCACCAGCGGCAAGGATATCCCCGTCAGCGAAGCCATGAATCACGTCTATGGATTTACCATCATGAATGATGTAACCGCCCGTGACCTGCAGCGCAATCACGGCCAGTGGTTCCACGGTAAAAGCCTCGATACCTTTGCCCCCATGGGCCCCTGCATCCTGCTGCGCGATGCCGCTCCTGATACGTTTACTATCGTGACCAAAGTCAATGACGAAGTCCGCCAGGATGCCTCGACAGAAGAATTCATCTTCCCCATTCCGTCGCTCATATCTACCCTATCCCAGGGCACGACACTCCAGCCCGGTGATATCATTTCGACGGGTACACCATCAGGTGTCGGCGCCGGCTTCAAACCGCCCCGCTACATTCATTCGGGAGACACTGTAGAAATTTCCATCTCTTCCATCGGTACATTGAAAAACACGGTAAAATAAAGGATTGTTTCCAGTATAGAAAAAACAGTTTGCCATGCTATACTCTTCTGAATTACATATGAGAACTCAGATTATAAAGGCCACCACTAAAAAAGCCAGCCATAACGCAATTATGTTGCGTTATGGCTGGTTTCTTTTTGTCTGTTCTATTTTCGTTATGCAGACACGTACTACTTATCCATTCAGACGGGACAGGATTTCCTGAATCTGTTTCTTCATTTCCTGGTTTTCTTTTTCCAGGGCATCGATTCGTTTATCCTTGGCTGCATCGTTCGCTTTAATAGCCGAGATTTCTTCAGCCTGATCATGGATTGTCTGTGCCATTTCAGCCTTGCTGACGCCGTTGTATGCGGAGCCTTTGCCAATCTTGAAGGAGACACCGGCATTGAAGCCCGGGTCGCCGTTGCCAAGAGAAATGCCCATGTTGACCATGGTATTGGCATTCGGCTGATAGAAGGCACCGACAGCGGCTGCATTGGCGTTATGGTAATGGCCGTAACCGACGGCGAAGCTGGCTTTATCAGCCGGGTCGAAATCGAGCGGATGGAGGGCCGCCAAAGCATTGCTGCCGGCTGCCGCTCTGTTGATGTTCGTATCCAGACGGCTATAGGCATTGTTCATATCACGGTAAATCTGCTGTGTATTGGCACTGGTAATACCGTTGACATAGCCGACATTTGCCGCACTGGTCAGATCTTTGCCATCTGTCATGACTCCTGTGATGACGCGGCCTGTAGTATTGCCATCCTTATCCTTTCCGCTGACATCAATCTTCGTAGCCGTGCTGTTGCCACCAATCTGGATGGTGTCACCCTTGGCGTTCGTGTGTATGAGGTCACTCGTCGTCTTGAGCCCCGAATCCAGAGCAGACAGGTTCTGGACGACAGTCTGGCTGCCCTTGATGTAAGAGCCATCCTTGTCCACATGGACTTCCTTATAGAGCGTGTCGCCGGAAATCAGACCGGTATCGCCAGAAGCGACCTTGCCCGTGCCTTCGACATTGACGGCATACGTCGTCGGAGTCGTATCCGTGCCATCGACCTTAGTGACCGTCGTATTCTTGCCATCGACAACTTTGACAGCATCCTTGGCAATATTATGGATAGCTGTCTTGCTAGCATCCGTGAAGTCACCATTCTTAATCTTGGTAATTTCATTGGTGTTGTTCGTCACCTTTTCAGTAATGTCCTTGTCAGCCGCTTCACGAGCTTTCTGTTCGTTGTAGAGCTGCTTGCCATTGACGGCATCCGAGCTTTTTTCACTCAGAGCACCATCCTTGACGTTGGTGATTGTCGTGCCGCCTTCACCGCCCAGCGTGACTTTTGTCTTATTGGAATCTTTGTCATACTGGACAGCATTATCGCTGAGGTTTTTCACGCTGTTCGTGATATTCTGGATGGACTTAGTGTTATTCGCGATATTATCGGCATTGGTCTTGACCTGTGCATCGAGCGTGCTCAGGTTCTTAGAAATACTGTCATCCTTCTTGATGTAGTTTCCATCGTCATCCAATTTGCCAATCTTGCTATCGAGAGCCGACAGATTTGCACCCGTAGTCTGATTTGTCTTCACATAGTTGCCATCTTCCTTAGGACGGACTTCATTATAGACGGTATCACCCGTTACCAGCTGGCCATTATTGGCTTCAATTTTACCAGTACCGATAGCCTTGCCCCAGGCATTTTCATTTGTAGTCTTTTCATCATCAGATGCCGGAGTCTTGCCATCTTCACCTTTCAGGTTAGCCCCAATGTTGGATGCATCGATATTGGCTTTGTTATTCAGACCATTATCACCACTGATCAATTCTGTCTTGGCATCATTGACCATGTTCTGAACATCGCCGATGTTGGCGGCATTGCCTTTGTTCTGATCTGTAACGGTATATTTGCCATTTGCATCTGTTTCAATGCCACTGCCTACCTTGGTGATCTTGCCACCGTTGACATCAACATTGCCATCGGTGCCAAGGGTAATCTTAGCACCGGTGGTCTTGCCGCCTTCGGTCTTCTGGTTGCTGATGGATGTGATGCCCGTCAGGTCTTTTGCCAGCTGAACCTTCAGCTGACCCTTATCCGTGCTGTTGACACCGATGTTGCCTTCCGTCAAGTTCTTGCTGTCTGCACCGCCGATGATATCGAGAGTGTTGTTCAGCTTCTTGGCAATAACAGGACTATTATCGCCCTTGAATTTCAGGCCGTCTTCCATGGTAGCTACCTGATGTTCACCAGCACCATCTTTGTAGACGATACGGGTCAGGCTCGTTCCATCCACACCGTTCTTGCCATTGATTCCATCTTTGCCATCTTGTCCAGCTTTGTCATAACCATTTTTGACAGTAATATCGATAGCATTGGTGCCATCCTTGCCGTTCGTCCCGGCAGGGCCTGTCAGGCCGATATGGCCGACACCATCTTTACCAGAAATGGAGACAGCATCTTTGCCATCCTTGCCGGAGATACCGACTTTGCCGTCGATACCATCTTTACCGGCTTCACCTTTCGGGCCGGTAATGGTGACACCATCTTTGCCCGGTGTACCATCTTTACCATCCAGACCGCGGACGGTGATACCGTCGGAGCCGTTCAGGCCGATATGGCCATCCTTGCTGTCGATGCCAATCTTACCGTCTTCACCGTCTTTGCCCGGCTTGCCGATACTGATGTCCTTAGCCAGCTTCAGATCATACGTAACCTTGCCATTTTCATCCGTGGATTCATGGAGCAGGATGTTCTTGCCAGCATAGACGTCTTCTTTCGTCTTTTCATCTTTTGTACCAGCTGACGTACCACCTTCTACGGTCAGAGCCGTATGGGAAGCACTGGCATTTTCAGCTTTTGTATTGATGTCATTATAGACCTTCTGCAAATCACCAAGGTTAGCTGCATTCTTCAGATCATCGCCGGTTGCTGTAGCAATCGTAGCATCTTTACCTTTTTCATCTTTGGCACCATCGAGAGCACTCTTTACATTGGTGATAGTCGTGCCACCTTCACCGCCCAGCGTGATTTTTGACTTGTTGGAATCATCATACTTCACGGCATTCTAATCAAGTATTATACCATAAAGTGTTATTTTGTTACAGTTTTATCGATTATTTTTTATTTAATATTATTTTTTTATTTATATTATTTATATTTATTATTCATGATTCTTCCAGATAGACATCATGGTATTATAAGAAACGTACAAAAAACGCATAGAATATAAAAACGCCTCAGAAAGCCATGTCACTTTCTGAGGCGTTTTCTTTACCTTACATATATCAGATTTTGCTGAGCGCCTGATCCATGTCAGCAATGATGTCGTCAGCGTGTTCTATACCGATGGAGAACCGGATCATGCTGGCCGAGATGCCACATTTTTTCAGTTCTTCCGGCGGATAAGCCCGATGACTGGTCTTGACCGGATAGGACAGGGTCGTCGAGAAGCTGGCCAGGCTCGGTACAAATTTGATGTACTGGCAGGCAGCAATAAAATCTTCTGCTCCTTTAGCACCGCCGGCAATGTCGGCACTGACCATACCGCCGCACATGCCATCGGTAAACTGGGAGACAGCCCGGTCATGATAGGGAGAACTTTCAAGACCTGCATAATATACTTTTTCCACCTTGGGATGCTGCTCCAGGAATTGCGCCACTTTCAGTGCATTTTCACTATGCTGGCGGACACGCAGCTCCAGAGTGCGCATACTGCGCGTCAGGAGGAACGAGTCAAATGGGCTCAGGAGGTCACCGTACAACGTAGCATATTTCTGGATATTGGCAATATCCGCCGCACCGACACAGACGGCACCGCCTGTGAAATCACTATGACCGCCCAGGTACTTGGTGGCACTGTAGACGACGATATCGGCACCCAGTTCCAGCGGCCGGCAGACGACCGGTGTAGCAAAGGTATTATCTACGACGAGTTTGCATCCGTGCGCATGAGCAGCAGCTGCCGCTTTGCGGATATCCGTAACTTCCATGAGCGGGTTGGCTATCGTTTCCGTATAGATGAGCTTCGTATTCGGCTTGATATGTGCTTCGATATCTTCCGTATCAAAATCGACAAAATCAACGGTTACACCCCACCGTGGCAGTTCATTGGCAAAATAATCATAGACACCGCCATACAGAACCGGCGACGATACGATATGATCGCCACTTTTCACATTGCTCATGATAGTCGTAATGATGGCAGCCATACCGGCACTGAAAACGATAGCCCCATCGGATCCTTCGGCAGCCCGCAGCACATCCTGAGCCGCATCAAGGCCCGGATTTGCCATGCGGCTGTACACATAACCGGATTTTTTACCTTCATAGACACTGTCCAGCGTAGGCACATCGTCAAAACTAAAGACACTGCTCATGTAAATAGGAATGACTTTGGGAACCGATACCGATTCCGCTATTTCCTTGGCCAGTTCATGTTCCCCCGCCCGGCACAACTTGGTTGTAAGATGACTTGTACTCATGACTATTCCCCCTCATCAGGCACTATATAGATAAAACCGATGTGACAGTACCACATATTTTTAAGTATCTATTCAGTCTGTCCATCATACATTCATTGACCTGCCTATGCGGTTATAGTATCATAAAATGAGTTACCTTACTAATAAAAATTATTTCATCAGTAATAGGTATTATCTATTATGCAATGAGGTGCACTATGCGTCTACAACAGTTATTATACGTAAAAGAAATCGCCCGCTGCCGTTCTATGAATCAGGCAGCCGTCCGTCTGTACATATCCCAGCCCAGTCTGTCCGAAGCCATACGGGACCTGGAAAAGGAATTTGGCATTACGCTCTTTGACCGATCCCGCCGTGGGGTGAGCCTGACGGCAGAAGGCATCGAATTTTTACAGCTGGCCGATAAAGTCCTTGCCGATGCCGACGAACTACGCAACCATTATCTCATAAAAAACGATGTGACACGGCTCCACCTGCAGATATCCTGCCAACATTATGCTTTTGTCATCGATGCCTTCATCCATTTTCTCCGTACTTTTCAACAGGAACGCTACACCATTTCCCTGAAAGAAACGGAAACCATTACGGCACTGGAAGACGTATACTTAAAAAAAAGTGCCTTCAGTATCGTTGCTATCACTGAAGAAAATAGCCACTACATCCATCAGGTACTGGACAAATGGGGCCTGTCGTTCCACGTATTATGCCCTGTCATCCCTCACGTATTCATGAATATCCATCATCCCCTGGCCCAGCACCAGACGGTGACACTGGACGATATACGGCCTTATCCACTGATTCAGTATGCCCAATCCGCAGCCACGAGATACGCCGACGAAGAACTGGTCACATTGAAAGATCATGACAAAATCATCTATTCATACGACCGGGGGACGACCAACAACCTTCTGGCCAGTACGGACTGCCTGAACATCGGCACGGGCTGCCTCATCCCGGCAGTCATGCCATCGGCCATCACCGCCATTCCCTTGTCAGGTCTCACCGTACAGGCTCAGATTGGTTATGTACAGCTCCATGCACAGCCATCCAACGAAATCATCAATGCTCTCATACAGGGCATCCAGCAATCACTAAAGACTTACAATCCGGGCAGATAATGCTGATATCATTCCTCCAGCAACTTTTCTAATTTCATCTGACAGGCCTTCAGGTCTTCCCTTTGCCGTTTCACGATTTCCGTATGCGTCGTTTCATTTTGTTTCATACGATGAAGCAGCATTTCCGACTGGGAAGTGAAAGCCAGCATCTGTTCCTGAATTTGCCGCCGTTTTTCCTTTAGCTTAGCTATCCCTTTTTCCACTCGCTTGTAATAATTATACCAGCAAAGAGGCCCTTTGGGGCCTCTTTTGCTTAAAAAAATGGGCTCAGATAACTGAGTCCATTTTTTTAGATGAGGCTATTATGTTACAGCCCCCTTTTTGATGTTGTCTGAAGGCCTTATCTTTTTATTTTCAATCCATCATGAAAGGCCTGGCCTACGACGGGGCCAATCAGGCGATAGGTCATGGTGGAAATGTCAAAGATGATGGGCTGCAGTTTGTCGTAATCGATTTTGCCGTCAGTCAGAACCGATTCATCAGCCTGCTGGGCTACGATTCTGCCTACGAGAATGCCTGTGTTGTCATCATAGCTGGTGCATTCACATTCAAGTGTGACCGGAAATTCTTCGATAATCGGGGCATTGACATGAAGGCTCTTGTGGACGTGGCAGCCTGCTTTTTCTATCTTATTCACCTTGTTGCCCGTTTCTACGCCAAAGTAATCGGCAATGTCCACCGTATCTTTCGTTGCGAAGGCCACCGTAAAGGCCTTGGTGTGCTTGATGTTGTCCGTCGTCTTGTGCTTTGCCAGAAAGAGCGTGATTTCACCGTAATCCGACTGGGAACCCCAGGCCGCATTCATGGCATTGGGTACACCCTTTTCATCATATGTCCCGATGATGAATACCCCTTCCGGCGCGATGCACGCCTTCTTCCCTTCAAATTCTACACTCATCAGATATACCTCCTTATCAGTTATTCTTTACTTAGTATACACTATCTGACCACCTGACGGGAAGACAGGCCTCTGCCCGTACAAAATCTGCTCGATTGACAAACCACATTTTTGTTCTATACTAATAACCAGAATGTCATCGTCAAACGACCACATGAAGGGGTACACCACCTTGGGTGTAATCTTTCGTGCGGTCGTTTTTTTTAGTCAGGAGGTCATATATATGAAAAAAGGATCTCAAATGCAGCGCGGCCTGAAGAATCGTCATCTTCAGATGATTGCTCTTGGCGGCGCTATTGGCACCGGTTTATTTTATGGGTCGGCATCGACGATTTCCCTGGGCGGCCCATCCATCATCGCAGCCTATCTCATCTGTGGCATCGTCATTTTCCTCATCATGCGCATGTTAGGCGAAATGGCTGTAGAAGAGCCCGTATCCGGTTCCTTCAGTTACTATGCCAACAAGTATTGGGGCTCTTTTCCGGGTTTTATGCTGGGCTGGAACTATTGGTTTTCTTACGTCATCATCAGCATGGCTGAATTGACAGCTGTCGGCATTTATGTCCATTACTGGCTCCCGGACCTGCCCCAGTGGATCACAGCTCTTGTCTGCCTCATCGCCATTACCTGCCTCAACCTGGTCAATGTCCGCGCTTACGGTGAAACGGAGTTCTGGATGTCCTTCATCAAGGTAGCCGCTATCATAGGCATGATTTTTCTCGGGGCCTGGCTTATTGCTCAGGACAGCCGGCCATTTCCGCAGGATTTCAGTAATCTTTGGGCCTATGGAGGCATTTTGCCAAACGGAATCTGGGGGTTCTGTCTGGCTATGGTAACGGTCATCTTTTCTTTTGGAGGCGTCGAATTAATCGGTATCACCGCAGGAGAAGCAGAAAATCCCGAACGCTCCCTGCCCAAGGCAATCAATCAGATTATCTGGCGCATTCTCATCTTCTACATCGGTACGATGGTCGTCATCATGAGCCTCTGGCCGTGGAATCAGATTGGCACGCAGAACAGCCCTTTCGTCCAGATTTTCACCAATGTGGGCTTTCCGTCTGCGGCGAATCTCCTCAATTTCGTTGTCCTGGCGGCGGCCATTTCCGTCTATAACTCGGCAATTTACGGCAATTCCCGCATCGCCTATGGACTGGCAGAAGAAGGTCATGCCCCGCAATGGTTCAGGAAGCTGTCGGCCCGGGGTGTACCAGTCCACACGCTCTGCCTGTGCTCGGGCCTTACCTTGTTCGTCGTCGCCGTAACCTATTTCTTCCCGGGAAAAATTTTCATGTACTTCCTGTCCCTTACAGTCGGCGCTACTATCATCAACTGGGTCACCATCATCGTGACGCACTTGAAATTCAAGGCCTACCGCCAGAAAATGGGCAGGACGACGAAATTTCCGTCTCTCTGGTACCCGGCAGCAGACTATTTCTGCCTTGCCTTCCTCTGCTTCATCGTACTCATGATGACCCAGATGCCGGACATGCTCACAGCCGTCCTCATCATGCCCGTCTGGCTGGCTATCCTCTGGTGCTGCTGGCGCCGTCTGTCTCCTTCGCCAATGCCGACATACACCAGGCAAAAGCCTTAGCACAACGCTGACCCGTATGCTGGAAATGATTTCCTTTGTTCCATTCTAACGTGGTCTGGATATGGGGCATCGTTTCCAGATGCGCATACTGCTGACGGATACAGCCTCCTACCGTCGCCATGATGGGATTTCGCGTCCGTTCTTCTCTATCACCCAGACTCAGATATACGGCTTTCGTCATTGGCTGCTGCTGCCTGGCATAGTCCAACCAGCCAGGGAACCAGACGGAGGGGGAAGCGGCAGCAACAGCTGAAAAGATATCGGTCTGCCAGCCACTCCACAAAGAAAAGAGAGCTGCCAGAGAATAGCCGCCTAATATGACAGGCACTTCGTCAGACAAGTGAAATTGTGTTCGGACAGCTGGCAGAAGTTCATTTTCTACAAAATACAGAGTTCCCGCCGCGCCGTGCCCGAAGTCATCCGGTCCAAAAACAGCCGGACTATCCCAGGGAGATAATTCCCCGTTCCAGTCCACCACAGGAAATGCCACAAATACGAAGGGCAATTGAGAGGCTTCGGCAATAGCTGTAACCTGCTCATCCAGCACTTCCTGGTCGTGGTCATCGACAGGCTGGACCAGCATATATGCCGGCTTGCCTGTCGAATACAAGAGACAGTCTCTACCGTCAATAGAATATATCGTCTTGTCCAAGAAATTCACCTTCCTTATCGTGTTCATGCTATTTCAAGTCATGGTATGAAAACGTAAACAAAATGGGACAGTACTTATTTTATCTGTCCTGGTTGTTTGTCATGATTTCTCGTGTTATAATAAGCACAAATCCTATAATCATGAGGTGATCATTGTGAAGAGGAAACACTTTGCATCCATTTTAGCCATCACAGCTATGCTGACCAGTTTCACCATGACGGGAACGATTGAAGGGGCCAGCCGGGCTGAGCTGGCAGCCATCCACGTCAATAAAGCAGGAAACTTCCAGTACTGGAACCGCGATTCCGCCGCTAAGGAAAAACTGGTATCGTATGTAAAGGATGTAACCAATCCGAAGAGTCCCCATTTCATCCCCGTAGAACACCGCCTGGCCGTCTTTGACATGGACGGGACCCTGTTAGGTGAACGGACGCCGTCCTACACAGATGGTGTATTTTATGCTGACCGGGTCCTTCACGATCCGAACTGTCAGGTATCGGCAGAAGATAAAAAATTTGCCCAGGACTATTGGGATGCCATTTCCCAGCGCAAGCCCGTTCCACCGGAAATCGACAATAATTTGTACAATAAACTATATGCCGGACTAGCCGGAATGACGCCGCAGTCCCTGGACACCTATGCGCAGGGATTCATGAAAAAGCCGGTCATCGGCCTGACCAACCTGACCTATGGCGAAGCCTTTTATATGCCTATGGTAGAAGTCATCTCCTATTTGCAGTCCAATGACTTTACGTGTTACATCGTCTCTGCTTCGGACCGTCCCCTCGTCCGCGCACTGACCCGCGATGTCATCCATATCCGTCCTAATCAGATCATCGGTTCGGATCCACAGATTGTCGCTAGTCATCAGGGAAATACAGACGGCGGTTCCTACCAGATGACATACGAAGATACCATTCAGTACGGTACGCTGGACCGGGTAAATGAAAAGATGAATAAAGTATCCTCCATCGTCCGGGAAATCGGAATCCAGCCGGTTCTGGCCTTTGGCAACAGCAGCGGCGATTATTCTATGTTCCGCTATACCTTAAAGGATAATCCCTATAAAGCAGAAGTCTTCAATGTTCTCTGCGACGATACGCAACGTGAATACGGTCGTCCTGAACGGGCAGAACGGGATAAGAAGACATCCGACGAAAATGGCTGGAATACCATTTCCATGAAAAATGATTGGAAAACTATCTACGGGGATAATGTAAAGAAAACAAATTAAAAAACTTCAAAATAAGGAAAACTGGCATAGAACATGCTCTACATGCTCCATGCCAGTTTTTTTCATGCTCCCGGCAGATTCAATCAGAACATAGTATTGTTATTTTCTGCTTTTTCCGGAATATCCTGGATAACGTCCCAGTGCTCTACGATTTTTCCATCTTTGACACGGAAAATATCGACTGCCGCCTGCCCCCGGTCCGAAGCATTCAGCGTAATATGGTTATGGATGAACACGAGGTCTCCATCAGCACCAATATGTTTGATGACTGCTTTACTTTCGGGAAATTCCTTGAGGAATCCCTGAATACCATCTTCGAAAGCCTGGCGTCCATCAGCAAAACCCGGGCTATGCTGGATATAGTTTGGAGCTGTCATGCTGTCGATGACAGAGGTATTGTGCTTATTGAATACTTGATTCCAGAAATATTCGACCATCTGCTTGTTATTTTTGAACGCCGGCATCTTATCCGCAGCAAAAGCAGGACCGGCAGACATGGCCGTAACCAGGCTCAATCCCAACAGTACCGCCATCATTTTCTTCACCTTTTTCATCTTCATAAAGGTTCCTCCTCATTCATGTTTCTTCATTTCATCCTGCAACTCTAAAAACAACTCTTTTAAAGTGACGCCCTGCATCTGCTGCAACAATAGCTGCTTCCATGCATCAAGATGCCGGTCTAGTACTCCTTTGATTGACTTTCCGACAGGACAGTTCGTATTCGGATGTTCGTGCATATGGAACAGGTCTTCCGTGGAATCCTCTACGGCTTCAAAGATATCCCTCACCGTGATATCTCCAGGCGCTTTTTTAAGGCAGGCACCACCAGTCCCTCTGCGAATCTCGATAAACCCGGCTTTCTTCAGGAGCTGTAGCGTCTTGCGTATATTGACTGCATTCACACCGGTCGTATTGGCAAGGACTTCAGATGTTACTTTCTCTTCTTTTTCATATTCTTCCAGATACAGCAGGATATGGATGGCCACGGTCATACGGCTGGAAAATTTCAACAGGATCACCTTTTTTTCATTTGTTGTTGTCCGAACGGCTACATCTTATCATACTTTCGTTGTATTGTAAAGAGCAACAACGAAAGTATATGATACGTAATCCGCCTGCTCCCTGCTCCAATACCAAAAGACGTCAGGATGACGAAATCGTTGGACGATAAAAAGGCCCATCGGCATGCGATGAGCCCGTTTCTATTTCTATTTATCAATATTTCAATGCATAGTCCAGAACGCGCCGGACGTTGGCTTTTGTTTCTTCAAAGCTTTCTCCCGGCTGGGCTTCATATAATTTATGGAAGCCGTCGAACATGCTGGGATCGTAATAATACTGATGACCAGCCACCAGGTCCGGATGCTGGGTTTCTTCAATCCAATCTATTTCTACTTTCCCATATTCCGGGTTTTCTGCAATCAGATCTTTCAGTGCCTTTTTGGCATTAGCGCAATACGGGCAGCCTGTCAGATAAAAAGCGGTAATTTTTTTCATATCGTACACACTCCTCCAATGATATATTTGTAAGCAGGATTTCCGCCCTGCCTGCAGGGTAAACAAACGTTTTTCGTTGTGTTTTATAATACTACTATAGCATAGTTGATATGAATTTTCCACAAAAAAATAATTAGAAAAACCGGAGCCGTCTCACCATGACAGCTCCGGTTTTCTTACATTACATCCTATATGCGTTTTTACGCTTCTTCTGTTTCAGCTTTTTTGTCGGGAACGACTGCCTTGTAAATCAGACCGACGATGAATCCGGCTACGAGGAACGGAATCCAGTCCATACCGAGGGAATGGAGAGGCAATCCCTTGAAGATGGCATCAATCGGTCCCAGCGGAATCTTAGCTGTCTGCAGGCCCGTTACGAGAGCCGGTACAAAAGTGAAGATTGTCGAGCAGACCCATACACAGCGGCGACCGCCGAACAGGTTATGTGTAAAGGTAAGGATAATGTTGGCAACGACCAGAGGATATACGAACATCAGGACCGGGATAGCGGCGACGATGATGGTCTTCAGGCCGGCAGTTGCAACTGCAAAGGATGCAATGGTAAAAATGGTAACATAATTCTTATAGCTCGTCTTACCGATGAGCTGATGGAAGTACGCTGCACAAGACGTAATCAGACCGATTGAAGTGGAAAGACATGCCAGGAGTACGATGACTGCCAGCAGCAGAGCGCCGCCATAGCCGAAGAGAATCTGAGCACTCATAGAAAGAACAGGAGCGCCCGTTTCCTGCATGGAAATGGCCTGTACGGACTGGGCACCGAGATAGGCGACGAAGACGTAGACGAAAGCGAGCAGCGATACGGCCAGGCCGCCGGCTTTGAATACTTCATGGGTAATTTCTTCTTTCGTCGTAGCACCGTCTTCTTTGACGAATTCGATGACCAGGATGGCAAATACGAAGGCTGCGATGGCATCCAGCGTATTGTAACCATCGATAGCACCCTGTGCCAGTGCAGTAGTTGCCGTAGCATAAGCCGGCAGTGGCGGCTGGGGAACGCCCATAGGCGTAATCAGGGATTTTACAATCAGAGCCAGAATGGTGAGCAGCAGAGCCGGTGTCAGGACCTTGCCGATGCGGTCAACCAGTTTAGCTGGGTTGATGGAAAGCCACCAGGAAAATACAAAGAATAACACCAGGAATGCCCACATGATTGGCTGGGAACCGCCGCCATCGAGAAGCGGGCGGACGGCAATTTCATAGGAAACCGTCCCCGTTCTGGGAATAGCAAAGGCCGGACCAATAGCCAGATAGGAAATGACCGTGAAGAAAATAGCATATCTTTTATCTACACGATTCATCAATTCCTGCAGGTTGCTGCAGCCCGAATAACCCATAGCCAGTACACCCAAAAGCGGCAAGCCTACACCGGTAATAACAAAACCAGCAACAGCGTACCAGACGTTCGTACCTGCTGCCTGACCCATGGATGCAGGGAAAATAAGGTTACCGGCACCAAACCATAAGGCGAATAACATTAAGCCAATTGCAATCGTTCTATTGCCCTTTTTTCCTCCCATACGTCAAACCTCCTTACTTATAAGAACAGATAATATAGAATAATAACAACATACCAGAAGCTCTGCTTCATTTATTGTTTGTCTCATTCTACCATAAATTTTTAAAGTTATCTACCCTTATAAGTAGCAAATTTGCATATTTAACCTTATTTTAACTTTGCTTTAATCTTCATTTAATTTAAATGTGAAATTTTTCCTTTATAATGTCTGAAACGATATGTTAATATGATAATATTGCCAGATTTCTTATTGTTATTCTTAAAATAATTAACTTTTATTTTTTAAGCATGCTTTTATTGTCTCTACGACATACTCATTCTCTTCCCTGCTGCGGACAGCCAGGCGGATGTAGTAGGAATCCAGCCCCGGATAGTTGCTGCAGTCACGGATGAGGATGCCCTGCTCCTGCATGTGTCCGGCCAGTACCGTCGCTGTCAGGCCCGTCTGTCTGATATGGCATAAAATGAAATTGACCGACGGCTGACATATTGTCACTCCGGGAATGCAGGACAACATCCGGCTCATCCAGTCTCTTTCTTCTCTTACCAGTGTCCGTGATGCTTTTTGATATGCCGTTTCTGCAAGGGCTTCTATACCGGCAGTCTGAGCCAACGTATTGACGTGCCACACATCCGTCTGCTCCATTAATCCCTGTATAACTGCTTCGGGTGCGATGCCGAACCCCAGCCGCAGACCGGGCAGAGCATAAAATTTCGTCAGTGAATGGATGACAAAAACCTGACCGGACTGGCTGGCAAAGTCTGCCACAGTGAAATCCGGACCATCGTCGAGGAAATCAAGAAAAGATTCATCGACAATGACAAACTGCCCTCGTTGTACCGCCCGTTCGAGAAAGGAAATCAATTTCTGCCGTCTGATGAGATTTCCCGTAGGGTTATTGGGATTGCCGAGGACAATGCAATCAGCATCTTTGACCTGACTTGCTATAGCAGTCAGATCAGGCTGAAACGCTTTATCTGCTTCCAGATAAGCATATACAATCTCTGCCCCGGCAGACCGGGCAGCCCGTTCGTATTCACTGAAAGCCGGAACGGGAATACAGACGCGCCGGAAGTGGAAATGATGAAAATACAAGTATAGCAGTTCCGCTGCCCCATTTCCAGGAACGATAGTTTCCACAGGGAGATGATAAAACCGGGACAGAGCTTCTCGCAGGGCCGTGCAATCAGGATCCGGATAGTGAATGACATCGTCCAGATGAGACGATATGGCATTGCGGACGCCTTCAGCCAGACCCAAAGGGTTGATATTGGCACTGAAATCCAGTACAGGCCTGCCGCCTGCATGGCGGTATATATTTCCTCCGTGTTCAAAGGGACGGATCATACAGTCACTCTTCTTTCTCTATGTCCATAGTACCACTGATAAGGGGCACCACATCTAGTAAGGTATAATCAGGGAAGCGGGCTGTCAATTCGGTCATGCACTGCTTCACTTCAGAAACAGGCAGGAAGGAAGGAAATAATACGCCACACACTGTACCGCTGTGAGCCGCGTTAACGCCTAAAGCACCCATTTCCCGGCAAGCCTGTATCAGCTGGGGCAGGGCTGGTTTTGGCAATATATTCTGATGAGCCAGGGCACTCATCGTCGCCGCCTCTCCAATCTGCTCTTCCGTCGGCTCCTTGTCAAGAAGGGAGAGCGCAGCCACAGCCGGAGCTGTATGGTACGGCATGGTTTTATCCCACTGGTGGTGAAAGGTCTGCGTATCTACCGTGCCACCCGTATCCAGTATGGCAACGTTCATGGGCGGGACCGGTTCATACGACCGGATGATATTGCCACGACGGTATTGAATCAGCGAAAGTCCTCGGGCAAAAACGCCGTCTGTCGGATCTACACGAGCCGCCAGATGGCCTACGTCCTGCTCACTCAGTGTCCTGCCACAGGCACAGGCCACGGCCTGTATCACTGCTGCTACATCGGCACTGCTCGAGGCCATACCTTTTCCCCGAGGAATGGACGAAACAAGTTGCAGATGATAGGGAAAGGACGAACAGTGCAAATATGATAACGTAAGATTCACGGCTTGTGCTGCCTTTGGCGGGAGCCGTGAAAAGCCCGGTTCGTCAGATACAACAGCAGTGCTGAAAATCGGAACCGGACAGGTCAGAAGGAAGGGCGTCCCATGACAGACGCCCTGTACCAGTTCCCCACAGGATCCGGGAACACGGACGCGTATCACCATAGCCCCCTCCCTGCCCAGCACAAAATGGCAAGGGCTACTCCCATCACTGTTACGGTATACATGAGTTGCACTGCCCCGCGGATATGACGGGCTTTGAGCGGCTGTCGCGCATCTCCCATGTAGGCCCGGAAGGTCATCTTGCCGAAATAGGAATTATACCCGCCAAGACGGATGTCCAGCGCCCCTGCAACAGAAGCTTCGGCATAGCCGCCATTGGGACTGGGATGCTTTGCGGCATCGCGGCGCATCATGCGCCAGGCATTTCTATAATCCAGTCGCAGGAGGAAGGCTGCCATGACAAATAACAGGCCCGTAATCCGCGCCGGAATAAAATTGCATACATCATCCAACCGAGCTGCCACCCGGCCAAAATAGAGATATTTTTCATTCTTATACCCCAGCATGGAATCCATCGTATTGACGGTCCGGTAAAGCAGCGCCAGGGGCAGACCGCCAAGGGCATAGAAAAATAGCGGGGAAATAATTCCGTCCGTCGTATTTTCTGCCACCGTTTCTACCGTCGCCCGCACAATTTCTCCTTCATCGAGCTGGTCTGTATCGCGTCCTACGATCCAACTAACCTTTTCCCGGGCAGCACCGAGATGATGATGAGCGAGGAAGGTATAAATTTCCCCTGCCGCACTGGCCAGACTGCGTGGACAGATAGTAAAGCTCAGGAGCAGTGCTTCTACGCCTGTCGTGACATAGACGTTTCCCAAAATATCGAGTCCCCAGTACAGGATGTACAACACATTAAACACCACGAGGAGAACCAGAAGGACAACAACCATGCCGGCCGTCATCTGCATAAGCGGTCTGGCCTGTCTGGAATAAAAGAGATGGTCCAGCCAGCCGATGAGTTTTCCTATGAGGGCCACCGGGTGGAGACGCGTACGGGGATCACCAATCAGTGTATCGATTATAAATGCTGCCAAACATGTTATCATAAGCCACTATCTCTCATTATCCGTAATATTGCATCCATATCGAGATGCTGTGCCGTCACCGCCGCCAGACGGTCATAACTGCGTTCTTTTTCCGCCCGGTAATTGCGCTGTACCGGAAGAGGCGCAAGCCCTTTGTGACGGCGCAGGATATTAATCATATCCCGGCGGAACGGGTCATTGTCAAAGAGACCGTGAATATACGTACCAAAGACAAGACCATCTTCCCGGGCCGTCCCCACCGTAAGTGAGCAATCCCTGCCCGAACGCTGGCAGACGACAAACGGTTCGACAGCACCGGGCGCCACGTCAGTCTGACCCATGTGAATTTCGTATCCCCCAAGTCTTCCGGCCTGCAGTGTTTCTCCCATGAAAGAAAAGGGACGGCACAGGGCCTGTACCTGATAGGTCTGTTTCCAGTCGGCAAAAGTCGTCGTAACCGGCAGCAATCCCAGGCCGGCTATTTCCGGAAAATCTGATTCTGTATGATGCGGGTCATAAATAGACTGTCCCAACATCTGATATCCTCCGCAAATGCCAATGACGGGCGTCCCCCTTTTCACCTGCAAGGACAAACACCCGGCCAGTCCCGATGCCCGGAGCCAGCGCAAATCTTCGGTCGTATTCTTACTACCCGGCAGGATGATGACATCGGGATGTCCCAGCTCCTCTACTGTACGGACGTAGTACAGCGATGCATCTGGTTCTTCCGCCAGGCTGTCAAAATCAGTGAAATTAGAAATTTTCGGCGTCTGGATGACAGCTATCTGTACATCTCCTGTCTGAGGAACGCGCGGTTTGTCATCGAGAGAAACTGAGTCTTCTTCATCGATTCCCAATTTCTCTATATAGGGTATGACGCCCAGGACCGGTTTTCCCGTCTTTTGTTCCAGAAAATCCACGGCCGGCGTAAACAGGGATATATCTCCCCGGAATTTATTAATAATCAGCCCCTTGACCAAGTCCCGTTCCTCCGGTTCAAGCAGTTCCAGCGTACCTACCAGTGCTGCCAGAGATCCGCCACGGTCGATATCGGCTACGAGCAGGACCGGTGCCCGGAGATACTTTGCAACGCGCATATTGACGATATCATGGTCCCGGAGATTGACTTCGGCCGGGCTGCCCGCTCCTTCAATAACAATCGTGTCATACCGTTGTTTCAGCCGCTCCAGAGCCTCCGTAACAGCAGAAAAGGCACGGAGTGAATACCCTTTATGATAGTCCCGGGCAGACATATTCCCAATTGGCAGACCATCGATGATGACCTGGGAACAGCTATTTCCCGTCGGTTTCAACAGGACTGGATTCATATCGACCGAGGGTTCCAGTCCGGCAGCTTCTGCCTGGGCTACCTGGGCCCGCCCCATTTCCAGTCCCTGACGGGTCACGTATGAATTGAGTGCCATATTCTGTGCCTTAAAGGGGACGACCTGCCGTCCCATGCGGTAAAAAATACGGCATAACGCCGTCGTCAGGATACTTTTGCCTACGTGGGAACTCGTCCCCTGGAGCATAATATATTGTGTCAAATCGATTCACCACCTCTAAAGTGTAAGACATACACCATTATTATAAAGAAAACCTGCCGGAGATACAACCTCAGGCAGGTTTTGATTTGTTTATACTATGTGTGGTCTCAACCGGACCTTATCCTGTTATTAGAGGATGTAATGGCTCAGATCAACATTTTGTACGACATCGTTCAGTTTATCCGCTACGAAGTCTTTATTGACGATGATATGCTTCGTTTCGATATCCGGCGCTTCGTATGCAACGTTTTCCAGAATTTTTTCCAGAATCGTATGGAGGCGGCGGGCGCCGATATTTTCCGTTTCCTGATTGACACGATGGGCATATTCGGCAATGGCATTGATACCGTCATCTGTAAATTCGAGAGTCACGCCATCAGTCGCCAAAAGTGCCGTATACTGTTTGACCAGAGATTGATTCGGTTCCGTCAAAATGCGGCGGAAATCATCGACTGTAAGCGACTGCAGTTCGACGCGGATAGGGAACCGGCCCTGCAATTCAGGGATAAGGTCGCTCGGCTTGGACACGTGAAAGGCCCCGGCGGCAATAAACAGGATATGATCCGTCTTGACCGGACCGTATTTCGTGTTGACCGTAGCCCCTTCGACGATAGGCAGAATATCCCGCTGTACGCCTTCGCGCGATACGTCCGGACCGTTGGAACGGCCTTTTTCTGCAATCTTATCGAATTCATCGATGAATACGATACCAGCTTCTTCTGTCGCTTCGATAGCTTTATCGACGATGACATCCATATCCAGACATTTTTCCAGTTCTTCTTCCTTGAAAACTTCCCGTGCCTTGGCAATGGTCATCTTTTTCTTCTTTTTCTTCTTCGGCAGGATACTACCCAGCATTTCCTGGAAATTATTCGTTAGTTCTTCCGTCGAATTGCCTGTCAGGATGCCCTGGATGGTCCGTTCCTGTTCGGCTACTTCCACTTCGATTTCCCGGTCATCCATCTTGTGCTGGCAGATATCATCGAACATCTGCTGACGGCGGCCAGACATAGGTTCTTCCAGCTGTTTGGGCACATCTTTTTCTTCCCCTTCATCGCCGGAGGAAAAGAAGACATCCATCGGGTTGGGGACCTTTTCGGTCACACTTTTCTTCTTCGGCCACAGGACCTGTAAAATGCGCTTATTGGCTTCTTCTTCGGCTTTCTGTTCATAACGCTGGCTTTCCTGTTCCTGTACCATACGGATGGCATTGGTAACGAGGTCGCGGATAATCTGTTCCACGTCGCGGCCTACATAGCCTACTTCCGTATACTTCGTCGCTTCGACTTTAATAAACGGAGCCCCTACCAGGCGGGCCAGGCGGCGGGCAATTTCCGTTTTGCCTACGCCGGTCGGCCCGATGAGCAGGATATTCTTGGGAATGATTTCATTCTGCATATCCTCGCTCAGCCTTTTGCGGCGCCAACGGTTGCGCAGGGCAATGGCGACGGATTTCTTGGCTTCACCCTGGCCAACGATGTATTTATTCAGTTCAGCAACAATCTGCTTTGGCGTCAATTCGATTTCGTTCATGCTATACCTCTTTCCTACGTTTATATTTCTTCTACGATTACATTATGATTGGTGTAAACGCAGATATCTGCTGCTATATGAAGAGATTTTTCTGCAATATCCCGGGCAGACAGGTCCGTATTTTGCAGCAGGGCGCGGGCCGATGCCAGTGCATAGTTACCGCCCGATCCGATTGCCAGTACTCCATCATCGGGTTCGATGACTTCACCGTTGCCGGAAATGAGCAGGATACGCTGGCTGTCTGCCACGAGGAGCAGGGCTTCCAGCTTGTGCAGTATCTTGTCAGACCGCCAGTCCTTGGCCAGTTCGACGGCACTACGCACCAGGTTGCCGTTATGTTCATTTAGTTTATCTTCAAAGCGGTCAAACAGGGTAAAGGCATCGGCTACGGATCCGGCAAACCCACTGACGATTTTACCATGATACAGGCGGCGGACCTTCTGGGCCGTCCCCTTCATGATGACCGAATTGCCCATAGTGACTTGTCCGTCACCGGCAATGGCCGTTTTGCCGTCCCGCTGGACGGCGCATATAGTCGTAGCATGAAATTCTGTTGTCATGTCAAATACTCTCCTTCATTGCATCAATTTCTTCCAGTGCCCGTTTAGCCAGAAGGCCATTCTTTTCCTTCTTTTTCATCCGTTTTTTAATTCCCAGCGGTTCCATGATACCAAAATTAATATTCATGGGCTGGAAATTGTCATGAGGCGATGAAATATACTGGCTCAGGCCGCCCATAGCCGTACGCTTGGAAAAGGTCAGGCAGGATTTTCCCTGCAGCAGCCGGGCGGCGTTGATTCCTGCCAGGAGCCCCATCGATGCCGATTCCAGATACCCTTCGACACCAGTCAGCTGGCCGGCGAAAAACACGTGTTTGTTTTTCCGGTACTGGAGGGTCGCGTCGAGGAGTTCCGGAGAATTGATATAGGAATTGCGGTGCATGACACCATAGCGGACAAATTCTGCCGATTCCAGGCCGGGAATCATGGAAAATACCCTCTTTTGTTCCGGGAATTTGAGATGTGTCTGGAAGCCGACAATATTATACAAAGTTGCACTGCCATTATCCTGACGAAGCTGTACGACCGCATAGGGAAGTTCCCCTGTGCCGGGAATTTCAAGGCCAACGGGCTTCATAGGACCGAACCGCAGGGTATCAATGCCACGAGCAGCCATGACTTCTACAGGCATGCATCCTTCAAACACGGCATCATTTTTTTCAAAATCGTGAAGTTCGGCACATTCTGCCGTCGTCAGGGCCTGCCAGAACGCTTCGTATTCTTCTTTCGTAAACGGACAGTTCAGATAATCGGCACCGCCCTTGCCATAACGGGCAGCCCGGTATACTTTAGTCATGTCCAGCGACTCTACCGTCACGATAGGCGCTGCAGCATCGTGAAAATGAAAATATTCTTCTCCCGTCATCTGGCGGATGGTCTCGGTCATAGCCGGGCTGGTCAGCGGCCCCGTGGCGATGATGCATATCTGATCATCGGGAAGGTGGGAAACTTCTTCATGACGGACCGTAACCAGGGGATGATTCTGGAGATGATCGGTAATATACTGACTGAAAGGGACCCGGTCTACTGCCAGTGCTCCCCCGGCCGGTACGCGGTGTGTATCAGCCGCTTCCATGATGAGCGACCCAAGACAGCGCATTTCTTCTTTCAGGAGACCGACGGCATTTTCAATATTGGCAGCCCGCAGAGAGTTACTGCAGACCAGCTCAGCAAAGAGGGCCGTATGATGGGCCGGAGATGGTTTGACCGGACGCATTTCCACCAGTTCGACGGGGATGCCCCGCTGTACCAACTGCCAAGCCGCTTCCGAACCGGCCAGGCCGGCGCCGATGACGAGTACACTATTCTTCATTCACTTCTTCACCCTTTTTATGATTTTCACATTCCGGATTACTGCAAAAGAGCTTGTCCGGACCTTTTTTATAATGTTTGATAGTCATGATGCTGCCACAAAGCTTGCAGCGTTTGTCTACCGGCTGGTTCCATAAGACAAAATCACATTCCGGATACTGGCTGCATCCATAAAAGACGCGGCCCCTCTTGGACTTGCGCCGGATGAGCGTCCCCTTGCCGCACTTGGGGCAGGTAATGCCCAGATCATCGACGATAGCCTTTGTATTGTGACATTCAGGGAAATTAGAACAGGCCAGGAATTTGCCAAATCTGCCGAATTTATACACCATAGGAGCTCCGCAAAGTTCACATACTTCACCTGAATCCTGTCCGGCAATGGTGACTTTTTCCATTCCTTCTTCGGCCGCTTCCATTTCCGGTTCAAAGACATCATAAAATTCTTTCAAAACGTGGACATAGGTGTCCTTTCCCTGTTCGATGGCATCCAGTTCTTCTTCCATGTGAGCCGTGAAGCTGACGTTGATAATCCGTTCAAAGAATTTTTTCAACAGATCGACGATAATGACGCCCAACTCAGTCGGAACGAACTGTTTATCCTTCTTTTCGACATAATTGCGGTTCTGGATGGTATCCATAATCGGCGCATACGTACTCGGACGGCCGATACCTTTTTCTTCCAGCGTTTTAATCAGGCTGGCTTCGGTATAGCGGGCAGGCGGCTGAGTAAAATGCTGAATCGTATCAATGGTCTGATTATGTACTATCGTACCCGCCTCAATAGCCGGCAGCACCGATAGAGTCTTATCTTTCTTTGCATCTTCATACAGTTCCGTAAATCCTTTGAACAGGACGGTATACCCAGCAGCCCGCAGTTCATAAGATCCGCTCATGATGACGATGGTCATATGTTCCGTTTCTACAGGAGCCATCTGACTGGCCAGGAAACGGTTCCAGACAAGAGTATACAGGCGCAGCTGGTCCCGCGACAGATACGGCGCTACTTTGTCCGGCGTCAGTTCCAGCGACGTCGGCCGAATAGCTTCGTGAGCATCCTGGCTGGACTGTTTGGCTTTGTAAACATGTGGTTTAGCCGGAATATACTCTTTCCCATAGGTTGCCGTAATAAAATCACGGGCATTCTGCACCATATCATCATTAATACGGACAGAATCGGTACGCATGTAGGTAATGAGCCCCACATGACCGTGTTCGCCGATATCGAGGCCTTCATAAAGCTGCTGGGCCAGCATCATCGTCTTCTTGGCACCGAAATTGAGCTTGCTGACACATTCCTGCTGCATCGTAGACGTCGTAAACGGCGGCTGAGGCTGACGTTTGCGTTTCCGTTTCTCTACCTTTTCAATACGGTCCGGTTCATGACCGTCAGCTTTCCCTTTTTCCCATTGCAGGGCAGAAGCGATGGCAGCTGCCTGGTCCCCCGTTTCTATGGCCGCCTTTTTCCCGTCAATTTTTGCCAGTTCTGTATGGAGTTCCAGCCCGTCTTCTGTTTTGTATGTGCCTTCTACAGTCCAGTATTCTTCTGGTACGAAGGCCTTGATTTCTTCTTCCCGTTCGCAGATAAGCCGTACGGCTACAGACTGGACACGGCCGGCACTGAGTCCCTTACAGACCTTTTTCCAGAGGAGCGGGCTCAGCTTATACCCTACGATGCGGTCGAGGACGCGCCGTGCCTGCTGGGCATCCACTTTTTTCAGGTCGATGGGCTGAGGATGTTCCATTCCTGCCAGAACAGCTTTCTTGGTGATTTCATGGAACATGACACGACACGAAGTCTGGGGGTCCATATCGAGCAAGTGAGCCAGATGCCAGGAAATAGCCTCCCCTTCTCGGTCCGGGTCAGTTGCCAGATAAACGGTTTTGGAGCGGACGTATTCATTCTGCAGGTCTTCGATGAGTTTGCGCTTATCGAACATATTGGTATAGGTCGGCGTAAAATTATCTTCAATATTAACACCAAACTGATTGCGTGGCAGGTCGCGAAGATGGCCCCGGCTGGCCATGACTTTGTAGTCACTTCCCAGGAAGCGTTCAATTGTCTTCGCCTTGGCCGGTGATTCCACGATAACCAGGTTTTTGGCATTTTTAGGCAGGGGATCCATTTTCTTCAAAGGCTGCTTTTCCGGCAGATGGACCGTACCCTTTATGACCATTTTTTCATCGCTGCCCTTTTTTTTACGGCCCCGGCCTTTCTTTTTCTTATCGTCAATGACAATCGTTCGTTTAATTGGAAATTCTAACATCCCTATATCCCAACTCTCTGTGTATCATAGTATCGTATAGATTCTGCATGATTATAAACCTATGTATATTCAGTTATCCATGATACACTATAATCTCTGCAGGTTCAACCTCTATTGTAAGAAAACTGTCTGTCCGCTATGGCAGATGATCAAAAATACCGTGCATGGCGCAACAGGAATCATCCTCAAAAGGTCAGACGCATCTGATGCCAAATGGCCCCGCCATGGACCGATTTGCTGGTCACCCCTTCATCGAGAAATCCAAATTCTCCATAATAAGAGATGAGCCGGTCTTTGCAGGTCAGAACTAAGCCGCGTCTTTTCTGACGGCGGGCATCGGTAATTGCAGCCTGGAGAAGCCGTCCGGCATAGCCCTTTTTACGATACGAAGGCATCGTATTGACACCAAAGATCATCTGCCATGCCCCCTGTTCATTGTGCAGTGCGGCCCGGGCGTACATGTCGTCGGTCAGGTCTTTGTCATCGGTGACCATGCCATCGACAAAAGATATGAGCGTATCTCCTTCAAAGAGGAGCCAGAAATGATTGGCATAATAGGTCAGGCGGTCGTAAAATTCATCTTTCGATGCCGCTTCAGCCGGAGGAAAACATGCTGCTTCTACAGCAGTTACGGCGTCCAGGTCCTGAAGCGTGGCAGTACGGATCGTAATCATGAGATTCAAGCCATCCCTTTCTTTTTTATCATGAAAATTTGAAAAGGGGCTGTCGCACCTGCGGCAGTCCCCTTTGTCTTATTTTCCACCATATTTATGAGCCACGTCGATGCGCAGCAGCGCTCGTTTCAAAGAAGCTTGCGCTCTGGCTTCATCGAGGTTTTCTTTCTTTTCCTGCAGGCGTTTTTCCGCTCTGGCCCGGGATCGTTCTGCCCGGTCCAGATCAATATCTGCCGGCAGTTCTGCCGCCGGTGTAATGACCGTTATGGTATTGCCATTGACTTCCAGGAAACCGGAAGCAATGCAGACACAATTACGCTTGCCATCTTTTTCGTAAACCAGCGGCCAGATACGCAAAGAAGCAATGAGCGGAGCATGACCGGGCATGATACCCAGGTCGCCATCGAGGGCACGGACGAGAACAAAACTGACATCCGTGTTCAGGACAGCAGCATCAGGCGTGATAATTTCCAGGTGGATTGTTTTGCCTGTTTCTGCCATGCCTTATTCTCCTTTCAGAGTTTTGGCTTTTTCATATGCTTCTTCGATGTTACCGACCATATAGAAGGCCTGTTCCGGCATATCATCGCATTTGCCCGACAGGATTTCCTTGAACCCTTCAATTGTTTCCTTCAGCGGAACATACCGGCCCGGCTGTCCTGTAAACTGTTCGGCAACGGCAAAAGGCTGGCTCAGGAAACGCTGGATCTTACGGGCACGGGCTACGGTCAGCTTATCTTCTTCTGACAGTTCGTCGATACCCAGGATAGCGATGATGTCCTGCAGGTCGTTGTATTTCTGCAGGATAGCCTGTACGGCACGGGCCGTATTGTAATGGTCTTCCCCTAATACGTGGGGGTCGAGGATACGGGATGTCGAATCCAGGGGATCCACGGCAGGATAAATACCGAGTTCGGCAATCTGGCGGGACAGGACGGTCGTCGCATCCAGATGGGCAAAGGTAGCTGCCGGAGCCGGGTCTGTCAAATCATCGGCAGGAACGTATACGGCCTGTACAGACGTAATAGATCCGTTCTTAGTCGATGTAATCCGTTCCTGCAGGGCACCGACATCGGTTGCCAGTGTCGGCTGATAGCCAACAGCCGAAGGAATCCGGCCTAACAGAGCCGATACTTCCGAACCGGCCTGGATGAAACGGAAAATGTTATCAATAAAGAGCAGTACATCTTTGTGTTCCTTATCGCGGAAATATTCCGCCATCGTAAGTCCCGTCAGGCCAACACGCATACGGGCTCCTGGCGGTTCATTCATCTGGCCGTATACCAGCGCCGTCTTATCGATGACGCCCGATTCCTTCATTTCATTCCACAAGTCGTTGCCTTCACGAGTCCGTTCACCAACGCCGGTGAATACGGAATAGCCGCCGTGGCCGGTAGCTACATTGTGGATCAGTTCCATGATGAGGACGGTCTTGCCGACGCCGGCACCGCCGAAGAGGCCAATTTTGCCGCCTTTGGCATAGGGGCAGATGAGGTCAACGACTTTGATCCCTGTTTCAAAAATTTCCGTACCCGTAGCCTGGTCTTCAAATTTTGGTACCGGACGGTGGATAGGCCAGTAATCGTCAGCTTCAACCTTCTTATCTACTTTATCGACTGTCTGGCCCAGGACATTGAAAATCCGGCCCAGCACGCCTTCTCCGACAGGTACCTTGATCGGGCCGCCTGTATTTTCTGCTTTCATGCCACGCACCAGACCATCTGTGGAGCTCATGGCTACACAGCGGACAACATCGTCGCCCAGATGCTGCATGACTTCTGCTACCAGGTCAATCGCCTGATCGCCCGTACCGCCGGTAATATGGATGGCGTTATATATAGCCGGCAGTTCTTCTTCGCTCGCAAAGCGGACGTCAACGACAGGGCCGATGACCTGAATTACTTTCCCAATTGTATTGCTCATGAAGAGGCTCTCCTCCTTATTTAGATTTTCCTTCGTCCTTACTGCAGTGCATTGGCACCGCTGACGATTTCCGTCAGTTCGTTGGTAATACCGGCCTGACGGACTTTATTATAATGAACGGTCAGTTTTTCAATCAATTCACCGGCATTATCGGTCGCACCGGTCATGGCCGTCATACGTGCTCCCAGTTCGCTGGCTGCAGACTGCAGGAGGCCATTATAAATGACCATATCGATATACTGCGGCAGCAGAGTCGATAAAACCTGACCAGCATCGGGGGCAAAGAGGTATTCTTCCGAAGGACCGCTTTTTTCCGATACGGAAGGTTCGATGGGCAGCAGCTTCGTCTGTGTCACGACCTGTGACAGGGCAGACTTGAACTTCGTATACACCAGGTACACTTCATCAACGTTACCGGCGAGGAACTCTTCCGTCGCTTTCCGTGCCAGATTCTGGGCATGGCCGAAATTCGGCTTGTCAGAAAAGCCCGTCCGTTTATAATCGGGCGTGATGCGAAGATGCTTCAGATAATCCACTGGCTTGCGTCCCGTCACGATGAGATATGACGCAGAGCGGGGCTTGTTTTTCAGGAGACTTACCATTTCCTTATTGATGTTGGAATTGAAAGCTCCTGCCAGGCCTTTATCGGAGCCGATGATGATGTAGCACGTACGCTTTACATCACGCTGGATGAATAACGGATTATTTTCTCCCGGTATAGCTGCCGACAGACGCTGCAGCATCCCTTCCATTTTTTCAGTAAAAGGAGCAGTTGCCAGAGCGCGTTCCTGTGCACGGCGCAGACGAACGGAGGATACCATCTTCATAGCCTTTGTAATCTGCTGCGTATTCGTTACGGATTTAATCCGACGGTTTATTTCGCGTGCACTCGGCATAGACTATTCCTCCTCTTTAATCAGCTTATGGCTCGTACCGAACTGCTTGGTAAATTCCACAATTGCCTTTTTGAGAACTTCTTCATTATCTGCACCGAGTTCTTTTGTCTTTTTGATATCTGCACCGACTTCGGGATAGTTGGCATGCATGAATTTGATGAGCTGGTCTTCAAATGCCTGCACATCTTCTACTTCTACAGGCATGAGATATCCTTTGACGGCTGCATAAATCTGGATGACCTGGTCTTCGACGGGCATCGGCTGGTACTGTGGCTGGATCAGCATCTGCATCGTCCGTTCACCGGCGTCAATCTGGGCTTTGGTGCTCTTATCGAGGTCCGATCCAAACTGGGCAAAAGCTGCCAGTTCGCGGTACTGTGCCAGGCTCAGACGGAGTGTGCCGGCAATTTTCTTCATGGCCTTGATCTGGGCAGACCCGCCGACACGGGATACGGAGAGGCCGACGTTGATAGCAGGCCGTACACCGGAGTTGAATAATTCCGTTTCCAGGAAAATCTGGCCGTCGGTGATCGAAATGACGTTGGTCGGGATATAAGCGGATAAGTCGCCTGCCAGTGTTTCAATGATTGGCAGGGCTGTAATGGAACCGCCACCCAGTTCATCAGACAATTTGGCAGCTCGTTCGAGCAGACGGGAATGTAAGTAAAATACATCGCCCGGATAAGCTTCACGTCCTGGCGGACGACGGAGCAGCAGACTCATGGCTCGATACGCCTGGGCATGCTTGGACAAATCATCATATACACAGAGGCAGTCCTTGCCCTGATGCATGAAGTATTCAGCCATGGATACGCCGGAATACGGTGCCAGGTACTGAAGCGGCGAGCCGTCAGAAGCCGTAGCGGCAACGACGATAGTATATGCCATGGCTCCGTGTTCTTCCAATGTCCGTACAACGCGGGCAACAGTAGAAGCTTTCTGTCCGATGGCGACATAGACACAGATGACGCCTGTATCTTTCTGATTGATGATCGTATCGATGGCAATGGCCGTCTTACCGGTACCGCGGTCACCGATGATCAATTCACGCTGGCCCCGTCCGATAGGAACCATAGAGTCGATTGCTTTCAACCCTGTCTGGAGCGGCTGCTTGACCGGCTGACGTTCAGCAATACCATGAGCAACGACTTCGACGCGGCGGTATTCCGTCGCCTTGATGGCGCCCTTGCCATCAATAGGAGCTCCCAGGGGATTGACGACGCGGCCTATCATGGCATCACCGACAGGAACACTCATAACCTTGCCCGTCCGGCGTACCGTATCGCCTTCTTTAATGAGTTCGTCATCCCCGAGAAGGACGGCACCTACGTTGTCTTCTTCCAGGTTCATGGCCAGTCCATACACATTATGAGGCAATTCCAGGAGTTCCCCGGACATGCACTTATCCAAACCGTATATATGCGCTATGCCGTCCCCGACTTCCAGGACGGTGCCTACGTCATCGACGTTCATTTCGACGTTGTAGTCTTCGATTTGTTTTTTGATTATAGCCGTTATTTCTTCTGGCTTCATTTTCATTTTTCGTCCGTCACCTCATTCATTACGTCAGACTGAAGCAGGGAATGCTGCATATCTGTAAGCTGCCGCTTCAGGCTGCCGTCTATTAGCCGGTCGCCTATCTGGACAATCATACCGCCGATAATGGAAGGATCCATATAATACAGCGGTTCGATATGTTTGCCAGTCATCTTTTCCAGAGATGCGACCAATTGTTTTTCCTCTTCTGCTGACAGCGGTTTTACGAGGCGGATCTTCGCAACTTCGATATTCTGAGCCGCACGGGCCAAATCGATAAACCCGTCGATAGCTGCGATGATGGCCGCTTCCCTGCGCCGGTCTATCATGACGTAGAGAAACTGCAGGACAACAGGGGACACGTCATCAGCAAAAATAGCGTGGAGTGTTTCTTTCTTCGACTGGGGCGGAACCAGCGGATGATGGATGAACTTTTTCAGCTCCGGATTTAGCTGCATCGTATCGCGGACGGCTTTCAGTTCATCACCGTACACGTCCATCTTGTGCTGTTCCTTTGCTATGTCAAACATAGCCTGGCTGTATTTGCTGTACACGGCTTCAGGAATCATGATTTCTTACCTGCCGGATGCTGCCCGTCAAACTGCTTCAGGCATTCTGCTACCAGTTTTTGATTCATATCCGTATCCATGTTCTTTTTCAGCAGTTTTTCTGCCACAGCCATAGACAGCGTCACTACTTCATTTCTCATTTCGCGAATAGCTGCTTCCCGTTCATTGGCAATTTCAGCCTGAGCGATTTCCTTTTCCCGTGCAATCTGGGAACGGATAGCATCGAGCTGAGCCTGCGCTTCCTTGTCGGCTTGTTTTACAGCCTTGTCCACAATGGCCTGGGCTTCCGCATGGGCTTTCTGCAGCTGTGCTTCATAATCGGCTTTCAGTTTTTCCGCTGAAAGCCGGGCTTCTTCGGCACTGCTAAGGTCAGAAGCAATCTTGTTCTTGCGGTCTTCAAGCACTTTTAAAATGGGCTTGTATGCAAACTTGGCTAAAATAGCGACGAGGACAAAGAAGTTGATGAACTGGATTACCAGTGTAAAATTAATATCTACCAAAACTTTCTCCTCCTTTTACCGAACTGTGCCGGTACAGTTTAGCCTGCCAGAGGGTTGGCAAATACGAGCACGATAGCGATAACAGCTGCAATGATAGGCATAGATTCGATCAGACCTACAGAAATCAGGAAGTTGACCAGAAGCTTGCCACCCATTTCCGGCTGACGTGCCAGACCTTCGAGCATCTTCGATGCAGCGTGACCATCACCGATAGCAGCACCCATTGCTGCCAGACCAATACCAATAGCTGCGCCCATTGCGGATAATGCTAATACTAATTCCATAATTATAATCCTCCTTGATGTATGAGTTACTTGTCTTCACTTACTCTTCTCTAAGGGAATCTGCCAGATACGATGTGGTCAGTATAGTGAAGATAAAGGCCTGAATCAGGCCGATGACCAGACTGAATATCAACCAGATGATAGGTACCCCGACGGGGACCAGTTTGTACAGCACTTCCATCAGGATTTCCCCGGCAAGGATATTGCCGAATAGACGGAAGGCCAGCGTAATAGGCTTTGTAAATTCTTCCAGCAGGTTGATGACAAAAAATACAGCGAACGGTTGAAAATAATGTTTGACGTGTTTTTTCAGACCTTGGTTGCGCAGAGCAACAAAATGTACCATAAAAGATGATACCAGGGCCAGGCCCAGCGTCGTATTGAGATCATTCGTCGGCGACGTCAGGATGTGCGGACTGGGCAGCAGCCCTAATTCATTACCGACGAGGATAAACAGGAACATAGTCAGAAGGACTGATACGACCTGTCCCCACTTTGGCCCCAGTGTTTCCTTAAACTGTGCCAGGAGTGCCTCAACGACAATTTCAACTGCATTCTGGATACCGGAAGGAACCAGTGACCGGCCCCGCGTCGCAGCCAGCGTAATAATGATGACGATAGCCGCCGTGAGCCAGGTCATGTACAGCGTATCCATATTGACATTCATGCCAAACAGTTGATAAATCAAATGATGACCCGTATGCAGCTCCATGATAAGCGCCTCCTTTCCTTAAAGATGTCTTCGGATACAGGCGTGATACGCCGCTTCGAAGTATATGAGAACCCGATACGTCAGGATGCCCGCAACGACTGCCCATATGCGGACAGAGGGAAACTGCAGCACCACAATAAGTATCAGAACGATGGTAAGTATGCGCATCAGCGCGCCACCGCGGAGAACGGTGAATGCCTTAGCAGGGTCCATCTTCATGGCCCGGAAAGAGCGGCTGCACAACATGAGAAAGTACACGCCATTGATGGCACAGCCGATCAGCCAGCCACTGAGGTATTCTGCTTTTCCCAAAAGAAGGAGCAGTCCTGTAACCATTAGAGCCAGGCTCAGCAGTCTGAGCAGTGTCACTTTTACATATCGCGTAAATTCTTCCATAAGAGTCCTCTGCCCTATTCTCTTTCTAACGGGACGGATGATCATTCATAAAGCGCACGGCTTTTTTAAAGATAGACCAGAAGCCACTGACTGCGCCGAGAATACCTCCCAGGAGCAGCCCCCAGGGAATCGTTCCCAGCTGTGTATCCACCCAGTACCCGCAGGCAATGCCGATGCACAGGCTGACGCAGAGTGTCAGCCCCATAGACGCGGCACTGACCAGGATATCCCGGAGTCGCACCGGTTCCTTTTCGCCTTTTTTCTGCATAGTCTTTACCCCGGCATACATTGCATTACAATATTTCATGCATAGGATTCGTGTCCCGCAATACAGTTATTGTATCACGGGGCTTACATAAAATCAATAAATTTTTAGATATTAGTCATAAAACTAAAAAAAAATCTGTTTTATAAAAATTACTGCAAAAGTATGTAAAGTTACAATGTAAATTCATTTGGTTTTTCAGTGCTATTTCCAAAGGTATACAGGATAGCCTGTACAATGCGGCGCGACGCTTGTCCGTCCCCATAGGGATTAACAGCATTACTCATGGCATCATAGGCCGATTTATCCGTAAGGAGCCGTTTCGTTTCTTCATAGACGCGGTCCCTGTCAGTTCCAATGAGGCGGACCGTACCGGCTTCCACTGCTTCCGGCCGTTCTGTCGTATTGCGCAGGACCAGGACAGGCTTGCCCAAAGACGGCGCTTCTTCCTGGATACCGCCGGAATCGGTCAGTACGAGACAGCTGTGATGCATCAGATTGGCAAAGGGTTCGTATTCCATCGGCTCGATGAGATGGATACGATCTACGCCGGACAGTTCTTCTTCTACGACCTTGCGCACCAGCGGATTGCGGTGAACGGGGAAGACGATTTCCGTATCAGGGATTTCTTCAATGATCTGGCGTAGTGCTTTATAAATATGCCGCATGGGTTCGCCAAGATTTTCACGGCGATGCGTCGTAAGAAGAATAATACGGTGATTCTGGAAATCAACCGACTGTAATTCTTCGTCTTCAAAATCATATCCTTCATCGACGGTTGTCATGAGGGCGTCAATGACTGTATTGCCGGTAACAAAAATGGCATCTTTGTCGATTCCTTCCCGCAGCAGATTACCCCGGGCGGTCATGGTCGGTGAAAAATGAATGGCCGCAATGGCTCCGGTGAGCTTACGGTTCATTTCTTCCGGAAATGGTGAATAAATATTTCCTGTACGCAGACCGGCTTCGACATGACCTACGGGAATCTGCTGATAATACGCAGCCAGTGCTCCGGCAAAAGTCGTCGTCGTGTCACCATGTACCAAAACCAGATCCGGTTTTTCCACTTCCATAACGGACTTCAGCCCTTGCAGGGAACGAGTCGTTATGTCATACAGTGTCTGTCCCTGACTCATAATATCCAGATCGTAATCCGGACGGATCTGGAACAAATCCAGTACCTGATCCAGCATCTGCCGGTGCTGGGCCGTAACGGCCACGACCGTCTGAATCTGATCCGGATGTTTTTTGAGTTCCAGGACGACCGGCGCCATTTTGATGGCCTCCGGACGCGTTCCGAATACAGTCATTACCTTAAGCATATAAAAACCTCCTTGAACTAAACAAATTCTACTCATAAATCAATCTTTATGAGTAGAATTTGTCGTTTTATGCAGTATTCCTATTCGTTTTGCTGAATATATAATCACCGCCAGAACCACTGCCACGGTCAAGATACCGGTTTTGTAATTGACATTAGCTACAAAAATAGCCACAATTCCCAATACGATACTGACACAATACATGATGAGCACGGCCTGCTTCTGGGACATCCCCAGTGCCAGCAGACGGTGATGGAGATGACCCTTGTCCGGTGTGAAAATAGGCACGCCGCTCATCTTGCGGCGGATGATGGCAAACAGTGTATCCAGGATAGGCAGGCCCAGGGCGATGACCGGTACGACCAGGGCAATCGTCGCAGCCGTCTTCACCAGTCCCAGCACGGCCGTTACAGCCATGGTATACCCCAGGAGCATACTACCCGTATCTCCCATAAAAATCTTGGCAGGATTGAAATTATACTGCAAAAACCCCAGAGCTGCCCCGGCCATAGAAATAATAATCATAGCCGGAAGGTACTGGTTCATACTGACAGCCATGAGAAACATCGAAATGGACGCAATAAAGGACACGCCGGCAGCCAGGCCGTCAAGGCCGTCGATGAGGTTGACTGTATTAGTAAAACCAATGATCCAGAATATGGTCAGGGGAATGGCAACGACTTCCGGCAGGATGATTAAATCGCCAAACGGATTGGTCAGCCATTCAATCTGGATGCCAAAGACGACGGGAATCGCCGCCGACAAGATCTGTCCGACCAGTTTGACTTTTGCCGGAATGTTGCAGATATCATCCCAGATACCGACACAGACGATGGCCGTACATCCCAGCAATAATCCCAGCATTTCATGATTCATGGGCATGGAATACAGGACGCCGGCCAGAAAACCGATATAAATAGCCAGACCGCCCAGACGGGGAATGACATGAGTATGAACTTTCCTCGCATTGGGTCTGTCAACAGCACCCACTTTGATAGCCAGTTTCTTGACGCTTGGCGTCAGGGCATACGCTACAATCAATGCTATAAAAAAGGGTACAAAATATACAAGCACAACACACGCCTACTTTCAAAGGGATTCTCGATGCCGCCCGTCAGTTCGTCAGGCTGCGCATCGGGGCCGGAATGCGGCCGCCACGGGCAATAAACGCATCAGACTTATATTTATTAATATCAATAATAGGACAATGACCTAAAAGGCCGCCGAATTCGACCGTATCGCCCACATCTTTGCCCGGTACAGGGATGACACGGACGGCCGTCGTCTTGTTGTTAATCATACCGATGGCAGCTTCATCGGCAATGAGTGCCGAAATAGTAGAAGCCGTCGTGCTGCCGGGAATGGCAATCATATCCAGACCGACGGAGCATACACAGGTCATGGCTTCCAGTTTTTCCAAACTCAGGCTGCCCCGGCCTACGGCTTCCAGCATGCCTTTATCTTCACTGACAGGAATGAATGCACCCGACAGGCCACCGACACGGCTTGATGCCATAAGACCGCCTTTCTTGACGGCGTCGTTGAGGAGAGCCAGAGCTGCCGTAGTACCACAGGCACCACAGCTTTCCAGTCCCATTTCTTCCAGGATTGCCGCCACACTATCACCAACGGCCGGCGTCGGTGCCAGTGACAGGTCGATGATACCAAATGGAACGTGGAGCCGGCGCGATGCTTCCTGAGCTACGAGTTGACCGACACGGGTAATCTTGAATGCCGTCTTCTTGATGGTTTCCGCTACGACATCGAAAGGCTCGCCCTTGACGTTTTCCAAAGCCCGTTTGACGACGCCAGGGCCGCTGACGCCGACGCTGACACAGCTGTCACCCTGGGTAACACCATGAAAGGCGCCAGCCATGAACGGATTATCTTCTACGGCATTGGAAAAGACGACTAATTTGGCACAGCCCAGAGCATCCTGATCTTTGGTCAGTTCCCCCAGTTTCTTGAATACCCGGCCCATTTCAGCGACGGCATCCATATTAATGCCGGCCTTAGTCGAGCCAACGGCAACAGAACTGCAGACAAGATCGGTGCAGGCCAGTGCTTCCGGGATAGAAGCGATGAGCTTCTTATCTCCTTCAGCATAGCCACGTTCTACCAGAGCGGAGAATCCGCCGATAAAATCGATGCCGATCGTCTTGGCCGCTTTATCCAGGGTACGGGCGATTTCGACGTAATTATCGAGATCACTGCATCCGGCTACCAGAGCGATGGGAGTAACGGAAACACGCTTGTTGATGATGGGCACGCCAAATTCTCTGGCAATATCTTCCCCGGTCTGTACTAGATGTTCCCCATAGCGGGTCACTTTATCATAAATATTTTTGCAGAGCGTCCTGCCGTCACTGCTGCAGCAGTCGAGGAGACTAATGCCCATCGTAATGGTGCGGACGTCCAGGTTATGCTTCTGAATCATCTGATTTGTTTCTAACACGTCATGGATAGTCAGCATTCTCTCTTCCTCCTATCCTACACGGTGCATCGCGTTAAAGATTTCCATATTCTGCGCCCGGATTTCTACCCCCAGGGTATCGCCTTTTTCCTTCAGCAGCTGCTGCAGCGTACCCAGATCCACCGACGCCTGATCCATATCTACAATCATGGCCATATTGAAAATACCGTCGAGGATTACCTGATTGATAGTGAGAATATTTACCTGATGTTCTGCCATAATCTGGCTGACAGCGGCAATGATGCCGGTGCGGTCTACACCGACTACTGTAATGACAACTTTCATTCTGATGCCCACTCCTTTTCTATATGCGGAGACAAGATAGAATGCCCCTCTTGATCATTCTTCCCTATTATAGCATAAATCTGCGATAAATTACTATTGATTATTTTTTTAATGCCCGGCTGATAAGCGCCCGTCCTTCGTCCAACAGGTTCCGCGCATGGTCTTCAGATACGAAACTTTCGGCGTACAGTTTGTACATGTCTTCCGTACCGGATGGCCGTGCCGCAATCCAGCCATCGGGACTGCAGATTTTGACGCCGCCTATGGCATAATTTCCATAGGGGGAATGTGATAATACGGCGGTAATCGGACTGCCGCAGAGCGTCTTTTCGGCTACATCGGCTTCGGTGAGACTGCTGATCTTGGCCTTTTCGGCAAGCGTTGCCGGCGCATCACTGCGCATGGCATACGGCCGGCCCAGCTTCTGGCATAACTCATCATAATAGGCAAGGGGCAGCTTACCCGTCACGGCCCTGATTTCTGCTGCCAGGAGGCACATGATCATGCCGTCCTTGTCGGTCGTCCACAGGCTGCGGTCTTTGGCGATAAAGGAACCACCGGCACTTTCTTCACCGGAAAAGGCAATCTTCCCATCACTGTAGAGGGAACCAAAATACTTAAATCCTACGGGGACTTCATAGAGCGGCACGCCCAGTGAGGCAGCCGAACGGGCCAGAAGGTCTGTCGTCACTACAGTCTTGGCAATCCCCAGTCCGTCAAACTGACGGTGAGTCATGAGATAGTGGGACGCTACGGTCAGATAGGCATTGGCCGTAATCATCCCCTGACTGCCGGAAACAATGCCAAAACGGTCGTAATCGGGATCGTTGGCCAAGATGAGATCATAGTCCCCGCTCTGCTTTGTCACGGATGACATGACATAGGCTGAAGAGCAGTCCATGCGGACCTTGCCGTCATGGTCGTAATTCATGAAGGTAAACTGGGGATCATACGTATCGTTGACGAAATCCATATCAAGGCTATACTGTTCAGCAATAGCATGCCAGTAATTCATCCCGGACCCGCCCAGTGCGTTGACAAGAATATGAAGATGGGCACCTTTGATTGCTTCAAAATCAATGATAGATGATAATTCCGATACGTACAGGCCTTTGTAATCATAGCCCGTCACCAGGGAACTTTCCCGTGCCTGTTCATAGGGAATCTGCCGTACTTCGCAGTTCTTCCCTGCCAGCAGGCGGTTGGCTTCCGTTTCGATGGCTTTCGTAATATCCGAAGGCGCCGGTCCGCCGCTCGTGGGATTGTATTTGATGCCGCCGTGTTCCGGAGGATTGTGGGATGGCGTAATAATGATGCCGTCTGCCAGATGGTCCCGGCGCCCTTTGTTATACCGTAAAATAGCACGGGAAACAGATGGCGTCGGCACAAAATCGTCTTCACTGTCGATATAAGCAGCTACGTCATTAGCTGCCAGTACACCCAGTACCGTTTCAAAGGCAAGCTTAGAAAGATAATGCGTATCTTCCCCGACAAACAGCGGTCCATCGGCACCAAAGGTCTTCCGCAGATTGCATACCGCCTGGGTAATAGCGGCAACATGAGCAGCCGTGAAGCTGCCGTTTCCGGCCTGCCCCCGGTGACCGGATGTCCCAAACCGCACCTGGCATTCCGGATTCGCTACATCCGGAATAATGTGGGCGTAGGCATCAGCAATTGCCTTCAAATCGATGTAATCTTCTTTTCTGACTTTCGTACCTGCTAATTCATGTACTGCCATACCAATCACCTGATTCCTTAATTTTGACAATCCCTATAAATTTCTATACAATAACGTCATATAATAGATAATACCCTATTGTTTACTGTATGAATCCATTATAACAAAGAATGAACAAATATTATAGCTTCATTGCAAAGAAAGGACAAAATCTCATGAAATGTATTTCCTGGAATGTAAACGGTCTGCGCGCTGTCATGAAAAAAGGATTTATGGATGTATTCTACCAGCTCGACGCCGATATCTTCGCCCTGCAGGAAACGAAGCTGCAGGCCGGCCAGATAGACATGGACCTGCCCGGGTATGAACAGTACTGGAATTACGCCGACCGCAAGGGCTACAGCGGTACGGCCGTCTTCAGCCGCCTCCATCCCCTGTCGGTCCACTACGGCATGGGCATGGACGAACACGACCATGAAGGGCGGCTCATCACCCTCGAATTCGACACGTTCTACTTCGTCACCTGCTATACCCCCAACAGCCAGAGCGAACTGGCCCGCCTCGATTACCGCATGAAGTGGGAAGACGATTTCCGGGCCTACCTGGCCGGACTCAATGAGAAAAAGCCAGTCATCCTCTGCGGTGACCTGAACGTTGCCCACGAAGAAATCGACCTGAAAAATCCCAAGACCAACCACAACAACGCCGGCTTCTCCGACCAGGAACGGCAGAAGATGACCGATCTGCTGGCTGCCGGCTTTACCGACACGTGGCGCTACTTTTATCCCGATGTAACGGGTATCTATTCGTGGTGGAGCTACCGCTTCAAGGCCCGCCAGAACAACGCCGGATGGCGCATCGACTACTTCATCACCTCGAAAAGTCTCGACAACAAGTTGAAAAAAGCCTCGATTTATACAGATATCACCGGCAGCGACCACTGCCCTGTCGGTCTGGAATTACTATGAAATCACGTAAAGGAGAAATATATATGTTAAAAAAACTGACGATAACCGCGATAGCCTTCACGGCTCTTGCCCTGCCCCAGGCTTTTGCCCTGCCGGTCGTACCGGAAGCGGGCATCAGCATCGGCACCGGCACAAAAGAACAATATGCCGAAGCCAAAGTCCTGCCGCGGACGACCATCGGTTACAAACGGGCCGACCGCGACCAGTACGGCAATCAGAACGACATTTACGCCAAATATAATGTTATCGGATCGAATGTCCAGCTTCTCGGCGGCTGGCGCAACAACATCGGCCACCAGTCCAATTCGGCCTCCTTTTACGGTGGCATCGGCGTCGCTGCACCCCATATTCTGGGAATCCAGCCCTATGCCACATATGTCAAAGGCTCCCATTTCTCTGAAGCCCAGGCCGGCATCAATTATAACATCGCCCTGGGATGGGGACTGAACGTCAATTACCATAATTATATGCCTGAAGACGGCGATAACGAACACGGTGTTGGCGCCGGCGTCACTTTCCATTTCTAAGAAATAAAGACTGCTCCAAACCAGACCCTCTTTTTTCTTTCCTGCAGCCGTAGTAAAATAAAACAAAAGAGCATTTGCATGGTAAAGGAGAATGATAACTATGTTTTGTACGAATTGCGGAAAACCGGTCCCTGACGGATCCAGATTCTGCCCGTACTGCGGAACACCAGTAGCCGGTTCAGCAGATGGACTTTCCTATGAAGATGTCCTAAAAAAGGTAAATAAGCAGAAAGAAGAAAAAATATATCCTATTTTCTGCTCTCCTGAAGACGATAGTCTGGAACTGAGGCCCTTCCATGACGGAGAAAGAGGCAAGTATGTCTTTGATGTAGACGGGTGCCATTTCGAATATGATGAACGACAGGTCGGTTTTATTCGTCTGGCAAAAGCCATGACCAAAGAAGCGCTGTCAGATAAAGAACTAAAACGCATATACTGGAAAAATGACAGCGTAGAAGAGCTTCTGCAATTCTTTACGAGCGAAGAAGCAGCCGAACAGATTATGGGCAGCGTGCTGAAGAAGGAATCTTCCCTTCTTTTATCCCGCGGCATTTACGGTCTTACGAAAGATAATTTCATGGCCCGTGACATGGCAGACGGCGCCCCTTCTGCTCTCGATGCATGGCAGGATTTTGTCCAGTCTCTGCTGGGCCAGGTTGGTAAAATCACAGGAAATGCCGAAGCAGAAAGAACCTACCGGGAACTGCGGAAAGAATACCGCGGCCGGATCATAGGCGGCGGCTTCGGCCTGGGCGGCGCTTTGCAGGGTATGATTACTGCCGGTGTTCTCAATCTGGCAAGCGGTGCGGCGCACAGCATATTTAATGCCATCGGCAATGCATTCACCAACAGCCGGGAAAAAAGACAGCTCGATGATTTGTTCCGTTCCGACGATCTGGTACAATCGTTTATTGATACGTACAGACGTTCTGTTTTCTATCTCACCATGGACGCCTCCGACCGCCTGAACCTTATTCCACCAGATCCGGAAAAAAATGAATTGCCCGAGGTCATGCAAACTGCCATCAATGATGGCACCCTGGGAAAGGATGAGCGGAAAAAAGCAGCATTCTATGTACTGGACCGTAATCCCTACAAGCCCCTGTCCTACAAGTTATTTTACCTCTATCTCAACGATAGAGACGGTATCGTTGACCGCATAGCCGAGGCGTTCGGACTTTCTGAAAAGCTGGAAAATGTCAAGTTCCGGATGACCAAAGGCGTACTTGGCTATTGGGGAAAGAAGAGAGATCTTCCCCTGGCCGATTTATTGGACTACATACAGGATGGGTGTCCTCTGATAGACGCGTTCATGTCCCTGGGTCTGCTTCCTCAGGCAGGTGACATAGCCGGGGCCCTGCATGATGTGCAGATGACCTTCCCCTATCCCCTTTTGGACAAGCTGAAGCAGGAAGCGGAAGAAATTGTCATCCTGAAAGGATCCTCCCAGGAAACAGGCGATGGAACGACTATTCCTTCCTTTCATTTTTACGGAGTCTCCGATGAATCCATTACCATACCCGAAGGGGTAACCACTATTTCAGACTATGCATTCTTCTGTTGCGAGCAACTGAAGGAACTCATCCTGCCACAAAGCCTGAAAACCATCGGCCACCGCGCCTTTTTCGATGTGCCATGTTTGAAGAAACTGGTCATCCCCCCTTCCGTTGCGGCCTATCCGTTATCTGCCGTCGGGGAAAAAACGGTAGTGTTCCTTTCTGAACACACTACTGTTGTCAATGATGAATTCTACAATATAGACGTACGCCTCGATATTCCCCTTGGCGGGAACGTCTATGAAGACATGAAATCATGGGGACTACTGGAACGCAATACATCCATTTTTACACACAAAAATGCCATAGACCGAATCAAAGGCAGCGAACACTGTGAGCTTCCCATAGAATCACGCAAGCTACTTCCGCCTATTTCCGATGTCTGCTATAAAGAAAGCAAACAGTATCCGGAAGTCATTCATATTCCCGAAGATACGGAAGATGAGGAAGATGCGCTGCCCTATACGAAGCTGGATACAAAAGCACTGGTATATGCCCCCATATGTTATCTCCATCTCACTGGTGATATACGGGAAATCGGAGAATGGTGTTTTATGAAATCCACCCTTCTTCAGTTCAAAGCGGAAGAAGGTCTGGAAACGATAGGGGCCCATGCTTTTGAAGGACTGCATTTTCTGGACCGGGTGGAACTTCCTGCCTCCCTTTCCCATGTGGGCGACGGTGCCTTTGCCCATTGCCGCGACCTTCATTTCATCGAACTGTTACAGATGGACTGCCATATAGGAGAAGACGTATTTGCCGGAACGGACATCACGGTCTGCTGCCTGCCAGGGAGTATCTGGGAAGCGTACTGCCAGAAACATGCCATCCCCTATTTCCTGAAAGGGGAAGATTCCCCCGTACGCCAGGAACTGAAAGAACGGCAAAACCTAGACGACAAACGCGCCTGGAAACACTATGATATTTATAAAGAATCAAAAACCTACACGTTATATAGCTATCGGTCGGATTTCCGGGACACAGTACATACTATCAGTAATGACATGGGCATCCCGATTCTTCCGGGAGGAGGAATCAATCCGAAAGACAATAAACGGATTTACGTCGTGAAAAGCCAGGCAGAGAAAAACGGCGACTATGACAGGGAAGCCATCGTCGCCGCCATCAGACGCCGTCCGGAAAAGCCTGCCTACCAATCGGAAGACGGCATGAGGGATATCATCATCCACCCATGGACTATGTCTTTCCAAAAATGTATCGGCGAAGACGCATATATGAATTCCTCCCTGATCTACGTCTACGGCGGAACGAACATTTCCTATATCGGAGAAAATGCTTTTGCCGGTTCCAAAATCGTTGCATTTTATGCAACTAAGGTGAAAGGCATCTGGGCCCGCGCCTTCAAAGGATGCAGTGAACTTTCCTACGTAGAAGTAGGCGACTGCCTGGACTCGCTGGAAGACGAAGCCTTCGCTGACTGCCCGAACCTCAAAACGATTAAATTCACGGGTATCAATCATATAGGAAAAGACGTATTCAAAAACACCCCCGTCACCGTAATCTGCAGAAGAGACTCTCACATCTATGAATACTGCATGGAAAACGGAATTGATGTGGATACATACAGTTTTGATTCAGACTGGTAACGTACAGCTAATACACACTCACCCCTAAGAGCACATCTGTTCCGGATAAAAAAAGCAACCACCGCCCAACGCGATGGTTGCTTTTTTATTGGTGCGAGTGAAGGGACTTGAACCCTTACGCCGTGAGGCACCAGATCCTAAGTCTGGCGCGTCTGCCATTCCGCCACACTCGCCTGCCGATTGTCAGATGCAATCTGACACGATATTTATTGTATCATGAAAGCGGGGACAATGCAAGGATTCTGCAGTCCCCGCTTCATGCTTCTGTTTTGATTCTGTATACCCTGCCTGTTCTGTGGCGGCTACAAGGTCTGTACAACTTCCAATGCTTTTTCATATTGATAGTCTTCCGGGTCGTTGGGTTGCAACTGGACTTCTATATCAGGTTGTATGCCTACGCCATCAATTTCCCGGCCACTGGCCGTGCGGTATTTGGCAACAGTCAGCTTGATAGCGTCATCAGAATCAATGGGATAGACGCCTTGTACGGTTCCTTTTCCATAACTCTTCGTGCCGATAACTGGCCCCAGTTTCAAGTCCTGGATGGCACCGGACACGATTTCCGAGGCACTAGCCGAGTTTTCATTAATCAACACTACGAGAGGAATGGTATCACCACTTCCACTAGCCTTATATTCCGATTCGTCACCGGATCGGCTCGTAAAGGATACGATGACACTGTCCTTGGGAACGAAATTCGATGCTACGGCAACAGCTTGATCGACGATGCCACCGGGATTATTCCTGAGGTCGAGAATCATGCGCTTCATGCCCTGCTTACGCAGTTCCTGATACTGACGGGTAAACTCCTCGCCCGTATTTTCACTGAAAATTGCCACCCGGATATATCCCACATCAGTTCCTTCAATCATCTGGCCACCGACGGTTTTCATATGGATCTGACGGCGCGTTATGGCCATCTCCTGAGATTCACCATTTCTTCCCAGGGTCAGAGTAACTGTCGTATCCACGGGTCCCCGGATAGTCTTGGAAATGTCTTCCAGACTCATCCCCTTCGTAGATGTGCCATTAATAGCCTGGATCAGGTCACCGCGCTGGACGCCGGCTTCAGCAGCCGGGCTGTCATCCATGACTCCGGCTACAATCGTACCTTCCTCACTGGAACCGATATACACACCAATACCGGCATAGGACCCGGACGTCTGGTCGGAAAATGCCTGGAAATCATCGCCGTCGAGATAGATACTGTGCTTGTCGCCCAGTTTTTTGACGATTCCTTCCAGTGCTCCATTAAGGAGATCCTGCTTATCGACAGCACCGGGGAAATTCTGTTCCACCACGTGAAGTGTGCGGAAAAATTTGATGAATCCTACGGGCGTCCCCGTGTAGTAGTAAAAGAGGCCCACTAGCAGCAACACACTGCAGGCTGCCGTAAACAACCCCCAGGCAACGGCCCGGAACAACGTCTGAAACATATGTTTTTTCTGATTCATAGTCTGCCTCGTTTATAGATACGAATTCGGATCGACTGGTTCACCGCCGACACGGACTTCAAAGTGAACGTGTGGCCCCGTCGAATTCCCTGTAGAACCGGCATAGGCGATGACCTGGCCCTGAGAAACAGACTGTCCCGACGATACAGCCAGAGATTCGTTATGTCCATACAGAGTCGATGTCCCATTGCCGTGGTCAATGACGACGGCATAACCATAACCGCTGATCCATCCCGCTTCTACAACGACACCACCATCAGCAGCATGGACAGGCGTCCCGTAATCGACGCCGATGTCAATGCCGGAATGAAGAATCTGGCGGCCGAAAATCGGGTGTTCCCGGTAACCAAAGGGCGATGTGATGACGCCATTTACCGGCCAGATCATCTGACCGGAACCACTGACTGGCTGGTAATAACCGCTGTCATCTCCGCCGGACGAACTGCCACTATCCCCGCTGCTGTCGCTGCCACTTTCCCCAGACGACGCTGCCGCCGCTGCCGCAGCCGCTGCTGCCTGCCGGGCTGCTTCACGGTCGCGGAGCATCTGGGCAATCTGATTGGACGACGCTTCCAGTTCGGCATAGGCTTCTTCTGCCGTCGCCTTATCAGTCTGGGCTTTTTCCAGGATAGCCTGCTGTTCAGCCTTATGCTTGGCGATTTCTTCCTTCTTGGCTGCTGCTTCTTCTTTTAGCTTTGCCTGCGTTTCCCGCTGCTCTTCCAGAGCCTGTTTCGTCTGGTTGATCTGGTCCCGTTCATCCTTTATGGACGAAATCAGTTCCAGATCCGAACTGACGATACGCCGCAGGAGTTCGACGCGGTTAGCAAAATCATTAAAATCCTTAGCCCCGACGACGACATCGAGGTAATTGAGCTGGCCGTGCATATAAATATCACGGATGCGGCGGCTTAGCACCTTTTCCCGGCTTCTCAGATGGGTTTCTGCCCTTTCCAGTTCGGCCTGGGTCCGGGTAATCTGCCGTTCTGTTTCAGTTAATTCTTGGGAAATAGACTTATATTGTGCATTGGCGGCATCGAGATTTTCCTGGATGACCCGCAATTTTTCAAAGACATTGCCGATAACTGCTTCGGCTTCACTCTTCTTCTGAGCCTGTTCTGCCATCTGCCCCTGAACTGTCGATAACTGATCCTGCAAATCTTCGTCTTCCGCAAAGATGAGACCACAGGGGTTCAGGAGATACAGGACCGTCAAAGCCGCTGCCAACGGCTTTTTATATTGTATACTCATCATACGTTACACCTTCATATAGCGTTTCAGAGAAATCGTACTGCCAATGGCCCCGATGACCATGCTCAGTACGAGTATCAGACCACTTGCCTGATACATGAATGGATACGGACTGACCATAGGCAGAAATGCCAGCGTCCGGTGAATCGTTATCGTGACAAATTCATAGAACTGCAATAAGGCCACATCGGCAATGAGACCGCCGATGAATCCCAGGAACAATCCTTCCAAGAGAAATGGCCAGCGGATGAACCAGTTGGTAGCACCAACGTATTTCATGATGCCGATTTCCCGGCGCCGGGCAAAGACGGTCAGGCGGATTGTATTGGAAATGATGAACAGCGTCGCAAAAGTCAGGAAAATAATGAGGGCAATGCCTCCCCAGCGGATAATCGTCGCCACGCGGAACAACTGTTCCACGATTTCCTGTCCATAATGGGTGCTTTCCACTTCGTCATACTGTCCGACGACAGTTGCCGTCTTTTTAACCTGTTCCGGATTACTCAACGTCAGCGTATATGATGTCGGCAGCGGATTCTTCCCGTCGAGGGCATCGAGAATGCCCGGCTGGTCTTTCATACGTTCCTTTAGTTTATCCATGGCCTGGTCTTTGTTGGTAAATTCCAGTTCTTTTACATCGGGCAGGGCCTTCAGCCGGCTGCCTACACTCATGACCTGATCCGTTGTCAGATCATCTTTCAGATACACGCTGATCTGCACCTGGTTTTCCAGATTATCGGCAAAATAGTCCAGATTGGCTACCATGATCAGGAACAACCCTAAAATAAAAAATGAGACGGCTACGGTCGCAATGGACGCAATAGACATGAAGCTATTGCGCCAAAAAGACGTAAAGGCTTCCGAGAGGTAATACCTCATGGTTCTAATTTTCATCGTCGTATCCTCCCTGCTGTTCATCACGGACAATCTTGCCATCGACGATTTCAATGACCCGCTTGTTCATCATATCGACAAGCTGCTGGTCATGGGTCACCATGACGACAGTTGTCCCCATATGATTGACTTTGGTAAAAATATCCATGATTCCCTTTGACGTTTCTGGATCCAGATTACCCGTCGGTTCATCGGCAATGAGCAGGAGCGGCCGGTTGACGATGGCTCTGGCAATAGCCACACGCTGCTGTTCGCCGCCGCTGAGATTCGACGGCAGGGCATCGGCTTTACCGACCAGCCCTACCAAGTCGAGGACGTTGCGGACCCGTTCTTTGATCAGACGCCGCGGTGCTTCAATAACTTCCATGGCAAAGGCGACATTTTCCTCTGCCGTCTTATTGGGCAGCAGACGGAAATCCTGAAACACGATTCCCATGCGGCGGCGCAAGTACGGGACCCGGCTTTTTTTCAGCTTATTCACTTCAATGCCGTTGACGATGACTGAACCTTCCGTTGGCAGCTCTTCATGGTCGAGAAGCTTGATGAACGTGGACTTGCCGGCTCCGCTGGCACCTACGACAAATACGAACTCCCCTTTTTTGATATGCACATTGGCATGGTCCAGAGCAACAGACCCATTGTCGTACACTTTGGATACATTCTTAAAATATATCATAGATTTCCTCTTTTCTGGCAAACCATACTTTTATCAGACATACTCTATTATATATAAGGAAAAGCGGCCGTCAAGTCACTGCTCCTGCGAGCGTCAACCTTTCCGGGCCGCCGTATGTTCTTCTATAACGCGTAACGCCAGATAGGCATTACGCATAGACTGGCGTCGTAAGTGATTCATTCGCGCTCTGACTTCCGGCATAATACCGCCGGCCTTCAGTCTGGCCGTTACATCTGTCACCAGTGTCCTGGCAGTGACAGTCTCCATGGTCCCGCAAAGCGTATCACCAATGAGGCTGATGAACCCATCAATTTTGGGATCGTAGGAAATGGCCGTTACCGGCACCTGCATGATCGATGCAAAAATGAGTGCATGGAGCCGGTTTGCAATGACCACATCCATGCAGCCCATAAGGGCCATGAATTCCACCGTATTGTATGCTTCTTTCAGAACCGTCGCCGGTTCCTTCATACGCGCCGCCACATCAGACGCCGCTTCAGCATCGGCAGGATACTGCATGGGAATAAAAATAATGCGGGCTCCCACCGTACGTACCAGCTCATCTGCCGCCTTGGCAATCTCGTCTTTATACCGGGTCATATGCTGCCAGTTGCGGATGGCAATGCCGATACGGGTACCAACACCGTTAATACCATGCTTTTTCAACAGATAAAAGCCAATCTTTTTATCCACAGGGGGCATAGATAGTACGGCATCGGCCGTCACGTGGATGGGTGGATCCGTAACGCCGAGCCGCTGCAATTCCTGTCGCGATTCACTGTCACGGACACCAATCATAGTCACTTTCTGCAGCACATTGCGAACCGCCTTCCGCGCCTTGGGACGGCGTATGGGACCGATGCCCTGGGCATAGAGCATGACCGGCTTGTGGAAAAAGAGAGCCATGCGCATGATGAGCAGATAATAATAGAGACTGCGGGCGCTGGTCACATCCTGCAGCAGACTTCCACCACCGCTGATGAGAAGATCAGCCCGGCAGATAGCCCTGGCAATGCCCGGAAAATTCAGCCTGTGTACTGCCTCTACATGATGATTTTCCCGTGTCATATCCGGGTGTCCCGAAATGACCGTGATGGAAGCACCGGGAATCAGGTCCTCCAGTGATCCGAGGAGTGCCGCCAGCATGGCTTCATCACCGGCATTGGCAAATCCGTAATAACCGGAAATGACAATGTTAGTCACGGGACTTCACCCGCTTTCCCATCCAGGCCGTCACATACTGAACAATGGCAATGGCACAAATGAGCAGGATACCCAGTACAAGCCCTGTAAGCCAGCCATTAAGGCCACGGATAAAGGACATGATAAACGGCGTCCGGATGTGGGCAAAGGTTTCTACCATGGACCCTACGCCGATGACCGCTGCCAGTACCGTAAAGAAATGGACCAGTTCCGGCCATTTGCGATACATAGCCGCTACCATGAGGAAAAAGGCCGGATGGCCGATGAGAAATTCTTTTTCCCGCGGCCGGGCATACATGACCGTTTCCAGGAAACGGCGCATAGCCACTTCGATTCCCGGTACAGGTACACCGGCCGTATGACCGCTGCGGCCGACGAAGATAAAGGCCACCAGCCCCAGGAATCCGACGAGGATGAGCGTTCCCATGCGGATGGGGATGCGGAGAAAATCTTTGGCAAACGCTATGAAATCAGATGATGTGGCAAAATCGTGACCCATAAGGGGGAAGCGCCGCAGATAGCCAATCGCTACGATAATGATTGGCAGGATAAAGGTGAGTTTGACACCTCGGTAATAATCAAATTCCATAAAGAAGCGTATGTTCCCCAACATGGCCGCAATGAAAATACCTCCGACCATGGACATGAGGACAGCCGCCGTGAGTCCCAGCGCACCATCGCGGATGACCCGGCCATAGCCGAGTTTCTTTGTCAGATTCTGATGACGCCAGAAATCGAGCAGTACCAGTATTGCTGCCGATGGCGCCGTTACGGCACAACCGACAGCCATCATCTGTAAAAACAGAGCTCCTTTGGCAATCCAGGCTCCGCCGGCTCCAAAGAGTATAGCCAGTACGATAAGCCCGTAATTAACCCGGTCCGAAAGAGGAACGAGCAGATTCAGGAGGAACAAGAATCCACAGGCCGCTGCTGCCGCCGCAATCGCCAGGAGTACCTTATTGGGATAGTAGACAGGCAGTACAGACGCCCGGTCCAGCTGATAGCCCCGGCCTTCCAATTTCTGCGTAACCCTGCTGATATAGTTCAGATTCGTATCCAGCAAAGACTGGCCATACCGGGGTTTCTTATACAGTGGGAACAGGTTGACCCGGACATTACGTTCCAGGTCGCTGATATAAAAGCGCATGGCCGCTTCTTCCGGTGTAATCTTTTCCAATTCCTCTTTGGCCATGGCATAGACACGGCCTGTATCATAATGCATAAGACCTGCCAGGTCGTACATGCCATCCTGGTTATCATACTGGAGCTGATTAACCGATTCAATCATATAAAACGGCATCTGCCGGGCCAGCATACGGTCTGCTGTCAGCTGCAGCATGTCTTTGCGCTGCGCCGGGTCCGGACTATAGCCCAGTACCTCCTTACCGACAAACATGATGCCCGTCACATTGCGGATTTTATCGGCGCGCTGGAAAAAGTGTTCCAGATCAGCCGCCGTGACATCATGATAATTAGTCGGCCGCAGGATGACGTTAAAGCCATAGCTGGCAATGCGGTTGGCATCGGCTGACATAATGCCCAGATTGACTTCGCCGAGGGCCGGCATGATGCCATGCAGTCCAAGAATACGGTACTGGGGATTGTCGATGACGACAGCATTTTCCTTGCCCAGCCGCAACTGCAGATCTTCTGTCAGTTCGTCAAAATACAGGTCCTTCTGGTCTTTTGGCTTGCCGACAAGATAATATTCGTACTGATACGAACCAAGATGGAACTGTGGATAATAGAGTTCAGCTCCCAAACGGGTAATGACAGAGCATTCTCCGCGCTGGGTCATTTTATTCAGCGTCGTATCGTATATGGTAAAACTGGTGATGCCGGCCTGACGGCACTTTTCCAGTGTCGTTTCCAGATCATATCCTTCGTTGCGTCCCAAAACGACAACAGCATCATAATCCATCGCCTGTTCGATCGACATATTGTCATGTTCCACATAGTACCGCTGCACACATAGATATATACATGAAATCAGGCCGACCAATACGACCAGGATCATGAGCAGGATACTGCGCTTATTCTTTTTTTCCATTCTATCCACCTTATTCAGTGATTGCTGACCCTGCCATGCAGTGTAAGCAATCCGTTATCCAGAGTGACCTGGTCCGGAACCATATGAAGGGGAAAATCTGTAAAATCATAGACTTCCAGCCGGGCCAGATTCGAAGCATTGACCCGGACCCCCTTCGCCGATATGGCGGCATCCTCCGGCAGGAACATCAGCTTATTCCCTTCCATAGCAAACCGGCCGGCTATATCAGCATCGGCACGCAAAAAACCGCCGACCCGTACTTTGCCTCTGACATGGATAGTATCACCATCAAAGGATACATCCATCTGTTCTGTGCCTTTTACCTGTTTTTTGATAAAGTCACTCAGGTCATCCTGGGAAACTGTAGCTACCAGTTCTCCCTGTTCAGCCGATTCAGCCTGCAAACGGCCATCCATCAGGCTGGCCAGAGGATCGAACCGAACTCCTTCCAGCGTGCAGTCAAAGGACTGAAAACGCAGCTTGCCGACGCGGAAATCGTCACCACCTGCATGAACCCGGTCCAGACGGCCCGTCAGTACAGACAGGCCGGGGCTGGCTTCCACGAGGACATTATCCGGTGAAATTTCCATATGCCGGGAAAGGCCACGGTACAATCCATAAGCTGCCAGACGCGGAGCCGCTATATTCAGCCCCAGCAGAATGACTGCGACTGCCATGGCGGCATACATCCATTTTTTCATCATATAGTCTGCTTAGCCAGGCGCTTTTCTTTCTGCTGCTGCAAATATCCTTCGATGAACATATCGATATCGCCGTCCATGACAGCCTGGATATTTCCCGTTTCCACATTCGTCCGGTGATCTTTGACCATCGTGTATGGATGGAATACATAGGAACGGATCTGGCTGCCCCATTCGATGGCCTGATGTTCGCCGCCGATTTCTGCTTTGAGCTGCGCCTGCTTTTCCTGTTCTAATTCAAATAACTTGGCACGCAAGTACTTCATACACATTTCCCGGTTCTGTACCTGTGACCGTTCATTTTGGCACTGCACGACAATGCCTGTCGGGATATGGGTCATACGGACGGCAGAACTCGTCTTATTGACGTGCTGGCCACCGGCACCGGATGCGCGGAAATAATCGACGCGGACATCGTCCATGTTGATTTCTACATCTACATCATCGGGCAGTTCAGGCATGACATCGACGGCCGTAAAAGACGTATGACGCCGCGCAGCCGCATCAAAGGGCGAAATACGGACCAGGCGGTGTACGCCTTTTTCCGACTTGAGATAGCCGTAAGCGTATTCTCCTTCAATGGTAAAAGCCGCACTTTTGATGCCGGCTTCATCACCGGGCTGCATATCCATAACGGTTATGTGGAACCCGTGCTGTTCTGCCCAGCGCGTATACATGCGGACCAGCATCTGTGTCCAGTCCTGGGCTTCCGTTCCGCCGGCACCGGCATGGAAAGTCAGGATAGCATTGCACGTATCGTATTCGCCGGAAAGGAGCAGCAGTACTTCCCGCTTTTCAATGTCTTTCAGCAGAGCATGGTACTGCTTTTCGATTTCCTCGGCCATACCTGTTTCTTTTTCTTCAATGGCCATATCTAGGAAATCAAGCAGGTCCGCACACTGGGTTTCCAGTTTTTCATGCCCTTCTACTTCCGTCTTCAGGAGCGTTGCTTCCTGGGAAATTTTCTTTGCTTTATCCGGATCACTCCAAAAATCAGGGTCACTCATCTGCATATCGAGATCCATGATTTTTTCTTTTTTCCTGGGGAGGTTAAAGTGAATCCCCGATTTCCTGTATTCTCTTCTTCAAATCTTCCAGCGGTTTACGCATTTCATCTAATAACACAAGAATCACCATCTTTCAAAAACATAATCATAAACAAAACGCCACCACCACTTTGTGGTCCCATCTCTACTGTCCGTTTCGGCAACCGCCTTGCGCTTCCTTGCACTCAGCACCTTGTAGGCCGAAAAGGCCCTCCCCTTCACAGGGGAGGCTTTCTTGGGATATCTAAAACTGCGAACTGCGGGCTTTCCTACCTGTTAGCCGCTGACTGCGGTCTGCGGCCTACGAACTGCGGCTCTTTTACTGCCGTTCTTCGTCCCGCTTGATATCTTCTGCCGTGACCGGGGCACTTTCATCATGGACTTCCCGGGCACCCTGCAGATGATCTTCTGCCTTGGGAACCGGTTTGCTGTATGTAATCTGGATATGATAGAGGAATGTAACCGTCGTCCGTTTGATGGAATCGACCATTTCTTCAAACATATCATAGGCTTCAAACTTATATTCAACGAGAGGATTCTTCTGCCCGTATGCCCGGAGATTGATGCCTTCTTTCAGGGCATCCATAGCGTCAAGGTGATCCATCCACTTGCTGTCTACGACACGGAGCATGATGGCCCGTTCCAGTTCACGCATCGTTTCCGGCCCGATTTCCTTTTCCCGGGCATCATAGAGATCGACGGCAATCTGGTACAGTTTTTCCTTGACTTCGACACGGCTGAGGTTTTCCAGTTCTTCGCTGGTTGTCGCGTCTTTCGGCACGAAATACTGCTGCATCTGTGTCAGAAGGCCGGCAAAATCCCATTCTTCCGGATAGAGTTTTTCATCGGCATATTTATTGAGGCCATCATCGATGATATCGCTGACCATGCCGAGAATCGTATCCTTGAGGGAATCCGCCGTCAGTACCTGACGGCGCTGTGCATAGAGCACTTCACGCTGCTGATTCATGACATCATCGTATTCCAGAACGTATTTACGGATTTCAAAGTTGTGGCTTTCGACTTTCTTCTGTGCCTTTTCAATCGATTTGGTGATCATCTTGGCCGTAATCGGTTCGTCTTCATCCAGGCCCAGTTTGTCCATGAACTTGGAAATATTGTCGGACCCGAAAATACGCATGAGATCGTCTTCCAGAGACAAATAGAACTGTGTCGTACCGGGATCCCCCTGACGGCCTGCACGGCCACGGAGCTGGTTATCGATACGACGGCTTTCATGGCGTTCCGTACCTATGATCATGAGACCGCCCAGTTCGGCAACGCCCTTGCCCAGCTTGATATCGGTACCACGGCCGGCCATGTTAGTGGCGATGGTGACCATACCCCGCTGACCGGCATCCTTGATGATTTCCGCTTCTTTTTCATGATATTTGGCGTTCAGGACGTTATGTACGATATGTTCCTTATTGAGCATCTGGCTCAGGATTTCCGACTGACTGATGCTGGTCGTCCCTACCAGGATAGGCTGTCCCGTTGCATGGCGTTTGACGACTTCCCGTACGACTGCGCGGTACTTGGCATTCTTCGTCTTGTAAATGACATCGGGCAGGTCCTTACGGATCATCGGTTTATTGGTAGGAATGACATAGACATCGAGTTTATAAATCTTATTGAATTCGTCTTCTTCCGTCTTGGCCGTACCGGTCATGCCGGCCAGTTTCTTGTACATGCGGAAATAGTTCTGGAAAGTAATCGTGGCCAGAGTCTTGCTTTCGCCCTGCACTTTGACATTTTCCTTGGCTTCGATGGACTGGTGCAGGCCATCGCTGTAGCGGCGGCCAAACATGAGGCGGCCCGTAAATTCATCGACGATGACGATTTCGCCATTCTTCACGACATAATCCTTGTCACGGTGCATCATGAACCGGGCACGCAGGGCCTGAATGACCAGATGGTTCAAGTCAAGGTGTTCATTATCGAACATGTTGCTGATGCCCAGCATCTTTTCGACCTTGGCAACGCCCGAATCAGTCGGGGCAATGGTCTTCTGCTTTTCATCCATGATATAGTCGTCTTTGGTGAAGGTCTTGACGATACCGGCCAGCGTATAGTAGAGGTCCGTCGATTTTTCACCGGGGCCGGATATGATCAGCGGCGTACGGGCTTCATCGATGAGGATAGAGTCTACTTCATCGACGATACAGTAATTCAGCGGGCGCTGTACCATCTGTTCTTTACTGATGACCATGTTATCACGGAGATAATCAAAGCCAAATTCATTATTGGTACCATAGGTAATATCTGAATTATAAGCACGGCGGCGCTGTTCATAATTCAGGTCGTGGACGATAAGTCCGACAGACAAGCCCAGGAACTTGTAAATCTGTCCCATTTCTTCACTATCACGGGTTGCCAGATAGTCGTTGACCGTGACAACGTGGGCGCCTTCTCCGGTGAGGGCATTCAAATATACCGGCAATGTCGCAACGAGCGTTTTCCCTTCGCCGGTCCTCATTTCTGCAATATCCCCGCGGTGCAGCACAATGCCGCCCAGAAGCTGTACATCAAAATGGCGCATGCCAAGAACACGCCGCGATGCTTCACGCACGACAGCAAAGGCTTCCGGCAGAATATCATCCAGCGTTTCTCCTTTTTGCAGGCGTTCTTTAAATTCAAAAGTCTTAGCCTGGAGGGACGAATCGCTGAGCGCCGTCATCTGTGGTTCTAAATCATTGATATGGCGCACGATAGGCCACATTTTTTTGAGTTCCCGGTCGGTATTATTGCCGAGAAGGTGTTGTATAAACGAATCAAACACGAAATAACCTCCATTGCAACTTATTCATCACATAGTAACATTCATATCAATTTTACATTTTACATCATTTACCCCACTTTATGCAATAGCTGGCACCGTATCCGTCCCATTCCTTTACACGTTTCTTACGTAAAACGGCTTCTGTATTCCATCCATATCGCCCCATCCAAAACATGTCGCGCTTCCATCAAATATCCTATGACCACATCATGATGGATATTCTAAAAAAGAGGGATAGCACAGCGGCAATCCCTCTTGGTCTGTTATCAATATTTTATTTATTGCGTTTGTCCAGGATGTCTTCGATGAGCTGGACGGCTTCGAATACCATGCCGTCACAGTGGGGCTTCTTTTCCCCGCCATTGGCCTGGTTCATGCGCAGCAGGTCCGCACAGTCAAGACAGTTCTGATGATGATCCAGGAATGCTTTGTGGAAAGCGGCAATGGTCGGTCCGTCTTCGATACCCAGAAGGCCCAATGTCATGAGACCGCCGGTGATAGCGCCGCAGGTACCGCCCCGTTTCATGCCGCTGCCGAAGTTTGCCCCAATTTTGCGCGATGTGGCATCATCGAGCCCGGTCAATTCTTCAAAGGCACAGATGACAGACTGTGCACAGTTATAATGCACGTCCGTAATGGCGCGCAGTTCTTTGGCTTTTTCCAGATATTTTCCCATGGGAATCACTCCAGTCTTTGTAGTACATGTTTCAATGATGCTGTGAGAATTTCGCATACACCATGAACAATGAAAATGCAACGAGTGCCGAAACAATAATGCCTATGAGTTGTGACATAGGATCACGTCCTTTTATGAAAAACGGTATCGGCAATATACCATTGCTGTCTTAGTCGTTATAAATGAGTGCCATGAATACCAGATCTTCCGTTCCATTATTGGCAATGCAATGGGACTGTCCCGGTTCGATGAGACAGCAGTCACCGGCCGTTACTTTGGTAACGGAACCATCATTGTCAGTAAAATCGCCTACACCGGATAGGATGTAGTACGGTTCGGTTTCATGAATATGCTGATGAAATCCCAGGCTGGAACCCGGCGGCAGGATGACTTTAGCATACATGCGGCCATGGCCCATCAGTTCGTCTTTCGTCAGGATATGACAGACTGTTGCCGGCCCTTTGCCACCAGCCAGTCCTTCTACTTGTACTCTGTTTTCTTTGCGGATCATTGCAACCCCCTCCTTATACATTCTACTTCTGGTTATATTCTAGCATAGAAAGCAAAGGCTTTCTACTGTTTCTCCTTCAGAAAGAAAAAGTCCTTTCGTTCTTCTATGCAGCCTGTTACAATAGAATCGATAAAACTATGAACGGAACAGGAGAAATCAATGAAACAAAAACAGCTATGTATATTAGGCAGTACCGGTTCGATCGGCACCCAGGCGCTGGATGTCGTCGCCGCCAATCCGGAAGAACTTCGTGTCCGCGTGCTGGCAGCTCATCAGAGCGTTTCTCTCATGGCTGACCAGATTCACCGCTTTCATCCCGATTTCGCCGTCCTCACTGATGAGACGGCCGCCAGGGATTTGCAGCGCCTGGTAGGGAAAGAATGTGATATTCTGAGCGGCAGTGATGGTCTCAGGGCCGCCGCTTCCTATGGCCCTGTCGATACAGTGCTAGCCGCCATGGTAGGCTATGCCGGTCTGGAACCGACGCTCGATGCCATTGCCGCTGGAAAAACCATCGCCCTGGCCAATAAAGAAACTCTCGTTGCTGCCGGCCATCTGGTCATGGAGTCAGCCCGGCAGCATGGCGTTCAGATTTTACCCGTAGACAGCGAGCACAGCGCCATTTTCCAATCTCTCCGCGGCGGCAGGAAAGAAGAAGTGCGCCGTCTCATTCTTACAGCATCAGGCGGCCCGTTCCGGGGCTATACGAGGGAACAGCTGCATCATGTAACGCGGGAGCAGTGTCTCCATCATCCCAACTGGAATATGGGACCCAAAGTAACCGTAGACAGTGCTACCCTGGCCAACAAAGGGCTGGAAGTCATGGAAGCACACTGGCTGTTTGACATGCCCTATGAGGCCATCGATGTCGTCATCCATCCCCAGAGCCTGGTCCACTCCCTCGTCGAGTTTTGCGACGGATCGGTCATGGCCCAGATGGGACTGACCGATATGCGCCTTCCTATCCAGTACGCCTTTTCCTGGCCGGCCCGCTACGACTGCGCCTTTGGACATCTCGATCTGGTCCGTGCCGGTACGCTGACCTTTGAAGCGCCGGATCTGGATGCCTTCCCCGCCCTGCGCCTTGCCATCGAAGCCGGAAAGGCTGGCGGTACAGCCCCCTGCGTCTTCAATGCCTGTAATGAAGTCTGCGTACAGGCTTTCCTTGCAGGACGCATCGCCTATACGGACATTGCCCCGACGATTGCCACGATTCTCGACGCTCATAAGCCGATCAGCCATCCCTCACTGGAAGAAATCGCTGCAGCAGATCAAAGCACGCGTATAGATACAGAACAAGTCTTACAAAAAATTTAGTTTACTGGAAGCCTTACATCAGTCCAAACGATTGACCATTGTGGAACATACTATTGCACACCAAAAGAAGCTGTTGCATTAAGCAAAGATAATGCTAATGCAACAGCTTCTTTATCATAAATGGAAACTCACGGGACAAAAGATTTCCCCTTAAATCACTTCTAATCAGATGTCTTTATCAGCAGGAGCCTGGGGTGCTTCGTCTCGTGGGCCCTGCTGGTGCATGAGCTGCATGATTTCTTGCAGACGCGTTGTAGAGATTCCCGTTTCCTGGGATAGTTCCTGTTCTAATTTCTGACGGTCCGGTCTTTGTCCGTCAGCAGGCGCCTTAGGAGGCTGTCCCTGCCGGGAATGATGCTTCTGGAAACTCTGTTCCAATGCCGTCGCTTCACTTTGTGTGATGGATCCGTCTTTTACCAGCTGCTGGAGACGTGCCTGAGGCCCGAATCCGCGGCGCAAACGGGGCGGTGCCATGATTTCACGGAGCGTTTCTTCTGATATACCCGTCTTATTGGGCAGACTCTTCATAAATTTCTGATGATCTTTCGCTTCTTTTTCCCGGAAATCAGCTATCGCTTTTTTCAGTTTATTTGCTTGTTCCGATGTGATTTTTCCCTGCTGGACCATGCGGTCAATACGGGCATTCTGTCCTATACCGGGATGTATCGGCGGCATCTGCCGTGTCATTTTAGGACGGGTGCTGGCGCCCGCTGCCGCATCGGTCGTATCAGCAGCCTGTGCTATCGTAAAGGGAGCCACACCTATCATTACGGCCGCCGTTCCGGCCAGTACAGCAGCCAGCGTACGCCGCTGCCATGTATGTAACATCTTCATCGCCATCACTCCTTTTTTAGATGATGGACACAGTATAACAGACAAATGTTACATTTCTATGGCACAGGAGTCACAAATTGAAATAAACTGTTATAATTTAATTGGCTTCATAGGCCCGTACGCGCAGCGTCAGCCCCCGGTCTTCACAGATTTTACGGCACTTAGCGATTTCTTCTTCGCTTTCGACATGATCGACAACGGTCAGAACGACGTTGGGCACATACTTCTGACAGTGCTGGGCAAAGGTCAGCAGGGCTTCGTACGAACCGATGCCAAATTTGCTGCGCGTCAGGTCGAGATAACGCTGGGCGTTAGATGCATTGAGGCTGATGGAAACCGTATCAAGGATGCCGCCTTTGAAATCGACAGACGTATCACGGCCATATTCCAAATCCGACAGGCCATTGGTATTAATCCGCGTCTTGACATCACGATGATGTTTTTTGATATAGGTCAACAGAGTCACTACATCATCAAGGCGCATGGTCGGTTCCCCAAAGCCGCAGAACACGACTTCACCGATGTAGTCCCAGGGCTGGCTGTCCAGTTCTTTTTCTACCTCGGCAACAGATGGTTCTTCTTTAAGCCACAGTTCCATATCTTCGGCTTCTTTTTTCAGACTGCGCAGACAGAACGTACAGGAACAGGTGCAACGGTTCGTCAGATTGACATAGAGGTTGCGTTTTCCCTCTGGCTGTTTGGCCAGACTTTCGGCCATGGTAATATAGTGTCCCTTGTCGTATACATAAGTAATCATCAGTGCCACATCCCTTTTCTATATAAAATTAATGTAATTCTGTCAAAAATTGTTCAAAGGCCAGCCCCCGGTTGGTCGGTAGTCCCAACTGTTCCGTATAGACCAGCGTCCTGCTGATAAAATCCGTCGCCCGTACGACGGCGTCCTTCAGACTGTCGCCGCGTACGACCGAAGCTGAAACGATGGCGGCAAAGGCATCGCCTGTACCAGACCGGTCATGGCCGATTTTCTTCACCGACACGATGTCCGGTTCTTTTCCCGTTTCATAGATGTAGTTGTCAATATGATCCCCGTCGGCCAGTCCCGTAATGACGATCTGTCCCGGTCCCATAGCAGCCAGCCGCCCGGCAATATCTTCGAGGTACGCCCGGTCCGTATGACCTTTTTCCGGATAGGGAATGCCCAGGAGCTGGCATGCTTCCGTAAGATTCGGCGTAATAACATCGGCATACTGCATGAGACGGCGCATTTCAGCGCATAGCTTTTCCGTATATGACGCATACAACTTGCCATAGTCCCCCATGACCGGATCGACGATGACGATGGTATCAGGCTGCTTGAACTGGTGGATAAAGTCGATGACAATATCGATCTGCTCGAGGGAATTCATGAATCCCGTAGAAATACCGTCAAAGGTCAGGCCATTTTTCTTCCAGCTGGCAATGTAATCTTTCATACGGTCCGTATAATCGTCGATGAAATACGTAGGAAATCCCGTATGGACCGACAAGATTGCCGTCGGCAGCGGACAGGCCTGTACTTTCAGGGCCGATATGAGCGGCAGTTCGACAGCAATAGAACAGCGCCCAAATCCTGTAATATCATTGATGAGTGCAATCTTCTTCTGTTGTTCCATCGCCGCGCCTCACCGTATACTGCCCTGACGGGTCGTGGGCAGCTGCTTGAGAAAAATCCCGGCACCCATGGCAGCAATCGTATTGAGAAGACCTTCCATGAGAAGTCCCGGTAGAGAAGCCAGACCGGCCTGGATACTACCGAAGAGGACGGCACCGGCCAGGGTATAGGCGATGGCCATCCACAGAGAAGAAAGGAGGAAGGCAATGAGCGTGCGGACAGAATATAGGGCACTCTTCTGCGTTCCCCGGCAGCAGATGGCAAATACAATGAATACCATGACGTATTTAATGACAAAGGTCGGCGCAATCCACAGGGGGAAACCGCCGAGGAAATCGGACAGACAAGAGCCGATAGCGGCAGCCAGGGCGGCTTCGCGGCGGTTAAAATACAGGAAGCTCAGGAAAATCACGGCGTCGCCGAGGTGGGCATATCCCAGTGGAATGGGAATGCGCGGTACAAAAGTCATAATAAAGACCACAGCAGCGAGGACCGCCGATAAACAAATGGACTTTGTCGTATACGGCGCCTGCGGCGCTGCATCAGCAGGACGAGACATACATACCCCTTCTTTCACGATACTGCATAAATACAATATCTTCTATTTGTCCTCTATTTTATTATAAAAATCGCATAAAGTAAATAGGACAGATTGGTAGATTTCTGTCATCGTCAAGCAAATCTAATGCCCCTGTTCTGTATAGCGGTTAATTTCTCAACATAATGATATTTCTATCCAAGATAGTGTAAAGAGGTTGTGGGAATTTGTTAGTGTCAAGAAGTTCCCAGTCATTCCCCATCACCCCATAGGAGCTATCCGCCTGCTACTGAAAGATATAGCATAGTTGAATATTCAACTATGCTGCTAAAGGTGTAATGTAGAAGCGGTAGGGCTTCTACATCGGATGCTTGTACCAGGTGTAGGTTCGGGCTATGCCTTGTTCCAGAGTCATTTCTGGTTTTATGTGCAGGGTTTGTATCAGTTCTTTGTTGCTCAGGACGGAGCGCTGGATGTCTCCGGGGCGGGGTGATGCGTATTGCACTTCGGCCTTGTGTCCTATGGCCCGTTCGAAGGAACGGATCAGGTCGTTGATGCTCGTTTCAGTTCCTGTTGATACGTTGATCGTGTAATAGCCCGTGAAGGGCAATGCCTGTACGATAGCCGATGCGATGTCTCCGGCATAGACGAAGTCCCGTGTCTGATTGCCATCGCCATAGACGGTATGGATGACTGCAAAAAAATGATAACGGGAAAAGGACAAGTTGAACGCTCAACTATGATAGCTATGAATCGGTCCCTGCCAATCAAACTCATGGGGATCTAACGACAGGGGCTTTGGTTTATGTTTGATATATGGTTGATATATGGTTGATATGTTTCCATGAAGTAGCCACGCGCATCACCGTGTACGGTTGGCGTTATGACGCATAGTCCTTCGATTTCTCCTACATTTGTGCCATCACCCTAATTACAACAATCTTGAGTTTTCGTGATATCTGGAGATATTTGCTAACGAGACACTTGTAACAGCTCGGATTGACCGATTGGCGCACCATTCTCATGTTTTAAACATGAATAGTGCATCTTTCCGATTCGACGCTACCATATGAATTGACATCCAAAATAGCTCGCTCTTTTGGTGACATTCACATTTAAGAGAAAATAGACAAAGCCAATATAAGAAAAGCTAGTCATGCAATAACGAAGCCATATCGCAGGAGTTATATGATGGGAATTACATCAATAGCAAAACCAATAATGCCCCAGAAATATACAGTCTATGGAATATTAATTACTTTTAAATTTTGCTGTTGTAAGATGCTTACCAATATACCCAATATAAGCTATACGCTTAGTATAGTCCACAAAAAAATAAAGTCGATTTGAGCTGTTTAAACTCGTATGATAAGTACACAAAACACTTTGTCCCTTAAACTGCACTGTTCTTGCCTTGTATAACTGTTCATTATTTTTTACTGTTGTAGATTCATCTCTTACATCAGGTAAAATTTTACGCAGTTTTAAAAACGTAAGATTTTCATCTAGATAAGAACAAAGAAAACTATTTAACTGGCACAGTTTTTCAACTACAATACGTACAGTATTATTATCTAATTCTAATCTAAAAAATCTATCATGGAAAACTAAATTTTTCCAAAAATTTCCTTTAGAAGCTTGTTCTTTTAATTCGGCTCCATTCGAAATGTAGTTAAGACAGTGTTGGCTTGAAAGGTAAAATTTCAGATATTCCTCAAATTGCCCGTTATTTGTAAAGTTAAACACCAATTTATGTAATTCCCCTTCTTTAGTTATTAAAACAATAGACTCCTCTTCACCTGCAAAAGAAGACAAGGAAATTGCTGGACAATCTAAATATAAGCTAGCACTAAATCCTTTTGCAGGACGTTTATCTTTCCCATAAAAGTAGGTATCAATTTTCTTATCATTAATATACGGAGATCGATCATGAATTCTGAATATCAATCTCTTCAAATCTTTATCTATTGTTGAATTATAAATTAATTCATTAATGGGTTTATTATTAATTACAGTTCCCCACATTCCATTTTCCGTTCTAACTTCAGGAAATCCATCCTTATCTACAGCATTTTTCAAAATCAATAGGAATTTTAATAAAGTTTTTTCCAAGATTTTATTATCTATTACATCTAAATTCTGCAAACTAAGTTCGTTAAAACAAAAAATCATAGTCTATCTCCTATTATTACAGCAATTTAAAAAGATTATCTTCCCATTCAGATAAAAAGTCTTTTGGCCAATCATTCAATTTACCATTCTCATCTGCTTTTATCTGCGTTACACGAGGTGTCGAATCGTTTTTATCATCACTAGCTGAGAAAAAATTAATCAAAAGTTTATCTGGTTTCATACCTTGCTCTTTTATCGCCACACGTATTCCATTAATAATATGATCACTATGTGTTTCTAAAATAATCTGTGCACCATTTTCAACAACTCTTGCAATTAATCTTCCCAACATTGTTTGTGCATGAGGATGTAGATGGGCCTCTGGATTTTCTAACAATAATATTCCACCTTGTTGTACTGTTAGCAATGCAAGTATAATAGGAAGAGTGTAAGTCAATCCAAATCCAACATTAATAGAGCGACGGTTTTTAGCACTGCCCGAATATGAATAAGTCAATTGAGCTGCATCCATATCCGACTGCACAGTCGTGTGAATTTTCGTATTAGGGGAAATACATTCCATCCATTTATTAACCTGAAAATCTATAGTTGGTGTTTCATCTTGATCAGCTACACCCAGCAACGGAATATCTTTGTTCTGCATTGAATTATAATAAAAAGCAGAATACTCACCTTTACTGCCAATATTATGATTAACTTCAACGCTTTCATCAGGAACATCAAACCAGCTTCTTGGACCAATACGATCTGCAGTAATGTAAGAAAAATCAATATAGCTATTGTTATTTTGTGCAAAGAGTTTTGATTTCATGAAAATCTCTTTATCCCGAGTTACTGCATAAGAATTCATAGGTTGCAAGATACTAGAGTTACTACTTTTGTTAACCTTCCATTTATCCTCGAAAACATTATCCTGATCAACAACTTTCATACTAATGATATCATTATCGCTAAAATCACAAAGGACATCGTTGCCATGACCAAGACGCATATACTGATTATTTAAGCGTAATGTAAAAGAAGGAATTCGATTTTCTCCACTACTTATGGAATTCTGCCTTTTTAAATATGATTCTCTTAAAAGTAATAGTGATTCTATCACTGTAGATTTTCCCATACTATTAATTCCAGCTAAAATTGTTAAAGGTGCAATAGCAATATCTATAGATTTAAAGCATTTAAGGTTTTTTATTTGTATTTTTTTAATCATATTAAGCACTCCTGGATTAATTTTTCAATAGTTGCAAATCGAAATTGAACGTTTTCTCTATGTCCAGTTCCTTGGGAAACTGATTCTATAAACTTCTCATCGTCTAGCAATCTATTATATTTTTCTTTAAACGATTTATTTTTTATCAAGATTTCAAATTCGGAGTCACCTAGATGACTCAATTCAACTGACCATATTTCAAACATTGCTTTATTAATTTTACTTCCACCTTGTATTTTTTCGCCAAGTTTTTGCCGCTTAAAAGCTCTTATTCCAAAAAGAATAAATGCTCGTTTCATTGCTTTTTCAAAACTTGAAGATATTTTATGTAATTTAACAACTGACATACCTCTCAACTGCTGCATAGCAACTTCTAAAAAATCATCCATGCGAGGTCTATAGTTTTCTGATTTCAAGATATAAAATGCTACAAAACGAGTGACTAGTTCTTGATCAAGCATTCTCTTATTACTAATATGAAACTGTTTAAACGCATCACTATCTGCCAAATTTTCGATAAAATCGGATGCCTGCCCATGAAATATCGCATGTCTTATTTCTTGAGAATTTAAATTAAATCCGCCTGTATTAATTCTCTTAAAGATATTGAACTTAACCTCATCAGGAGTTCCTGGTTGAATAATATTAGCTATGATTTGGGTTTCTTCTATTCTTCTTATCATATTTTTAGGAAGTTCATCAAACTTTAAACCATTAAATTCGGTAAAATATTCTAAATCAGTTAATCTAAGTTCCTTATCAACCATAAAAGCTTTAAATGTACTCAATCGCTGTAGACCATCAACAATCAACCATTTATTGTCATCTGAACCATCAAAATAAAATGTTGGAAGAGGAATCCTTAAAAGTAACGATTCAATTAATCGACTTTGATCAGTCTTATTCCATAATCCACTATGTCGCTGAAAGCTTGTATTCATATCAATTTCAGATGGAGTTGAATTCATTCTTTGAATCAGGTTATATACAGTTGGTTGTTTAACAATTATATTAATCTTTTCAGGATCAAAATGAGCAGAAAAATCATGATCCGGGGCTTCATTATTGCTATCGTCATCATCAATATCAACAGAAAGAATTGTATTTACCCCTCTTATATTTTTTTCTTCTTCTCTATTTACAGTATACATAGATTATCTCCTGCTATCATACCAAACCATAAATTTTCAATATCAATATTATAATTATCTTTCACATCTATTTTAACAGCATTTTGCAACTTTTTGAACAAATAAATATCGCATAACCACTCTTTGAAATACAATGAATCTGTTCAATATTTTTCTACGGCAACACGGCAAACGCAATTCCTGTTGACCGGGCCGATCATACCCAACTGGCCTGAAAATGCAGACGTATCTGGATGAGCATTTTGCAAAGTATAAAAACGCCAGTCCACAAGAACTGCGAAGCCATATAAGCTAACAAATACAGCGTGAAATATTTTTTAGCAGACTTAGTACAGGCCAAACTGACTTTGGAAACTACCGAGGCAACGCAAAAGTTGTAAAGTGCTGAATAATACCAATAAAACAAGAAAATATGTTTGCCAATTTATATTTAGTTTATTGCAAAACAAATTTTATGTCAAATAAACCCACTTGCAGGTTAGTGTCAAGAAGTTCCCAGTCATTCCCCATCACCCCATAGGAGCTATCCGCCTGCTACTGAAAGATATAGCATAGTTGAACGTTCAACTATGATACTTAAAGTATGATGTAGAAGCGGTGGGGGCTTCTACATCGGATGCTTGTACCAGGTGTAGGTTCGGGCTATGCCTTGTTCCAGAGTCATTTCTGGTTTTATGTGCAGGGTTTGTATCAGTTCTTTGTTGCTCAGGACGGAGCGCTGGATGTCTCCGGGGCGGGGTGATGCGTATTGCACTTCGGCCTTGTGTCCTATGGCCCGTTCGAAGGATTGGATCAGGTCGTTGATGCTCGTTTCAGTTCCTGTCGATACGTTGATCGTGTGATAGCCCGTGAGGGGCAATGCCTGTACGATAGCCGATGCGATGTCTCCGGCATAGACGAAGTCCCGTGTCTGATTGCCATCGCCATAGACGGTGATAGGGTTTCCCTGGGACAGGAGTTTGCAGAATATACTGACCACGCCGCCTTCTCCTTTTTCTCCCTGCCGTTCGCCGTAAACGTTGGCAAAGCGGAACACCGTCGCATCGAGGCCGTACAGTTCATGGTAGACCCGCATGTTCCGTCGTCATCTTCGTAATACCATAGGGTGACATCGGGCAAAGGGGTTCCGATTCTTTCAGCGGGATATTTTTTATATAAAAAAAGGCCCCACATGATTATGAGGCCCTTACAAACCTTACTTATAGTTATGCTGTTTGTACATTCTCCAATGGGTCTTTTACGACTGGTGACTCATATACGATAAAGGGATCGATATCTATGCATCGTGTTTCATCGCGATTGCCTTCCAAGTCCCAGGCTACTGTACCATTCAATACAGTCAGACACGAACGGAACGTTTCTAAATTCTGTAATTCCTGAAAAACACCTTGTCTGGTAATTAATTTAGAAGCATCACATTGTCGTACTGTTCCATCATTAAAATATACGAAAATAGAAGATAGTGTCAAGATGTTGTGGGAATTTTTTGGCATGAGAAAGGAGACCTTGGTATAAAAGCTACATAATATGCTGATAGCCGCCGTTTTCTATTAATCGCATCCATCCGCCCGTCAAGGTGGATTCACGGCCTGGCATATCATCCGCTTTTTCAGGAATGTAAGTGCAGTACTTTAATTTCCGAAAATTCCATTCTTTTTTCAAGACTTCCCGATTGATGTTCAGTTCCGTCATCTGCCCACCGGACGCAAACCGTTTCTGTGCATAGGCTTCCAGATTACCTCCATTGGCTATATACGTACGCATCCTGGCGACTTGTTCGGCCCCAATCGGACTCCATCCATACACCGTGAACTCATCCGTTCAGACAGCATATGGCTTACGTGTCCTTCCGTACTGCTGGTAGCATCTGATTGCGTCAAAGCTTTATGGGCGCCATCCCAGTTGGACAGGATGTATTGGTACCCATCCATGATGGGCTTTTTCCGTTCCGGACCTGTCCGCAACTTTCGCTGTACTTCTTGTACAAAAGCCGCCTGGTCGTTGGCTCTCAGTGCGTCATAGAGTACGCGGCTCGTACCTTTCCCTGCGATTTTACGAAGGTATTGGCTGGCATGATATCCATCCACAACATGGGTACTTTGGGCTAAATAGTTGGTCCTTGCTTTAATCCATGGAGCAGCATCTCCTTTGATTACCACTTCCGGCGTCTGCTCCGCTCCATAGGCTTGTTGGATATACTGATTCACTTCTGGCCATAACTGAGACGGAGCTTCCCATCCGGAAAACGTGCGCCGCCCACATAGCTTCCTGCGTCCCCGACAGACAGATACCTTCGAGTCATAGACATTGATCAGTTTCATCTCTTTGGCAGGGCATTTTTGCATCGCTGCATGGTCCTCATCCGCTTCTACATATACTTTGTGAATCTCTGGTTTGGCTTCTGGCATAGCGGCTGCCTGATTGGGGAGAGTCCCTAATTTACGGATAGACAATAAGACACTTTGGACACTCAGGCTGGTGGGCGTTGTAAGAGCAGCGGCCTTACGATAACTTACGTCAGCGGAACGAGTGACTAAACGAGCCCGGCACAGCGGCTCAATATGAGTCGATTTATCCAATCCCAGCCACTCATCTAACAAATAATGATATGATGAATCTGCCTTACATTGATAATACGTCCGGGCAAAGGTGACATCGCCCCACAGTGTGGTCAGCGTCCGTACGCGATGGTCTTTAACCTGATACTAATGGTTTGGTCTAATCGCTGCATAGATAGCCGCATCGGCTTGTTCCAGGAGTGTTGTCATGATGGCTACTCCGATTTGATTGACCAATTGATCCAGATTTTGGCTTAACTGAGCTAATGATAGTTCCTGGGCCAAGATTTTCCGAAGAGATGCATTAAAAAAATCTACACAAACATTGGAAATTTGTTGTATACTAAACATGAGAAGGACTCCTTTCGTATGTGTTGGATCTACACTTTATTATACAATAAGGAGTTCCTTCTCTTTTTGTATTTTCTTTAATGTATTAAAGTTTTCCCACAATTATTTTACACTATCTGACATGAAAAAATCTTATGCAAAGATAAGGTAACATCCTTATATTAGGACACATTGCGATATCTCTGTAAATACGGGATTGAAAGGCAAAAAAACAAGGGCTGTGATACCCTTTCTGCGATACCACAGCCCCTGTATGATTCAGCTTAGTATTCCGGTTCAATCAGGCCATATTTGCCATGTTTCCGTTTGTATACGACGTTGATGGCTTCCGTTTCCGAATTGAGGAAAACGAAGAAATCGTGGCCAACGAGATTCATCTGCAGGATAGCTTCTTCTACGTCCATAGGACGGGCTGCAAATTTCTTGACCCGGGCAATTTCAAAGTTTTCTTCCGGTGCAGCCGGTCCTTCGACGAGTCCTTCATGGAAGGAGCCGCCTTTCATACGGCGTGCCAGCTTCGTTTTATATTTGTGGATTTGGCGTACCATTTTGTCGTAAACCAGATCGATGGCGGCGTACATATCGTCATTGGCTTCGACGCCACGAAGAACGACACCATCTACTTTCAAGGTGATTTCAGCAATTTTACGATCTTTTTCGACGGAAAGAAGAGCCTGGACATTGACTTCATTTTCAAAGTACTTCGTTACTTTCTTTTCATGTTTCAGTACATAGTCCTTTAATGCCGGTGTAATTTCTAAATTCTTGCCTCTTACGATTGTTGCCATACAAATCCCTTCCTTTCGTGAGAAACTTCGTTCCGGACCATCCATGCTTAAAATCCGGATATCCTGCTCCTCATATATTAAGTATTCGATATAAAAAGGTAAATTCCTGCTTGACGATGAAATATTTTTTTCGAACGGCATTCAATTTTTTACACAAATAACATTGACAAGGATTCCTATTAGTGTTAGTATACAACTCAGCAATTACATAACCTATTCATCCAGAGCAGCCGAGGGAATGGCCCTATGACGCTGCGGCAACCCCCCATAGCGGGAAGGTGCCAAGTCCAACGGATTTCCATCCGGCAGATGAAATGATTGTATACGTACCGTCAGCATCTGTTGACGGCTTTTTTTATGCTATCAGCACCTCCAGGTGTATCCATTAAGGAGTTGATCTTGTGATTACCTTTGAAAACATTACCAAGACCTACGGCGGCAAAACGCACGTCCAGGCCCTGAAAGGCATCTCACTGACTATCCATGACGGCGAAATTTTCGGCATCATCGGGAAAAGTGGTGCCGGCAAATCGACGCTCGTCCGCTGCATCAATATGTTGGAAAAACCGACGACGGGCAAAGTCATCATCGACGATAAGGAACTGACGGCCATGTCCGACAGCCAGCTGCGGGCCGAACGCAAAAACATCGGCATGATTTTCCAGCATTTCAATCTGCTGTCGTCCCGTACCGTTTTTGACAATATCGCTTTTCCGCTGGAACTGGCTGGCGCTTCCAAAGAAGTCATCCGCAGCAAGGTCGATTCCCTGCTCGAACTGGTCGGCCTGACGGACCGGCAGTTCAATTATCCGTCCCAGCTTTCGGGTGGCCAGAAACAGCGTGTCGGCATCGCCCGCGCCCTGGCCAGCGATCCGAAAATCCTGTTGTGCGATGAAGCGACATCAGCACTGGATCCACAGACGACCAAATCCATCCTGGAACTGTTGAAAGACATCAACAAACGCCTGGGCATCACCATCGTCATCATTACCCACGAAATGGCCGTCATCAAGGAAATCTGCGACCGCGTGGCTGTCATCGAAGGCGGGGTCATCAAAGAACAGGGCCGGGTCATCGACGTCTTTACCAATCCCCAGTCGGAAACGATGAAGGAATTTGTCAAATCGGTCATCAATATGGAACTGCCCGAAGGCATCAAAAAACTGGGCGTCACCAATCAGCCATCGCCGGACCGGGATATGCTCGTCCGCTTCCGTTTCAAGGGAGCCGCTACCAACGAACCGCTGGTAGTCAATGTCGCCCGCAAGTTCAATCTCGATGTCAGTGTCCTTTACGGCAACATCGATTATATTCAGGATGTGCCGTTCGGCTATCTGATTGTTGTCATCATGGGCGATATGAAAGCCCAGACCGAAGCGTATTCGTATATTAAGACGCAACCTATTGAAAGCGAGGTTTTAGGATATGTCCCCAGAACTCATTAAATTAATGATACAGGGTATCGAAGAAACACTGTTCATGGTGTCCATCTCTACTCTCATTGCTGCTATCATCGGTATTCCTCTCGGCATCACCCTGGTTACGACCAGCAAAGGCCACATTCTGGAAAACAGGGTAATCAATCAGATTCTCGGAACTATCGTCAATATCATCCGTTCCATCCCGTTTATCATCCTCATGGTCGCCATCATCCCGCTGACCCGCCTCATTGCCGGTACGTCTATCGGCACGACGGCAGCCTGTGTACCACTGACTATCGTCGCTATTCCCTTCCTCAGCCGGCTCGTAGAAACGAGCATCCGCGATGTCGACTTCGGTCTCGTCGAAGCGGCAGAATCCATGGGTGCTTCTCCGCTGCAGATTATCCGCAAAGTCCTGCTTCCGGAAGCACTGCCTACGATCATCAATAATATCACCGTCCTCATCGTCAACCTCATCGGGGCTTCAGCTATGGCTGGTGCCATCGGTGGCGGCGGTCTTGGGGATATCGCCATCCGCTACGGCTACCAGCGTTTCCAGGCCGATGTCATGCTGGCTACGATCATTATCCTCGTCATCGGCGTCAATCTGATTCAGGCTTGCGGCGACTTTGCTTCCCGCAAGAAGAATAAAAAATAAAAGGAGTGTCTGTATCATGAAATCATTCATCAAAAAGGCCGTAACACTGGCGGCCCTCGCTACACTGTGCGTTTTTGCCGCCGGCTGTGGCAGTAGTGACAACAATTCCAAATCGGCTTCTTCCGACAAAAAAGAAATCACTGTCGGGGTCACACCGGGCATCCATGCGGAAATCATGGAACAGGTCAAAAAAGAAGCTGCCAAACAGGGCATTACCATTAAAATCATGGAATTCTCTGATTATGTAACTCCCGATGTCGCCCTCTCCAATAAGGAAATCGACATGAACTCGTACCAGCATAAACCGTATATGGACAACCTGGTCAAAGACAAGGGATTGAAAATCGTTTCTATCGGCCAGACCGTCGTAGCACCTATCGGCCTCTACTCTCACAAAATCAAGAGCCTCGATGACGTAAAAGACGGCATGACCGTAGCCGTTCCAAACGACCCGACCAACGGTGCCCGCGGCCTGCTGCTGCTCCAGAAAGCCGGTTTCATCAAGATTAAAGATGGCGTAAAATATCCGACACCGCAGGATATCACGGAAAATGCAAAACATCTCCAGATTAAAGAACTGGAAGCCGCTCAGATTCCCCGTTCTCTCGACGACGTTGACTTCGCCGCTATCAATACTAACTATGCCATGGATGCCGGCCTGAACCCTGTAACGGATGCCCTCCTGCGGGAAGACAAAGATTCGCCGTATGCTAATATTCTTGCCGTCCATGAAGATGACAAAGATAATCCGACGCTGAAGAAAATCGTCGAAATCTATAATTCTGATGTCATCAGGAAATATATCGAAGAACATTACAAAGGTGCCCTTATTCCGGCATTTTAATGTGTGAAAGAAAAGACGAGCCCCACGA